>JBDLUK010000253.1:0-4931 GCA_039805365.1 Bacteroidota bacterium | reverse complement strand
GAATGGTGCTATCATTGCCCCAAACCCAATCTGTAAATATCAAATCACCTTCAGAACGTGCGTCAATAGAAAGTTGGTCCCACTGCAATCCTCCTGATTTAACACTATCGGTTTGAATTGTCGCGTAAACAAACTCATCTGGTTTTTGAAAATCACACACCAACCCATAAAAACTGTTTCCTTTGTACGCCATGGTATCTGCGGTAAACAAACCTTCAAAAAAGTCTGCGGATTCGTCTACACTCAGTTTGATTCGGGCATTTTGAGATATTCCCCAGTCTTTTACAAACGCCTCATTGACTTGGCTAAAATCTAAAATCTCAAAGGCCAAGTCAAACTTCTGCGGGGAATGTGGCGCTATCTCCCAATCATATTGAGGCAATACATGAGAAACGATACTCGTGAATGCTGCCGGTAAATCCTTGATATTAATATCGCCATTAACTTCTCCTATTGCAATATCTGAATTCAATGATATTTTAAGCTTGTCCGACCGGTCCACAGTTAACGCCAAATAATCCAGAACATAATCATTTTCATTGGCGCAATACATTACATTCTTTAGTTCTAGTTCACCCTCCAAATCAGCCCAATTCCATCCATGAAAATCCATTGATGCTTCACCACTTATTGCACTATAGGGCAAATTTGGAAAAGCTCCAATGGCCTTAAAATTAAAATGCTCCACGTTCAGTTGACAAGTCACCGAAGGTAACTTTTTACTAAAATCACATTGCCCCACAAAATCCAATTTTGCATTGGGATCTTTCATACTCAAATCACCTAGAAAAAATCGATTGGACAAATCTCCATTGATTGCTATTTCAGAGAATGTATAGCCCTTGTACCGGAATTCACTTAAGGCGCCATCCACAACCATTTCCAAATTATTCAATTCAAAACCATTCCCTTCTATGTTCAGATCCCCGGATATATATTCTAAGTCTGTGGAATTATAGTATCGACCTATGGAAAAGTGCTCCGCTTGCACATACCCCGTAAAACCTTGCTGATCTCCCGCATCCATTTCAACATCGCCTTGAAGCAATCCCAAATCCGTCGTCAATTCGCCATACAAACGCCATCTGTCCTTGGCTCCATGCACATGTCCATCATATGCAATTAAACCTAAATTATCGATGTTCCCAGGAAGCTTAAGATCATCACCGGTCCATTTTGCAAATTCTCGAAGATCTTGAGCCTGGGTGAGCATCTGCTTGATGTCTATATCCAAGGCAATGCCAGTGGAATCCAATAAATGTTGAACTGACCCCTGCATCACCATGTGGGACATCATACCCATACGAATATCAGCAAGGCCCACATTCAAATCATTTAAATTCCCTGTGAAGTTCAATTGAACTTGTGCCTCGTTGACCCAATTCTGTGCGGGCGAGTAAAAGAATTTTAACTCTGATAAATTCAAGGGATAACCCGTTAACTCCGCTTTCCATTCTACATCTTCCGCAAATGACTTGACCTCCTTATCCCATGTCAAATCGACGGTTCCCGAAATATCATTACGAGGAGTGTTGATGCGACATTCATCAAATAAAATCTGATTTTCCTTACCGGAAATCATGGCTGAACAAGCATTCAGTTGAAGCCCACAATGGTCAATACCCGACAAATCAAAAATTCGAAATTGCCACTGATCTTTCGTCCACAAAATGTCTTGGAATTGACCCGTCAAATTCTTGATTTCAATTTGATTGGGGTCAAACATTCCATAAGGCACCTTATCTCCAAGGGCATTCCAAACAAAAACTCCAGAATCTACCTGAACATTGTCCAGCCTAATTTTAAGTTCACTCTTGGTTGAATCCTTTACAGGATTTCTGTAATAATCAATAAGAAAATCAAAATTCCAAGTTGAATCTGCAGCCTGTGCGCCATAAAAATATGGATGATCCAAATGCAATGACGCTATTTGCCAACCCTGCTCAAAAGACCATTGATAGGACGATATAGATAAATCTTGGATTGCGGCCAGGGTATCTTGATGCTGATCGAAAATGACAACATTTTCCAAGTGCATATCCAAACCCCAATCGAAATAAAAAGACTCTACAAAAACTTCCGTCTTCCATTCAAAACTTAAATAGCCCGCAATCCAACGAGCAATACTCGTCTGGAATTGAGGCAATTTTAATATGGCAAAAAGAAAAAAGGTAGGAATCAACACCACCAATGATGCAATGATTGTCCTCCTTTTTAATTTATGACTCATATAACAACAAATTTAGCGTTTAGCTAGGATTGCTTCATAATCTTAGAGAAAATTACCCCTTCTTTCAATGCATACGGTGATCTCCAAACACTCTTAAAAGGGTGCATTTCCAATACAAATCTTACCAAGTAGGTAGACAACGGCATATACTCCGCCCGAATTGTGGGGATTGCAGGATTCTTCAATCGCTCTTCCAAAGTACTGCCCATCATCTGCATGTGTATGGAAGAAAACGCTGCCATGGGGATCTCTTGGCAAATATTCTCATTTAGCTGATTACCATTCTTTGTGGAATGATTGTACAAAGCCAAAAGTGTATCAAATGAACCGCTAGAGCCTAGCAAAATATCACACGGAAATTTCTGAAGCGCTTCCGATAAATCCGTTGTCGTTTCTTGCAATATTTTTTTTAGAACTTGAAGGTCCTGCTGCGAAATTCTGGATTGGGGTTGTATCCGCTCAAATAAACGACTCACGCCCAAAGGATAGCTTCTCTTCCAAACATCTTTTCCTTTCTGGACGATAATAAACTCCGTTGAACCTCCACCAATGTCCATGATCAAAGCGCTGTCATTGCTCAGCTCTTTGGTTTTCCTGACCCCCTCAAAAATCAAGGCAGCTTCTTCATCTCCAGAAATGATATTGACCGTCCACCCGTTTTTGGATTTTACCTTTTGTACAAATTCCCTAGCATTTTCAGCATCTCTAAGCGCGGATGTTGCAAACACATAAACGTCTTTGACCCCAAAATTCTTACAAACTCTCTGATAATGGTCAATTACATCAAGTCCCCTGGCCATTCTGTCCGGCATGATCTGTTGAGATTCAAAACCACCTGAACCAATTTTTACCGGCATTTTATTAGAGAATAGCAATTCCCATTGGTCACCAACCAACTTACCAATCAACAAATTAAAAGTGTTGGTTCCACAATCGACAATGCCGAAGAGTCGCTCAGGTTTTAAGGATTGTACCTGATCCATTTCCACAATTCTTTATAGCTGGCTTTTTTGCCATACATTAATATTCCAACACGATAAATCCTACCTGCCAATGCTATGAAAGCAATGAACGTAACGATCAGAATCAACATTGACAACAAAATCATACTAACCGATGTGGTACTCATGGTGGCTTTTACCATCATCACCACTGGACTGGTTAGCGGAAACAATGCAAAGAAATTTCCTGCAGCACTTTCCGGATTATCAATGAGCATCGCGGAAACGATGTATCCAAAAACCAAGGGCAATGAAACGGGCAGCATGAACTGTTGGGTATCCGTTTCGCTATCCACAGCCGCACCAATAGCCGCAAATAATGAAGCGTAAAGAAAGTATCCACCAATGAAATAGAAGATGAAAAGACTAATCATCAAGGTCCAATTGATTTGAAAAAACCAATTGATGGCTTGATTATTCATCAATTCCGTCATCATTTGTGCTTGATTTGCACCTGTGCTCATCAACTGTGCATTTTCAACGACAGCAGCTCCTCCCGCGATTTGAGAAGAGAAAAATGACAATCCCACTGTCGCTACAACAGAAGATAAAACTACCCACATCAAAAATTGGGTTAATCCAACCAGTCCGATACCAATCACTTTGCCCATCATCAACTGAAATGGTTTGACTGAAGAGACAATTACTTCAACGATTCGATTTGTCTTTTCCTCAATCACCCCGCGCATCACCTGAACGCCATACATGAAAATGAACATATAAATCATGATGGCAAATACAAATCCAATAACCGCTTTTTCCTGAGTCTTGTCCTCTTGCCCTAGGTTCTCCTCAACATTGATATCCGCAAAAGACACATTCATCTTGGCTCGCTTGTACTTCTCATAGTCCAATTGTAAACTGTCCACAACACGGAATCGTTCCAAAGAAATTTCCAAATCATCCCCTACCTTCCTTTGCACAAACTCTCCTGGAAATTTCTTGTAATAAAAATTGCACTTCCCGTCATTGATGGTCACATCATCCACCTCGACCATCACTTGGTATTGACCTTCCTTGAAATCTTCCGGAGTAACTTCTTTTCTAGTAAAGGAATATATGATGCGTTCGTCATCCTTAAATTGATCGACAAATCTGGGGTATAAGGTTTGACTCGTGCTGTCATAGCGGGTAATTACCGCGTAGGGATCCACAATCAAAACTTGATATACCGACTTATCATTCATGGTCACCGCAATGGCACCAAACATCAATGCGGCAAATAAAATAGGACCCAAAAAAGTCATGATCAAAAATGACTTCTTCTTCACCCTACTCAGGTACTCCCTCTTGATGATCAATAATATCTTATTCATGGTTCAATTGTTTTGCTGTAACGGCTTGGATAAATATTTCGTTCATGGTAGGAACCAATTCTCTGGCAGACACTATCTCATTGTGCTGCATCACTGCTCGCAACAAATCATTCAATTTTAGCCCTCCATGAATTTTTATCTTGGCTTTATTAAAGCCATCCAAAATTTGGTGATCGATTAACTCAAACTGATGCCCCAAACTGATGCCCAGTTCCATAGCTGTTCCTATATACTCAACCTCAAAAAGGTGTTGCTTAAATTTTTCCTTCACTGATTTAACAGGCCCGCTGATAATCAAATTGGATTGATGAATCAAGCCAATTTCATCGCACAATTCTTCTACACTCCCCATATCATGCGTAGAGAGAATGATCGTCGCTACAA
>JBDLUK010000252.1:0-7423 GCA_039805365.1 Bacteroidota bacterium | reverse complement strand
CATGCGTAGGAGAGCCTTCTGGGGCTAGTACTATTCTTTTGGCCCAGCAAGCTGGACCTGGTGCCAATGTAACCATCACGGGTATCGTAACCAACGGAACTGAAATGGGTAATGTTGTTCGCTATATCCAAGACTTTGGTGGCGGTATTGCAATTTATCCCGGTACGGCTTGGACAACTTTTCCTGCGCCTAACCGCGGTGATCAGGTAACAGTTACGGGTACATTGACGACTTTCAGCGGATTGTTGGAAATGGGTCCAACCATTACAAGTGTTACCGTTAACGCTACCAATCAACCTTTGCCAACGCCTCAGTTGGTATCTCCGTCACAATTGGGTGAAGCCTATGAAGGAGAATTGGTGACAATTGAAAACGTTGTTTTTGATTTAGCAGGTTCAGCCATATCTGGAAATTCTACCTACGGATTCAATTCAAATGGTGAAACGGGTGTGATTTATGTTCGCGCGGGAAGCGTATTGGTAGGACAAAATTTGCCAGCAAGTCCCATCACATTGGTAGGTATATTGTCTCAATATGATCCAGCAGCTCCTTATGACGGTGGATACCAAGTTTTACCAAGAGATGAAAATGATTTTATTTTGCCTCCAGGTGTTGCCATTACGGGACAAGTTGTTCAATCGAACATTACGACAACATCTTTTGATTTGTCTTGGACAACCAACAACAGTGGTGATAGCCAAGTTAATTTTGGATTGACTACAGCTTTGGGTGATTCAGTTGAAGTAGCTGATAACGTTACGGATCATACTGTAACCGTTACAGGTTTGGAGCCAGGTACTATTTATTACTGCTCGGTGACTTCTACCAACGTAGATGGTTCTAGCACTTCAACAGTGCGTCCATATGCTACTAAGTCATTAAGCTCAGGTGATATCCGTGTTTATTTCAATCGCAGTGTAGATGTATCTTATGCTACAACGGAACAAGCTATTTCAATTGGAGCCAATTCAAATGATAGTATTGCAGCGTATATCAATCGTGCTCAGGAAAGTGTAGATATCGCCATTTATAATTTCACTGATGATCCCGTTATTGCTAACGCAATAAACGCGCGCTATACTGCAGGTGTTCAAGTTCGTGTTATCGCTGATGGCAGTACAGGTCAATTGGGTTTGACTTTGTTGAATCCGAATATTCCGGTGTTAGAGCGTATCAACTCAACCGGCACAGGTATCATGCACAATAAGTTTATTGTAATAGATCCAGATAACGCTGATAATGCTTGGGTTTGGACGGGTTCTATGAACTGGACTGACAACAACTTGTACAACGACTTCAATAACATTATCATTTTCCAGGATCAATCTTTGGCTCGTGGTTATCGTTTGGAGTTTGAAGAAATGTGGGGTGGAAGTGGTGCTTTCCCTGGAAGCGCTTCAGGAAATTTCGGAAGTCAAAAAACAAGCAATACTCCCATTCAATATGTGTTAGGTCCAAATGATATCAAGATAGAGTCTTATTTCTCACCTACGGACAATGCCAATGGTGCAATCATCAAGACCATGCAAACCACAGATGCCAATTTGGATTATGCTGTTTTGGCATTCACTCGTCAAGATATTGCTGATGCTATAATCGCGGAAGATGATTTGTTCTTGGTATTGGTTCGTGGTATCATCGAGCAAACATCTGATCCCGCTTCTGAATACACATATTTGCAAACTGCAGGACAAGATGTACAATCACACGAAGGAATATCTTACGATTTACATCACAAATATTGCATTGTTGACCACAGCACTTTGGATTCTGATCCTACCGTATTGACTGGTTCACACAACTGGAGCAGTGCAGCGCAAACCACCAACGACGAGAACACTGTAGTTGTGCATGACCCTAGAGTAGCCAACTTGTATTTGCAAGAGTTCATGGCACGTTGGGGTGTTACTGGCGTTGAAGAGAATGGCTCATCTGAAATGAGCGTATTCCCCAATCCTGCTCCGCAAACAGCTTGGATTGGTTTGCCAAGAGGTGAAGGAAATGCAACAGTAACGATTGTTGACATGAATGGTGCTCAAGTGAAGCAATTGAATATTCAAGAAGGTATGAACCAAGTAGTATTGGAAGGAATGGCCAGCGGAACTTATGTGTTCCATGTGCAATCTGCCAACAGAACTTGGAACAAGACTGTAGTTGTTCAATAAGGAATTTCGAAATGATCAAAAAGGGGCCTCGGCCCCTTTTTTTATGAATCCACTTTTTAAATTTAATAACTAAATAACATCAATAGAATTTCAGAGTTTGTTCGCTATAGTTTCGGGGCATGAAGGTTCATTTGATAGCGATAGGAGGGAGCGCCATGCACAATTTGGCGATTGCCTTACATGACAAAGGTTTGCAAGTTTCAGGTAGTGATGATGAGATTTTTGAACCGAGCAAATCTCGCCTTGACAAAAGAGGACTTTTGCCAGTTAGCATGGGATGGGATGCCAATCGAATTACACCTGATTTGAACGCGGTAATCGTAGGAATGCATGCGCGTGCTGATAATCCGGAGTTGCTAAAGGCTCAAGAGTTGGGACTTAAAATCTATTCATATCCTGAATATCTCTACGAACAAACCAAGGATAAAATTAGAGTGGTCATAGGAGGTAGTCATGGCAAAACAACCATAACATCTATGTTGCTGCATGTATTGAAAGCTGCCAATGTGGATACAGATTACATGGTAGGAGCGCAATTGGCTGGTTTTGACTGTATGGTTAAGTTATCTCATGAAGCCAAGGTCGTTGTTTTGGAAGGAGATGAGTATTTGTCTAGCCCAATCGACCTTCGTCCAAAATTCCATTTGTATCACCCGCATGTCGCATTGATTAGCGGCATTGCGTGGGACCACATTAACGTTTTTCCAACCTTTGAAAAGTACGTTGAGCAATTCGATATTTTTATTGACTGCATAGAACCTGATGGCCATTTGGTGTATGCATCCGAGGACAAGGAAGTTTTGCAATTGGCTACCAAACCAAGACACCGCAAATTGAATACAGAAGGGTATGGCGTTCACCCGCACAAGGTGGAAAATGGTGTTACTTATTTAGAGACCAAGGATGGTTGGGTTCCTTTGAAAGTTTTTGGAAATCACAATTTGCAGAATTTAAACGGGGCATTGCAGATATGTAAAATATTGGGTATTTCAGATGATATTTTTTATCCAGCCATTTCAACTTTTGAGGGAGCGTCCAAACGATTGGAAATAGTTGCCAGAAGATCCCAAGGAATCGTGTTCAAGGATTTTGCACACTCTCCTTCTAAACTTAAAGCTACAAGCTCCGCCGTGAAGAAGCAGTTTCCCAATCATAGAATAGTAGCATGTATGGAGCTGCATACCTTTAGTAGTTTAAATGCAGAGTTTTTACAGCAATATGCACATTGTATGGACGAACCAGATGTTGCCATTGTCTATTTTAATCCGCATACTATCGCGCACAAAAGATTGTCTCCCATTTCGGTAGAAGATGTCAAGCATGCTTTTCAGCGAGAAGACTTGATTGTGTTGACAGACGCAGGATTGGTGGAGATGATTCTGATGGAAAGTGATTGGGAGAAAACGCACTTGTTGTGGATGACCAGTGGGAATTTTGATGGCTTGGAAATAGCAGATCTCGCGCAGCGACTTCCAATGGATTAATGATTATCTTGCCTTCATGAATAGAAAGAAGGTCATGGTTTCGGGCTGCTTTGATTTGCTTCACAGTGGTCACGTTGCTTTTCTAGAAGCCGCGGCGGAGTTGGGTGAGTTGCATGTATGCCTCGGTAATGATGAAAATATTCTTCAGCTCAAAAATCGCCCTGTAGCGCAACCGCAAAATGAGCGGGCTTATATGGTTAGCGCTTTGGGATGTGTGCATGCTGTGTACATCGATAAGGGTATGGGCAAGCTTGATTTCTTGGATGAATTAGAGCAAATTTCGCCCGATATTTTTGTGGTCAATGAGGACGGGCATGATTTGGCCAAACAGGAATTGTTTGAAAGCAAAGGCATTGAATACGTCGTTTTAAAAAGAGCCCCATCACAAGGCCTACCGGTTCGTTCAACAACAGCAATTCGCAATGAAACGCAATTGCCTTATCGTTTGGATTTGGCAGGTGGTTGGTT
Source organism: Bacteroidota bacterium (assembly GCA_039805365.1). GTDB lineage: Bacteria > Bacteroidota > Bacteroidia > Flavobacteriales_D > Sanyastnellaceae > CAMCTV01. The sequence goes on along the minus strand of JBDLUK010000252.1, from coordinate 3,306 downwards.
GGATCAACCATTTGTTTCTCAGCATGCCGCAGGAAGTGTTATCACCTTGAATATATGGCCCACTCATCCGTTCAGTGACAGAAGCGGGATGGCAACATCAACGCGTAAATCAGCTGCTCAAATATGGGGGCATCAGTTCCCAGTGCAAGATGAAGAATTAATAGCCAAGGTTTTGTTTGCTTTTGATAATCCGCCGGGTACGGTTCAGGTTTCAGGAAGCCAAGATGCCATTGGGTTGGTATACCGTGGTGTGAATCGTTTGGATTACGAGGGCCAATATTGGCCTTGTCATATAGAACAATGCTTGGATCCAGGGATTTTAGATTGGTTAGAGTCGAAAATTCATTTGGTACCTATTGCACCTAGAAACAATTCTTTTGAAGTTTTATCTCAATACAAGGTTTTCCCTGAAGCAGTTGAACGTTTATCAAAGGCTGCATCAGAAACCTGGATGGCCATTGTTGATAGGGATGTAAGCGCTTTGGGTAAAGCGATGAAAGCTTCTTTGGATGCTCAATTGGAAATGTTTCCTTTGATGTGGAATGAAGAGGCTGATCAAGTAGTAGCGGCATTTTCGGACGCTGTTAAAGGATATAAAATTTCGGGTGCCGGCGGCGGTGGATATATCGTTGCCATCTCAGAAGAGTGGATTCCTGGAAGTTTGAAAATTAAAATTAGATCTTCAAGATGAAAAGTCAACGGATAGTATTTCCAGCATTGGTGACGCTCTTTTTTTTATGGGCATTTGCGCACAACCTCAACCCTGTGTTGATTGCCAAGTTAAAGTCATCTTTTCAGTTGAGCGATTCACAATCCACATTGGTGGACAGCGCATTTTATATTGCGTATTTCATCATGTCTATTCCGGCGGGCTGGATGATTCAAAAATGGGGATACAAGAGGGTGATTATCATTGGGCTTTTGCTTTTTGCAATGGGGACGCTAAGTTTCGTACCTGCCGCTTTCTTAAATCAATATTATTTTTTCTTATTGGCTTTGATGTTGATTGGGTTAGGAATTACGATTCTTGAAGCCGCTGCTAATCCATTGGTGACAGAAATATCAGCACCTAATGAAAGAACGTTCAAGTTGAATTTGGCACAGAGCTTTAATGGATTGGGCGCGGGTGTGGCAGCCGCATTGGGCGGATTCTTGTTGCTTGGAGATGATAATGCGGGAACTGAAGTGGTGATCATCCCATTTCTATGCTTAGGAGGCTTCATTCTCATGTTGGCTTTAATTTTTCGATTTCTTCCAATTCCAGAAGTTGTCAATAAAGACATTGCCGTGTCAAAGGTTGGAAGCCCATGGCATTCAGGTAAGTTCATGGGGGCTGTTGTAGCACAGTTTTTTTATGTCGGTGCGCAAATTGGTGTTGCAAGTTTCTTCATTCGATATGTTCAGGTCTATCAGGGGATAGGACAGCAAGATGCGGCTTATTGGTTATCCATTGGTTTGATATTATTCATGTCGGGTCGTTTTATCGGAACGGCATTGATGAGGAGAATAAAATCTTACAAGCTTCTTTTGATTTTTTCTATAGGAGCCATGCTATCTACACTAGGTGTTATCGCTGTGAATGAGGCTTCTATTTACTTTTTATTGATGGTTCAATTTTTCATGTCCATCATGTTTCCAACGATTTTCTCACTTGGAGTTGAACCTTTGGGAGCTCTAAAAGCAAAGGGCGCTGGATGGATTGTGATGACCATTTCAGGAGGCGCTTTGTTCCCTTTTTTGATGGGAAAGGTTAGTGACCAAATCGCATTAAACGCGGCTTATGTCATCCCTCTTTTCTCTTTTTGGGTGGTTGCACTGTTTGCTTTTTACTACAATAAGGTAAAGTCATGAAACGATATGTTTTTTTCTTGGATTTGAAACCAAACGAGGACTTGATCCTGGAATACGAAAAATACCACAAGGAAGTTTGGCCTGAGATCGAACAACAAATTTTGGCATCAGGCGTTGAACATTGTGAAATATATAGATGTTCCAATCGTTTGGTTTTAATTGTGGAATCTGAAATGGAAATGGATTGGGAAAGGAAGTCTAGATTGGATGCGGAGCATCAGCATACCCAAGAATGGGAAAATTTGATGTGGAAATACCAACAAGCACTTCCTGGGTTTGAAGGACAAGGGAAATGGCAAATGGCAAAAAAAATATATGAGCTGTATAATAAAAAATAAAATAGGACTATCCATCATTGGTTTTTTAATGCTTGCATTGCAAGTCAGTGGCCAAATGAAGATATGGGAAGCGTCGGAGTCGGCTTATTTGGCCAAGCGCGGAGTGAAAGAGTTTTATCTCAACTCCTCTGATTCCGTGCATGATCTTTCAAAACCCAATTCCAATTATGTCACTCATGGCTTTTGCTCACTCAATGGAAAGCCCAAGTTGTTGTTGCTGCACGGAATTACGGGAACGGCATTGTTGCATTACTCATATACCATGGATTATCTCAGAAAAGATTTCGATGTGATAGCCCTTGATTTGAGAGGGCATGGACAAACCGTGAATGATACCGTAGATTTTTCAATAGACGCCCAAGTAGAATTTGTTGCTGATGCTTTGTATGAACTATCTCGACAGTTCAATGATCCGGGTTTTGAGAGTGTGATAGTAGTTGGTCATTCTTACGGTGGGGTGGTTGCTGCTTCTCTGGCAGAAAAGCATCCAGATATGGTAAGAAAATTAATCATTTATGATTCTCCAGTTGGTCAATACAGCAGCAAATCGCTAGATAGTTTGGCAATCGCCAATGGCTTGCCCAATGGCGAAGCGATATTGTCACCTAAGGATTACAAAGAATATTGTGTTCGAATGAAAGTGGGACAGTATCGACTAAAATGGGTGCCCAAGATTTCGGCGGCCAACAATGCCATCGAACGATACTTTGAACCCAGAAGAAAGGAGCAAATGGGAATGATTGCTTATCTCAGAGACAAAGAGGCATATTTATATGATCACAAATACAATTGGAAATGCAGGGTTTTGCTTTTGTGGGGAGCCAACGATCAGATTGTTCCTTTATCTACAGCTCTCGCAATTCAGAAGGTATACTCGGATTACTATGGCAAGGAAATGGAGCTATTTGTTTATCCCAAGACAGGCCATGTGATGTCATTAGAGCGTCCAAGGAAATTTGCAAAGTTTTTAAAGGAGCATGCTTCTGTAAAGACATATCGCACTGTGGGAACTCCTAGCTTTTGAGTAACTTTGCAAAATGATTAACATCGCAGAAATTGGATCGTGTTTCATGGTATTGTTTGCCGTGATTGACATCATTGGTAGCATTCCAATTAT
>JBDLUK010000251.1:0-3290 GCA_039805365.1 Bacteroidota bacterium | reverse complement strand
GTGGGAATATGAAACAATACCAATAGGGCTGGTGAACGCACAGCTTTGGCTTCTCGAAATAAAATCTCGATGCTCTTTCTGCTTTTGAGTCGTTCTTCCTTTCCTAACGTAAAACTCATTTTCTTTTTTTCACCTTTTTTGTTTCGGTCTTTTTGCCCGTAGCCACATCTATTGCGCGAAGAAGTTCTTTGTCATTTTTATACATCACCTTTTCCAAGGTATTGTCGTCAAATAAATATCTACCAATGGTCCCTTTGATTCGCGCTTTGATGTCTGACTTGGCTTTGTTCCAATCCTTTGTTTTCATTGTCGGCCATTCTTTCTTCATTCGGGTTTGAATGGTAGACAACATGGCATCACTCACTTTGAAATTTTCTATAAAATCATTTTCACCAGCAAAACCTTTCAAATATTTCTGGTTGTTTGTAAAATATTCGAAGCAGAAATCTCTAAGAATTCCGGACATGATCAGTTGATTGATCACGAAAACATTTGAAGTATCCAATGGGACAAATACTTCAGGAGTTATACCTCCTGAGCCATAGACTACTTTGCCACCGGGTGTAACAAATTTGAGTGTGTCTATTTTTTGTATGCTATCTGGGTTGAAAAGTTCACCGTGCAAGTAGCGAGTTGTGAAATCATCCGAGTATTGCGTGCTATCACTGTAGGGTTTTTGAATACAACGACCCGTCGGTGTGAAGTATCTTGCGATAGTAAGACGGAACGCACTTCTGTCTGGAAGTTCAATCTCATGTTGAACAAGCCCTTTTCCAAAAGTTCTTCTGCCCACCGTTGTGCTCTTGTCCCAATCTTGAAGAGCTCCAGCAAAAATCTCACTAGCCGAAGCGCTGTTCTGATCCACCAATACAACCACTTTCATGTCTTTGAATTCGCCATCTTTTTGTGTGATGTATTGTTTTTTTCCAACGTGCATGCCCTCGGTATACAACACCAATTTGTCTTTGGGCAGAAATGATTCTGCCATCAAGAAACTTTGATCCAAAAGACCACCGCCATTTCCTCGCAAATCGACAATAACTGTTTTGCATGATTGAGCGCGGAGTTTTCGGACAGCAAATTCAAATTCAGAAAAAGTATTTTGCCCAAACGATTCTACCTTGACATAGCCAACTTCTGGCGCAATAACAAAATCGGCAGTGACACTTTCCAAAGGAATACTTCCGCGTTTGATCTTAATCTCTTTGTTTTCTTTACCACGAATGATACTGAGTGTAACACTTGTACCAGCTTTTCCTTTGATTAATTTTTGAACTTGGTCATTGGCGAGTTCTTTCTCCGTCAACACTTTATTGTCTACTTTGACAATTTTGTCTCCGGTCAATAATCCTGCTTTTTCTGCAGGACCGTCTTTCATGGTTTTCACAACGCGCAATGTGTCCTTGTAAATCATGAACTCCATACCGATGCCTTGATACTCGCCTTGGATTTTCTCGTTGGCTTGAGCAATTTCCTCAGGTGAGATATAGTAGCTGTGTGGGTCGAGGTGAGAGAGAATGGATTGGATAGCACCATCTATGAGTTGTTTTTTATCGACACTATCAACATAGTTTTCTTCGATGAAATCAATCAAACTAACCAACTTGTTTGGGTTTTCTTCCGCCCCAGTTTTGATGGTGAGTAAATTAGAATCGGCGAGATATGTTCCAATTAAAATTCCAACAATCAACACCATACCGAAATAAAGTGGTTGGGCACTGGAAGGTTTGATTCTCTTGCGACTCAATGGAGGCGCAGATTGTTGGGGAATATTGTTTTCAGGTTGTTGTTCCATTTCACTAATCTTTAAGGTTGTGCGATTTGCACTACTTCAATACCAGCCGTTTTTAGAAACGTGATGGCCGTATTGTCTTTGTATTCTTCTTTGTAAACCAATCGTTTGATACCGGTTTGTAAAATCAGTTTGCAGCAATCTTTGCAAGGGGATAGGGTGATGTACAGTGTTGAATCCTTTGCGTTGTTGGTAGACTTGGCCACTTTGGTAATGGCATTGGCCTCCGCATGCAGCACATACCAATGGGTTTCACCATCGTCATTTTCGCAGGTATTGGGAAAACCACTCGGTGTTCCATTGTAACCATCGGAAATGAGCATTCCATCTTTCACTATCAGCGCGCCAACTTGTTTGCGATTGCAATGGGAAAGTTTTGCCCATTCTATCGCCATTTTCAAGTATGCGCGGTCATACCTTTCTTGTTTTTCAGGTGTCATTGTCTTTTTGCCTATCTTCACAAAAATAGGGCGCGCAAGCTATATTCGCGTGATAAAAATTAAAGGTATTTTAGGCATGAAGGTTTATACAAAAACTGGGGATCAAGGCACCACAGGAATCTTGGGTTCTAAGCGACTCAAAAAGCATGATTTAAGGATAGAAGCCTACGGAAATGTGGATGAATTGAACTCGCATATCGGCATGTTGAATACCAAACTTGGATCTGATGATCACCAATGGATTCAAGATGGACTTTTTATTGTGGGTAGTTGGTTGGCGACAGAGCCAGGGATGGAGGAAAAAATCAATCTTCCCAAAATCACACAAGATGACATTGTTCGGTTGGAGAAAATGATGGATGAAATGGAGGCAAAGTTGGAGCCTATTCAACATTTTATTCTACCTGGTGGTTCATGGGAGGCGGCACAAGCACATATAATTCGTTGTGTTTGTAGACGCGCAGAGCGCTCTGTGTGGGCCTTGCATGAGGAGGAGCCGGTTCAATTGGAAATTCCACAGTTCTTGAATCGCCTTTCAGATTATTACTTTGTTTTGGCTCGATTGGTATTGAAGGAACAAGGATTGAATCCGGTTTTTTGGATTCCTGAAAAAAAATAAATCCCCTTTTTTGATGTTTTACTTGTATTTTCCATCGAAAATTTTACTTTCGCAGCAAGTTTCATAAAGTTTAACCCTTTAAAAACACTTACTATGTACTGGACACTTGAATTAGCCTCTTACCTAGAGGATGCCCCATGGCCCGCAACAAAAGATGAGTTGATAGATTATGCCATGCGTGCTGGTGCTCCATTGGAGGTCGTAGAAAACCTACAACAAATAGAAGATGATGAAGAGGTCTTCGAGAGTATCGAAGATATTTGGCCGGATTACCCCACCAAGGAAGACTTTTTCTTCAACGAAGACGAGTATTGATCCTTCAATGATTTTGAATTACAAACCGGGCAGTTGTCCGGTTTTTTTGTTCCATCAAGATACTTTCAGATTCCCATTTTTTTAAATCTTCAGGTTGATAATGTCGCAATGTTATCAGCTTAAC
>JBDLUK010000250.1:0-3119 GCA_039805365.1 Bacteroidota bacterium | reverse complement strand
AAACCGGAAACAACAGCGGTGTAATTCACAGTGGTATTTATTACAAACCGGGTTCGCTTAAGGCTGTCAATTGTGTAAATGGCAGAAGGGAATTGGTTGAATTTGCCAAAAAACACAATATTCCCCATGATATCTGCGGAAAACTAATCGTTGCTGCTGATGCATCTGAGTTGGGATTTCTTGAGAAAATTTATCAAAGCGGCGTAGACAATGGTATCGAGGGTATGCAACGCGTCAGCCCTGAACAAATTCGTGAGATCGAACCCCATGTCAAAGGCATCGATGGCGTACACGTAGGATGTACAGGAATCATCGATTTCAGAAGAGCCACTGAGGTGATGTGCGAATTGGGAGTTGCAGCGCAAAACAAAAGCAAAGTCAACCTTGGGGAAGAAGTTTTGGGCTTTGAGAGAGACGGTGAATGGACCAATGTAAAAACCAACAAATCGTCTTACAAAGGCAGATACCTCATCGTTTGTGGTGGTTTACAAGCGGACCGCTTGGCCAAAAAAGATGGTGTCGATTTGAAAGAAAAGGTAGTTGGTTTCCGAGGAGATTACTACGAGTTGGCTGATCATGCCAAACACAAGGTCAAGCATTTGATTTACCCTGTGCCCAATCCAGAATTTCCGTTCTTGGGTGTGCACTTTACCCGCATGACTGACGGTTCAATAGAATGCGGACCCAATGCTGTTTTCACTTTCAAACGGGAAGGATATGGCAAAACAGATTTTAGCTTGAGAGATACCATTGATGCCTTGAGTTACATTGGAACTTGGAGACTTTTCATGGGGAATATGAAATATGGTCTTGACGAGTACCGCAGAGCGTTCTCAAAGAAATTATTCTTAAAAACATTACAGCGTTTGATTCCAGACTTGACCATGGAAGATATCGTTCCGGGTCGCGCTGGCGTGAGAGCGCTTTTGCTTCGCGAAGATGGCGACACCCGTGATGATTTCAGAATTGAATATACGGATCATAGCATTCACGTTTTGAATGCACCATCTCCGGCAGCTACAGCTTCACTGGCCATTGGAGATAATATTGTAGAAATGGCCATTCAACATTTTGGATTGATTTAAAAAAACAACATCATGAATTTAGCAGACCAAATCAACGAGGACATCAAAACAGCCATGAAAGGCGGTGACAAGGACAAACTAATGGCCTTGCGTGACATCAAATCTAAAATCCTTTTAGAGGCTACCAAAGATGGTTCTTCAAAGGTTACCGACGAGAAGGTGATGTCCATCTTGAGCAAACTCAACAAGCAGCGCATGGAGAGCATTGAAATTTTCAAGGCCCAAGGCCGTGAAGATTTGGTTGAAGAAGAGCAAAAACAAGCTACAGTTATTCAAGCCTATTTGCCTCAGCCTATGAGTGCTGAAGAATTGGAAGCAGCGGTTAGAGCAGTTATCGCTCAAGTAGGCGCAGCAGGTCCTGGAGATATGGGAAAGGTAATGGGTGTCGCATCCAAAACATTAAGTGGGAAAGCCGATGGCAAAGCCATCAGTGAAATGGTAAAATCTTGTTTGGCTTCTTGAGGCATGGATATCATTGGTAGAAGAGAAATGATTCACCTCCCCGAATGGGGAGGTTTTTTTATACCCGCTAAAATTGATACTGGCGCATTTAGAACTGCCGTTCATTGCGATAGCTATCAAGAAAAAATCATCGATGGTAACCCCTGTCTCGAAGTGTACTTCACTTGGGAAGAGAAAACAAATCCTATTGTTGTACAATTTACCAAATTCAAAAAAAGGGTCATTAAAAATTCGTTTGGACAAACAGAGGAACGTTACTGTGTACGAACGGCCATTAAAATCGGACCAAGAACCATCCAAAGCGATGTTACGCTGACCAACCGATCTGGAATGAAATATCCAGTATTACTCGGAAGAAAAACCATAGGAAAAAAATTCTTGGTTGATGTCAGTCACATCAATCTCAACACCTTTCAAGGGTTCAATACATCAGACGAATAATAGTTGTAGCTCCCGTTAGGATTACCATCCAAAGCACCCACTTGGTAAAAACCTCCTGCTCAACTTTGCTGAGTATCCATTTGCCTATAAAATTTCCAACAATGGAAATAATCAAGAGGATAATTAATAATCCAGACGCTCCCCAATTGATATATCCTTCAGCGAGATAAACCACGCTCCTGCTTATATCTACCGCCAAATCTATCCAGGCAGAAGTTGCTATAAAAGCAGCGACGCTGAGATTGTATCGTGTCAAAACCAATCCACGTATAGCCCCTCCAGTTCCTAAAATTCCAGAAAGCAGTCCAGCCAAAGATCCACCAGCCACCGCGATATGAGGTTTTACTTTGATGGGTTTGGGTTTGTAAAAAAGAAACAAAAAACCAAGGGCAATAATGATTAATCCCATGATAAACTCAAGCACAACACCTGAAACATATGCGCTGAAATATGCGCCTACAAGTACAGTAATCACAGAAGGAATTCCTATCCACAACACCACTTTGTAATCTACCCCTTTTCGAAAAAGACCAATCTTGGTTAGGTTACTGAAAACATGAAAAACACCCGTTATACCCAGTACCGTTTGAAACTCAAAAAAGAAGCTGGCGATTGGAATAAAAAATAATGAAGAACCAAAGCCACCTATCGTTCCCAGTATCTCGGCCAATAATGCCAGAGAAAAAAAAATCAAACTCTGCTCAAGCGTAAGCGAATGGAGCAGATCAAACATTCTTCTCGATATACTTGATAATTGAAGTTGCTATATCCTTTCCTGTAGCCATTTCAATTCCTTCTAATCCAGGAGAAGAATTGACCTCAATGATCAAGGGACCTCTATCACTTCGCAACATATCCACACCTGCTATGCCTAGCTTCATTGCATTGGCCGCTTTGATTGCTGTGATTTCTTCTTCAGGTGTAAGCTCAATAATCTGTGCAGTACCTCCACGGTGTAGATTACTTCTGAACTCACCTTCCTTTGCTGTTCTCATCATCGCCCCCACAACTTGACCATCCACAACAAACGCTCTGATATCAGCACCTTTTGCTTCTTTGATAAATTCCTGAACAATCACACGGGCCTTTAATCCATTGAAAGCTTCAATTACAGAAACCGCCGCTTTCTCG
>JBDLUK010000249.1:0-4080 GCA_039805365.1 Bacteroidota bacterium | reverse complement strand
TGTCCCTTGATGTCATGAGGATAGCCGACTACCGCACTTTCAATCACTTTTTTGCATTGATTGATGGCATCTTCAATTTCAGCAGTTCCAAATCGATGTCCACTCACATTGATAACATCATCTACACGACCCAATAGTCGGTACATGCCATCTTCTTCACGACGAGCGCCATCTCCAGTAAAATACAAGTTGTTGTATGTAGCAAAGTAATTGATTCGGCATCTTTCGTGATCGCCATAGGTTGTGCGCAGAATAGAAGGCCACGGGAATTTGACACAAAGATTACCTTCAACACCATCTCCTGTTATTTCTTTTCCTTCGGCATCAACCAACATCAGTTGTATGCCCGGTATTGGGAAACCGGCGTAAGAAGGCCTTTGCGGATGAATTCCACCCATTCCTGATACCATAATTCCTCCTGTTTCTGTTTGCCAATAGGTATCCACGATGGGACAATTGCCTTTTCCAATATGGGTATGGTACCAATGCCAAGCTTCTTCGTTAATGGGTTCACCAACAGAACCAAGAAGTTTCAATGAGTGTAAATTGTATGACAAAACGTGATCCACACCACTGGCCATCAAAGATCGAATAGCGGTTGGTGCTGTGTAAAAAATATTGACGCTATGCTTGTCAATCACTTGCCAGAATCTACCTGCATCAGGAAATGTTGGGATGCCCTCAAACATAACAGTTGTTGCGCCATTTAATAGTGGGCCGTATAAGATATAACTGTGTCCAGTGACCCAACCAATGTCTGCGGTGCACCAGAAAACATCACCGGGGTTGTATTGAAATACATTGGCAAAAGTGTATCCTGCATATACCATGTAACCGCCGCAAGTGTGAACTACACCTTTGGGTTTACCTGTGCTACCACTGGTGTATAGAATGAACATTTCATCTTCACTCTCCATTGACGTAGCATCACATTGATCACCAACATGAGCAACTGCTTCATGGTACCAAATGTCTCGTTCTTGATGCATTTGAATGGGCCAATTCAATCGGTTGACGACCAAAACTTTTTGTACGCCAGGACAATCTTGTAAAGCTTCGTCAACGACCGCTTTTACAGGGATTTGTTTTGCTCCGCGATTAAGACCATCTGATGTAATAACAAAAGCGCAATTGGCATCGTTGATACGATCTGCTACAGCGTTTGAACTAAAGCCTGCAAAAACAACGGAATGTATTGCACCTATTCGAGCACAAGCCAATGTGGCAAATGCCAATTCAGGTATCATGGGCAAATAGATGCAAACACGATCACCTTTCTGAACGCCGATGCTTTTTAAAACATTGGCCATTCTATTTACTTCGGCCAAAAGTTGTATGTAGGTGAAGTGCAGGCTGGCTTCAGAGGGGTCATTCGGCTCCCATATCAGAGCAGTTTGATTGCCTTTCTCAGCGATGTGACGGTCCAAACAATTTTCAGTGATATTGAGTTCGCCATTGAGAAACCATTTCACCGATGGGCTATTGAATTCCCATTCCAAAGTTTTGTCCCATTTTTTCCTCCAGTGATAGGATTGGGCAATGTCGGTCCAAAATCCTTCCGGATCTTGAACGCTACAATCGTATGATCGTTGGTAATCTTCCAACGATTGAATTCTAAATGGAATTTGATTTGATTTCATAAGAAATTTCTAAGAAAACGAATGTAGGGAAATCAGAATCAGAAAATTCAATGGTTTTCATTTTGAGACAAAAATGCTGCTGCTGCAATCTTATTGAGTTCAGCAAGAACAAGGGGATACTTTTCCATCATGAGCTTTTCGTATTCAGGAAAAGTTTCGACATCGATGGTAACCATCGTGCCATCACTACTTGTAGATAAAGTGTATTTTTCCAGCGAATTAAAAGTGTCTTCTTGACTATCAATGCCATTTGAAATCCAACCGTGATGTTCAAATGTGATTTTTTCATTGGGAATTAACTCCAATACCTTTCCAAACATACCATCGCCACTCGGAGTAAGCCACCTAATATAGCCGCCCTGAAAAAGTGTAGGTTCGTAGTAATGTCCGTCTCCCATTGGACGCATCCAAATTCCGAATGTTTTTTTTGACCACATCATCTCCCAAACCAAATTTTGTGGAGCTGAAATAAGTTGGGCAAAATGCAAATTCTTCATGCGTTAATTTAATTTCCACTAACATTACCGTGGTGAAAAGAATAACCAATGTCAGTTGGTCAAAGGTACAAATACGAGCTACATTCGAATAACCGAATTTCTATGAAAACAATTATTTCCATCGTTATTGTATCCTTTGTATTTATTCAAATGCAAGGTCAATCATCCAATCCGCCTGTTGTGTCGAAAGATTACAAGGCATGGACTTCGAGCAATGAACTGAATAGATGGTTGTTGAAGTTGGCGGACATTTACACCGTTGAAATGCGCCTATACAGAGGGAGCAAGGAAGTGGATATGCCTGTTGTTGTTATTCCTGCAGTTCAGGCTAATCCGCTATCGGTGATGATTATTGCGGAGCAACATGGTGATGAACCATCTGGGATGGAAGCATGTAATTTGTTAATCAGTGAATTGCTAAATGGTGAGTTACCTACATGGACAGATAGTGTAGAGTGGATCATCGTTCCAATGGTAAATGCGGAAGGGCATGAGAGTAAATTGCGAAAGAAGAATAATGGAGCAGATTTGAATCGTGATCATTTGATTCTTTCTCAACCTGAAACGAGATATGTGCATTACATGTACAACCGATACATGCCGGATGTTTTCATTGATATGCATGAATATCCATTTGAATCGTCAGATAATGCACAGCCATTTGAAAAGAGAATTCAACAGCAAGTGGGTTGTGTCACCAACATCAATTTGAAAGATAAAGAATTGGATGCAATGGCGCATGAGTTTATACTTCCACATGTAGCGCAAATCATGGCAAAAAGTAAAGTATCCTTTTCTGAATATTTGATTGGTTCAGGCCACACAGGGAAGAATGTAAGAAGAAGTACTGTCGATATAGATGATGCAAGACAGGGAGTTGGAGCGATGGGAAGAAGTTTGAGTTTTATTGTGGAAGGACTTAACGGTAAGAATAGAAATGATAGTATTTTCTATAGAACACAGGCCCAATACAAATGCCTGGTGTCATTGGTAGAAGGATGTCAATTAAAAAAGGACAGTATTAAAAAACTTGTTCAATTGAATAGAGACAATGCAGTATTTAATCCCATGTCAACTGTATCTATACAGATGGATCATTTTCTCCCGAAGGCCAATGAGAATGAGCAATCGTTGAAAATGAGTTACTGGAGCATCAAATCCAATCGAGATACTATTTTGGATTTGGGTTCATTGTATTTGTCAGAGGTAAATACCGTCAAATCGATAGAGCCTCCTCTGGGATATTGGATTTCAAAAAAAGATGAACGTCTTGTCAATTGGGTGCAAGCGCATGAGGCGGGCATATTCCCATTTTCAAATGGAACAAATAAAAATGAGAAAGGCAATCCTGAGGGCACTATGATACAGTGCATCGTTGCCATGCCGGAGTGGCAAACTCAAACATTAGAAGGGATGCATGTGCCATCATGGAAACCTGAATGGATGGAAATGAAAAGCCCCACCACCAAGGATTACATTTATGTTTCCACACAGACAATTAATGGATTAAGATGGATAATGGCCTTGGAGCCAGAGAGCATGTTTTCCTTGACCCGCTATCCTGAATTTGAATACTTGAGATATCAATATCCGATATTGCGCGTAACTTCGCGATAAGCATGTCGCAGAAGGAGTTGAGTTTGCAATCAAAGAAATCAGGTGGACGTTTGGCGTTCATCGATTTGGCCCGTTCCATCGCCATATTTATGATGTTGGAAGGTCACATTACAGGCGAGCTCCTCTCTTCACAATATAGGGCAGAGAATTCTTCTTTTTATCAATTGTGGCGTCAATTGCACGGATACACTTCTCCTTTATTTTTTACAATTTCTGGGTTGGTATTCGCTTATTTACTAACCCAGCCCATTGAATCGGTTCCTCTTTGGAAACACCCTCGGGTTAAGAAAGGATTAAAGAGAGTATTTGAATTATTGGCGTGGGGC
>JBDLUK010000248.1:0-5158 GCA_039805365.1 Bacteroidota bacterium | reverse complement strand
CAGATCCAAAGCGTATTTACGGAAAGGGATATGGTGAATCCAAATTGGTGAATCAATGTGAGTGTGAAGGCAAGAAACTTTCTATGGTCTGCTCGGAAGAAGAGCATCAAGCCAATCGACGAACAGAGTTTAAGTTGATTAAGATTTAAAAAAGAGCCGCGTTAGCGGCTCTTTTTTTATCCAATTCTTTTCATGACTTGATGTTGAATGTGGTCATAGAAGTCAAATGGCAGAAAAGTTCTCCAATCTTCTGATTGGAGTTTACCGCCTGATACAATGTATCGATCAATTTGAGCGGCGGAAAAATCTTTCATAACATGGTTTCTAAAATTGACCATGGCAATCCATCCATCATTGTCTATAATATCATCCATCCATTCTTCATAATAGCATTCATCGGAAGAATGAAAGTTGAGTACGTTCTCCCCAATTAAAATGAACTTTGAGATGCCTTCGTGAATCAGCGCATCGATAATTTCTCTTTTTAGAATCATGATGTCATTGTAGAGAAGATCATTCCATTCACCAATGAATTCGATGATGGCATAACCCTCATCGTAGTCAGCGTAAAGTATCTTTAGAAATAGTGTTTGACTATCCATGCTGTCCCATTGGGGATGGATGAAGTGATCGTAAATTTTTTCGGAAAACTCAAACTCAGAATATTCACGTCCAAAAAATGGTGAACGTTGATCTTCACTGGCGATATAAAAATCTCGCCAACCGTAAAATGGTTCCAGGTCATGCATGATTTTCGAATGCAATTACGGCTTTTCTTACAGAGCCATGTTGTAGTAAAAGTTCTCTTGCACTTTCGATATCCAATCCAGTTTTTTCAGCAACCATTCTACTTCCACGGTGAACCAACTTTTGATTGGACAATTGCATATCTACCATTTTGTTGCCTACAACTCTTCCTAAACCGATCATCACACTGGTGGAGATCATGTTCAAAATAAGTTTTTGTGCAGTACCTGATTTCATTCTGGTGCTACCTGTTACAACCTCTGGTCCAACAACTGCAACAATTGGATAATCTGCTTCTAGTGCAAGCGCACTGCCTTGGTTGCAAGTAACACTTCCGGTAATCATGCCAAGCGCTTTTGCTGCGCGCATCGCGCCAAGAACATAAGGCGTTCTGCCGCTAGCAGCTATTCCAATCAGAATATCATCGGGTTGAGGGTCGTAGCTATATAAGTCAATACCTCCTTGATCATCACTGTCTTCGGCCCCTTCAACTGGATAACGAATGGCTTCGTCACCTCCCGCGATGATGCCTACAACCCAATCGTGAGGCACACCAAATGTGGGAGGGCATTCGGAAGCATCCACAATTCCCAATCGGCCACTCGTTCCGGCGCCCATATAAAATAATCGACCTCCCTTTTTCATTCTGGGAATGATAGCATCCACCAAGGATGCAATATGAGGAATACAGCCCTTCACAACCATTGGAACCGTTTGGTCTTCTTGGTTGATATATTGCAAAATTTGAGTTGTACCTGCTTGCTCCAGGTGATCATATTTGCTCGTACTCTCCGTGGTGTTTTCCATGATTTTTGTGACGAATTAAATTCTTCGCTAACTTCGTTCTAAAATCGTTAAGATGAAAAAATTATTGTGGATTGCTTCCTTCTGTTTTATTGAAATTTTTGCCATTGCCCAAACCGATACAACGGAGCGCACGCTTTTGTTATTGGATCGGGCAGCTATCCCTGGTAAAATTACAAGCGCTAGAAGGAAGTCAGACAACAATAATGTTCGTGGAGCTCTTACTGATTATCGCGCGGTCTTGGATGCTGATTCATCCAACTACATCGCACTATACAATACAGCCGATTGTTATTATCGTTTGAAAAAGTACCAAGTGGCCTTGGATTATCTAAATAAGGCAACGGCAACGCAGTCTTTCGTTTCATCCGATGCCACTCTTTTTTACGGCAAGTGCTACCATCGTTTGGGACAATTGGATAAGGCCATTGGCTATTATGAAATGTATTTGAAAGATATTTCAACTACAGAGCCCGTGTATCCAGAGACCAGACGCTATATCCAAGAATGTCGATATGCCAAAGCGATGATGGCCAAGCCGGTGAATGTAAAAATCACCAACTTGGGAAAGGATGTCAACTCGCGTTACGAGGAATATTCTCCAAGTGTCACTGCAGATGGTAACGCGTTGTATTTTACATCAAGAAGAGCCAATACCACTGGAGGAAGAGTGGATGAGAATTCAGATTACAAGTTTTATGAAGATATTTATTTTTCAGTTAAGTCTCCTGATGGAAAGTGGTCTGAGGCAGAGAAGGTAGAGGGGAAAGTGAATACCGAGACACACGATGGTATCCTAAGTATTACTCCTGATGGCCGGGCCATGTATGTTTATAAAAACGATGGAAAAGTGGCAGGGGATATTTATTATTCAACTTGGGATGAGACAACCAAGGAATTTTCAGCCGCACAACCATTGTCGTTCCCCATCAATACCAAACGCTTCGAAAGTTCAACAAGTATAACTGAAGATGGATCTTATTTGTATTTTGTGAGTGAGCGTGATAAGGGACTTGGTAGAGGAGATATTTATGTGAGTGAAAAGAAGAATGGTATTTGGTCAGAGCCCAAGAATTTGGGCCCCATTATCAATACAACAGGAGATGAGAAGTTTGTATTTGTACATCCAAATGGTAAGTCTATTTTCTTTGCTTCAAATGGACATTTATCTTTAGGTGGATATGATTTGTTTCGCTCAGAATTTGTGAATGGCTCATGGACAGCACCAATCAATTTGGGGTATCCCATCAACACAGTAAATGAAGAGTCAACGATGTCGATTACCCGTGACAGCAAGTTGATGTATTTGTCAGCCGAGTTTGAGAACTCTTTTGGAGAACGTGATTTGTACCAGATTGATATCTCAGATTACCAAATGGCTTCTTCTGCTACTGCATTGTATAACTATATTGAAGTAGAGGGTGAAATTTTGACCAAAAGAGGAAAGGGAATCAAGGGTATTGAAGTTTATTGGATGGATGAGTATGGTGTTGAGGTCGCCAAAGCAATGACCGACAAAAACGGAATTGCAAAGACACAAATCGTGGCCAATAAAAACTATCAAATAGAAATAAGAGATGGAAGTAAAAGTTTGCAGAGTAAGGCCAAGATGATAGCAGAGGGCGCTAGTGGTTTGGATAGCAAGCTCACCATTACTCTTCCTTAGTTTTTACGGGCATTGGAGCGCAGCTCCAAATTCCTTTTTCTACAATAGGAATCATGAATTTTTCTGAAATACCTTTTGATTTCATCTTGCGATGATATTGCTGGTTGGGTAAATCTTTGTGCCCGCAAATGATCTCGAAATAAGCGTCAATTTCAGGTTTTATCTCTTTGGTTTTAAGAACAACTTGAGATTGAGATTTAATATCGGATTTGATTTCCCATTGATTCAAAACTTCATCTCCCTTCTTATAAAAAATTTGAATATTTGTTTGGGGCATTTCATTCAGTTCATTGATGATGTACAAACTCCACTCTTTTCCATTCCATTCACCGGAAGCGAGGTACGGACCGTAGGCATAGGTCAATTGATTTAAAAACGGTTTGGGTTGGAAGTGCCAATCCATCGCGCTCCAAGAGAATGAAGGCCAAACGTCATTCAACTGCCAGAACATGGTTCCGCCGCACTTGTTAGAATGCCTTCTTTGCGCTTCTATTCCCATGGTCATGCCTTCTGCTTGAACATATTGAGTAAGTTGGGCATAATCTTCATGTCTCAAAGTTTCTCCCATAGGATGCCAATATTGCATGTATTGGTGCATCAAAGAAAATCCTCTATTGTGTTTTTGGTGCATGAGTATACCTGGATCTTTTGGATGGAATTTCCCTTCACTGCACATTTCATTTTGAACTTCTTGCGAAGGATAGCTTTGCATCCCAAACTCGGACATGAATCGAGGAATCTTTGTCATGAGTACTTCAAAGTTCTCGGCGTCATGCCATACGCCCCAATAGTGTGAATCGCCTTCCACCAAGGACCGCGCATCACCTCGTCCCCAAAGAGGAGAAGAGGGCCAGTAAGGTAAGTCTGAGAAATTTTCAACAGTTTGAGGAAGTGTCTTTAAAAACAAATCGTCATAGGCACGCTGAATCTTTTTTTCATGCGAAGGATGCAGTCCCATTTTCCAACCCCATCTTTCCCATCCTTCACTATTCTCATTGTTGCCGCACCACAAGGCCATGCATGGATGATGACTTAGACGTTTGACATGTTGCTCTGCTTCCAATCTTGCGTTCTGCATAAATGCGGGATCTCCCGGATACATCGAGCATGCATACATGAAGTCTTGCCAAACGAGGATTCCGTATTCATCGCACAAATTGTAGAAAATATCTGGCTCGTAAATTCCACCGCCCCAAACGCGAAGCATATTGATGTTGGCCGCTTTGCATCGTTCCATGAGCGTGCGATAATCTGCTTCTGTAGCTTGCTCGTGGAAATATCGAATAGGAATGTAATTGGCACCTTTAATGAATATTCTTTTTTCGTTTAGTTTGAAGTAAAACGAAGTTCCCCATTGATCTTTTTCTTGCACCAAGTCAATGCTTCTGGGAGCAGTTGTAAATTTCTTTGTAGAGATACATTGGCCATCCACCAGCAGCCTGACTTCAATCTTTCGCAGTGATTGTTGAGCAGTATCACCGACGGTCCATAGAGAATGGGTTGGAAGTGTAAACGAGAATGAATTTTTTTCTTGATGAATTTCCTCTGAAAGAATTTCGATGTCTTCATCGGTTGCATCAACAACTTGAAGAGTGGTTTTGTGAATTTTGGGCTGTTTAATTAGGACATTCAATTCCAAAGGTTCATGAGAAGTGTTGCTGAGTTTTAGATGAATATCTTCAATGTGAACTTCACTGCTAATTTCAAAGTATGGCGTTTGTCTTATTCCACAACCTGCCAATCTTGGTCCCCAATCCCAACCAAACTCGTATTGCGGCTTTCTCGTGACAGCTCTAATACTATCTCCCGGTATAGGGTAAGATAGTTTTTTAAGTTTTTGATTCGCGATCTTGTAAGGCGAATAGAAAATAAGTTTGATTTGGTTGTTGGACAAGATCAAATCGGTAATGTCTATTTTCCAATGGATAAAGGCGTTGTCTG
>JBDLUK010000247.1:0-5790 GCA_039805365.1 Bacteroidota bacterium | reverse complement strand
GTGTAGTATCCTCCATTGGCTTGGTTGTTCGTTGAACCTACCGTTGCACTTCCCAAATCCACTTGATTCTCGACATAATACGTCGCACTCGAAGTCAACAATGGTGTTGTAAATGAATTCCCAGTTGCCAAAGCATTTCCTCCAACTGGCACGCCGTACCACGCCAAATTTCCAGAACCCGTTGCCAACAAATCAAATGATTGCGGAGAACAAACACTGAAACTATCTTGAGCAACAGCAGGTAATTCCATGACATTGACGTTGATGTAGCTTACTTTGATTTCTTCATCCACGCCTGCACAATTGGTCACTGACAAAGAGACGGTATAGTTTCCAGATTGGGCATAAGAATGAACTGGATGCTGTTCGCTGGATGTTTGTCCATCACCAAAGTCCCAAGTCCACGAATTGGCACTTCCTGTTAAATCTGTAAATGCCACAACACCACCACAACCATCAGTGTGATCAGCGATGAAATTGGATGTGGGTGCCAAAGGTTGCAAGGTTACATTCTGCTCGATTCCCGTGTCTGCAGTAATCACCAAGTTGTTGATGGTTACACTTTGGTATCCTGGCGCAGAATAAGTCACACTGTACGTTCCAGGAAAAATGGGACGATAATAATTGCCTATGGGTAATGAAGAAAACACATGAGAACTATCGGCATCGTGATTGTTGACAAACACTTTCGCTTTGACGGGTAATCCGGTACAAGCATCGGTAATCAAACCATGAAAGCCATTGAAGGTCTCCTCCATGTAATACAACAATGAATTGCGGTTGTAATTCCAGTGATTTTCAAATTGAGAAACCGGAATCAATTTGGTCATGGACAATTCTACAGTTACCTCTCTGCAATGTTGCTTGGCGTTCATATAATCTTGACGACCGCCATTAACCTCATACCAAGCGAAACCATTGGTTAGACCGGGTCCATCAAAACCCGGGTCGTTCTGCACAAAATAATTGTTTGAATAATTGTGTATCGTATCGACGTAATTCGAACCTACGGCATACCACCAATTCTTATCAGGGTGATCATTTGCCTTGGTATCCCATACATAGCTATAACATTCAGCTCCTCCGTGAAAGTTGGCAGACATAACAAAATCCATAGAATCCTCAAAAGCCATGAAAGCCATGGTCTCTGGCTGATACGCGTTGCCGTCTGGATGCGGACCATCTTGCGGATCCCAATAGTTTCTATTCAAATCCACATTGTTGGCATTGTATCGAATTGCACCATTGACGTTGTTGTTTCCTGCAGCATAAGTTCCATCAGGATTGGCGTTGGGATTAATCCAAATCTCCATGTTGTTTACCAAATTGGTGACACGAGGATCCGTCCCATAATTCGACAACAAATAATCGATGTACTTCAACATCACGATATAGCCAGCAGTCTCATCACCATGCATGGTTGAGGTATACATGAATTGCGGTTCGTACTCGCGCACATTTAGATTGTCTGTGATCTTTAGGAACAAAATACTTCGGCCTTCTACAGTTGTTCCAATGCTGTGCAAAGAACAAATATCTGGGTAGGTCGCTACGAAATTTTCCATAATGGCGACATACTGCGGATATGTTGGATATGCCGTGAGATCGAGCGTTTTTTGACCCGCCACAAAATCCTGCATCATCGGTACCTTTTCCAATTCACTTGGCATAGGCAACACATTGTATTTCTTGTATCCCAAATCCAAAAACTTTGCAAACTCGTTCTGATTGGCATATGCCCATACTGTGTTTCCTTGAACATCATCAATGGAAACAACATTGGTTAACACGTGAATTTCATCACGACTTTGAATCGGAAATTGAAAATACAACTGACGTCCCCCATTAAATACTTGAGCAGCTTTTTGAACTGAAAGATTAGATTGGGCTTGTGCTTGAGTCAACCCCAAAAAGAAGACGAACAAATAACATCCGATAGAAATAATTTTTCTCATGTTTTCCTAAATGTGTGCCGAATGTAGCACGAAAAACAAAAGGGAAATGTAAACGTTTCAAGTTTAACACTTCCCTCATTTTGAATTCAATAAATTACATTCCTCGGAAATTCCAACCGAAAAACTATCGCGCCATGAAAGCCTCTATCTCCTCGACTTTTGTTGGAAAATCCGCAAACATGTCCAAGACTTCTCCATCGGTTACAACCACATTATTCTCGATACGAATTCCGATGTTCTCCTCAGGAATATAAATGCCCGGTTCCACTGTAAACACATTGCCCGCCTCAATAGGAATATTCCAGTCGCCAACATCATGAACATCTAAACCCAAAAAATGGCTGGTGCCATGCATGAAGTACTTTTTATATGCCAAAGGATTCTTGGCTTCTTCTTCAGAAATTAGACCCAATCCAATCAACTCAGGCTGCATTAATTCACCTACTTGGGTGTGATAGTCCGCCATCATGATTCCAGGACGCAACAACTTCTTGGCACCTTCCATAACGCGAAGGACAGCGTTGTATACAGCTTTTTGTCTTGGCGAAAATTTTCCATTTACAGGTATACAACGGGTCATGTCTGCATTGTAGTTTCCATACTCTGCACCCACATCCATCAAAATCAAATCTCCATCTTTACATGGCAAATCGTTTGCGATATAATGCAACACACATGCACTTCCTCCAGAGGCAAGTATGGGGGTATATGCGAATCCACGAGAACCATTTCGCAGAAATTCATGGGCAAATTCCGCCTCAATTTCATACTCCATGACACCTGGTTTCATCATCTTCATCACTCTTTCAAATCCTTGACGTGTGATATTGATGGCCCTTTGTAATTGATCTATTTCATCCTGTGTTTTAACCGCTCTAACTTGATGCATAATAGGAGCCACGCGAGCTACAGCATGATTGGGGTAGTCCTTTCTCAACTTCTCATTCCATCGCATCTCCCTGGTTTCTACCTCTATGGTAGCTCTAGTATGTGCGTTGTCATTCAAACACAAAATCTGTGCTTCATTCATCACAACGCGCATCACCTTCTCAAATTCGCTTACCCACTGGATATTTGCAATACCTGTTTGCTCAGTAGCTTGCCTCTTATTCAATTTAGCACCTTCCCAAACTGCGATATGCTCATTGGTTTCTCTTACAAATAAAATCTCACGAAACACTTTTTGATTGGCGGAAGGAAATAATACCAAAATGGTTTCTTCTTGATCAACACCCGTTAAATAAAAAATATCTGAAGCTTGCTTAAACGGCAATGTTCCGTCAGCACTTGTCGGATAAATGTCATTGCTAAAAAACACCGCTGCTCCACCCATAGGCAATTGAGCAGCCACTCTTTCACGTGCTCCCTGATAAAAGGACGCTGGTAATTGTTGGTACTTCATGATTCAAAAGTAATGACTCACCACCCCACTTCGCAATTGCAGGGGTAGGAAAAATAAAATTTACACTTGGGGAGGCCTTCTCTCAGTGCCCTTTGGACACTGTCATTGATTGGATTATTTAAGAGATCCAAATGTTTCAATTGATCCAATCTCAGAAGTTCTCGCGAATAAATGCCAATGGGATTGTCCCACAATGCCAAGACTTCAAGATTCTGTAGGTCACCAATACCATCAGGTACGGTGAACAAATCATTGAATCCTAAATCTAACTTTTTCAAATTGCTCAATGAAAATAAGGCAGGCGGAAGACTATCAATCTGGTTGTACTGAAGAATTAATCTTTGTAATTCAGTACAATTCTTTATTTCATTTGGAATTTGTTTGATCTCATTCTTACTCATTGTCAATTCTTGAAGATGAGGCAGCGCAAGCAACTCCAAAGGAATCTGCTTCATTTTCTTTTTGCTCAAATCAACACGATATACTTGTTGTTCATGTCCGCGTATTGATTCCAAACTCTTGTAAATCTTACATGTATCCAAGTCAGCAGCTGCAAGGCATTGCGCTGATACACCATGAAACATGGATAGAAAAATCAAGCAGAAAAATAATCCCTTACCCATTGGACATCTTGTAGTAATTGCGATTTCAAAGCATCTAGACCATTCATTTTTTTCTCATCACGGATTCGCTCATGCAAATCCAAGTTGATGTGTTTTCCATAAAGGTCCGAATTAAAATCGATGATATGCGCTTCAATGTGCAATCCAATTGAACCATTAATTGTAGGTCTGTATCCGATGTTCAAAGCAACTGGATAACGAACACCTTGAATTGTTGTGGAAGCCGCATAAACACCCACCTTAGGAATTAATTTATCTACGCCATGAACGGAAATATTGGCAGTAGGAAATCCAATGGTACGACCCAATTGCTGTCCATGGATCACTTCGCCGCCCAACGCAAAAGGTCGACCTAGCATTTGGTTGGCAACTGCGACATTTCCTTCATGCAATGCCGTCCTAATCTTGGTAGAGCTTACTGCTACATTGTTTGGGGCAAAGGCCTCGATTTGTTCCACTTCAAAACCATGGATTTCACCCAAATTGCGCATCAACTGGATATCGCCCACTCTGTTTTTTCCAAAACGATGATCGTAACCCATAAACACACAATGGGCCTTTAATCCATCCACGAGAATCATTTTGACGTATTGCTCTGCCGTCAATCTGGACATTTCAATGGTGAAAGGAAGAATAACGAAGTGGTCGATGCCACATGACTCAAGACAAGCAATTTTTTCCTCCAAGGATTGAATCTGCGGCAAAGGCTCTGAATCAGGAAAGAGAACTTTCTTAGGATGAGGATCAAATGATAGAACCACAGTTTGCCCGCCACCATTTTGGGCCCTTTGAGCCATCGCATTCAAAATGGAAACATGTCCCAAATGGACACCATCAAAAGTACCTACAGTGACAATGGTTTTCACATGCGGAGGCAAGGATTCTACGCTGTAATGTATCTTCATTTTCTTCTCGCTCATTCTGTTGCGAATGTACGCAGAAAGAAAACGTGATATTGCCATGAATCATTGTTGCCTGCGAAAGAATTTCTTATCTTGCTCCTCCAATGGAAATCAGCAAAATTTTGGTCACCGGAACAAGTGGGCAGTTGGGGTTTTACCTCGCAGCCGATTTGCATTTGCTATTTCCAAATGCGGTTATCGATACACCGTTGCGCAGTGATTTGGATTGCGCAAATGAAGATTCGATTGGGCGATTTTTCCATCAAAAAAAATATGATGTCATTTTTCATTGCGCCGCCTACACACAAGTAGACAAGGCAGAAGAAGAATCAAAGTTGGCCGAGACGATTAATGGTAAAAGTATCGAATGGATGGCCAAGTATCATAAACATCCCGTTTGGTTTTGGTACATCAGTACAGACTATATTTTTTCAGGTAATCAAGTACCTGGCGGATATACGGAAGAACTTCTCGCGAATCCCATCAATGCCTACGGCAGCTCAAAATGGAATGGCGAAGAAAATGTCAGAAAGTTCTTCCCCCAACACACCATCATCCGAGTAGCTTGGTTGTACTCCACTCGAGGAAAGAACTTTTTTAAAACGATGTTGCAACTTGGACAAAACCAAACCGAATTGAACATCGTCAATGACCAAATAGGAAGCCCTACTTACGTCAAAGATTTATCAGAAGATTTGATCAAAGGCATGTCTTTAAATAAGCAAGAAATAGGTCCATTGGGTACCTTCCATTACAGCCCAGATGGAGAAGCCACTTGGTTTGAATTTGCCCAAGAAATTTTTACATTATCCAAACAACAAATAACCCTTCACCCAGTTAGCAGCGACAAGTTTCCACAAAAGGCCAAGCGACCTTCCTATTCGTATTTGAATCATTCCAAATGGATC
>JBDLUK010000246.1:0-2669 GCA_039805365.1 Bacteroidota bacterium | reverse complement strand
CAATTGTCAAATCTGTCCTTCTTGCTCAGATGGTATCATGAACGGTACTGAAATCGGTGTCGATTGTGGTGGAACAATGTGTCAAGTTTGTGCCAATGAAAGTAACTGTACCAACAACTTGATTGATGGTGACGAATTCTGGACAGACTGTGGTGGTACCAACTGCCCTGATTGTATGCGAATCGTAGATTGGACAGTGGGTGGTGTAAGTCATACATCCATTACCTATGCGGAGAGCTATTCAAACTTTGATTTTGATGTAACAGGAACAACCATCACCGATGTGAGCTTCCAAGTTAAAATCAACGAACCCGCTTCTGGTTGGATTCCAGGAATCGTTATCAACTTGAATCCTTCTGTTACTGATGCTTTGGTTTACTTAGATGCAAATGGAACATCATATAGCACTACGACAAATGGCGCTTCTGGAACTTTCACTTTGATCAAGTTTACTGACACGCCTGCTCCAGGATATATCCGTGGATCTTTCACTGGTACGTTGAAAGCAAGCAATGGTGCAACAGTAAATATCACCAATGGTTTGTTCCAGGTGAAATTCCAATAAGAAATCTTTAAAATGAAAAAAGCCTCGAAATTCGAGGCTTTTTTCATTTTATGGCTCTCAACATTTCTCTCTTTCCAGGTGGACCAGGAAGTCGCTCTACCTTAAATCCCACTGCCTGCAAATTCCTTCTGACTTGACCCTTTGCACAATAACTCACCCATATTCCACCGGGCTCAAGTAATTCATAACATCGCTGCATAACTTCCATTGCCCACAATTCAGGCTCAACCTGGGGACCAAATGCATCAAAATAAATAACATTGAATTTCTCTTCGGAATGAAAATCCATAATACCCAACCGCTCTTTTCTAAATAAAAATGCTTTCGAAAGTTCGGCATCCCCACCCCAAGGCAACTCATGTATGCGTCGGATTAAATCAACATTACGCACTCTTGATTTTATCCAGGAATAGATTGATTCTTCGTCAATAGGAAATGGCTCCAACGAAACATAATGCACAGGTTGATTTACTTGCTGGAATGTCAAAAGAACATTTAATCCAGTCCCCATTCCTACCTCTAAAATTTTGACATTTTGCACATGACAAGCTTTTAGTCCATGCTCAATAAATACATGATTGGCTTCCTGGTCTGCGCCATGGATAGAATGGTACGTCTCGTTGGCTTCTGGAACAAAAAAGGTAAATGATCCATCTTCCGTTTGAACCAGTTCCCTCGTTCTGCATTTGTTCACCGTCGAATTGTTCATAGGTTTTCTATCCATCTCAAAGCACTTAGAAATCAGATTTTACCTTCGTTCTGTAATTTGAATAACATGGCAAAGAAAACGAAAAGTGCAGTCACAAAAAAGAAGACTTCCTTCTTTTCAGAAAAAAGCATGAGCTTTTTAGAATCATACATCAACAATGCATCGCCCACGGGCTTTGAATCACCTGGCCAACAATTGTGGTTAGACTATATCCGTCCTTATGTGGATGAATACATGGTGGACACTTACGGAACTGTCGTCGGTGTAATCAACCCCAGCGCTCCTTACAAAATTGTAGTTGAAGCACATGCCGATGAAATTTCATGGTTTGTGCATTATATCACATCTGATGGATTCATTTATCTCCGTCGCAATGGTGGCAGTGATCACATGATTGCGCCAAGTAAGCGTGTAAATATTCATACACCTACTGGTGTGGTGAAGGGAGTATTCGGTTGGCCCGCAATTCACGTGCGCACGCCAGACAAAGAGGAAACGCCTAGCATGAGAAACATCTTCTTGGACGTCGGTGCGGCATCGAAAAAAGAAGTGGAAGATATGGGAATACACGTTGGATGTGTCGCAACTTTTGATGACGAGTTCATGATTTTAAATGATCGCTTTTTTGTGGGTCGTGCATTGGACAACAGAATCGGTGGTTTTATGATTGCTGAGGTTGCCCGTTTATTGAAAGAGCGCAAGGATAAATTGCCGTTTGGCGTTTACTTTACCAACTCTGTTCAAGAAGAGATTGGTTTAAGAGGAGCTGAAATGATTGCACACCGCATCAATCCCGATGTTGCCATTGTTACAGACGTTTGTCACGATAGCTCAACTCCGATGATGAACAAGGTTCGTGACGGAGAATTGTCCGCAGGAAAAGGACCCGTTGTCAGCTACGGCCCAGCAGTTCAAAATAATTTATTGAAGCACATCATTGATGTAGCTGCAAAGAACAAAATAGATATCCAACGCCAAGTAGCTTCAAGAAGCACAGGCACAGATACCGATGCATTTGCATACAGCAATGCAGGTGTTGCAAGTGCATTGATCTCATTGCCCTTGCGCTACATGCACACTACAGTAGAAATGGTGGATAAAAAAGATGTTGAGGATGTTATTGAGTTGATATATGCCAGCTTGAAATCCATCAAAAACAATCAAGATTGGAGATATATCAAATAGTGAATCGGCAAAAAAGTGAATCGGTGAATCAGTGAAGCGTAAGATAAATGTGTTATTTACTGATTTACCGATCTACCGATTTACTGATCTACTGATCTACCGATCTACTGATATACTGATATACCGATATACCTCAATCACTGCTTTTTCTCATTCTTCCATTTTTTTGAGATTGATTACATTTGCGGTACGATTCAATGAAAGTCGAAC
>JBDLUK010000245.1:0-3545 GCA_039805365.1 Bacteroidota bacterium | reverse complement strand
GACAAACACGGCGCAGAATACAACAAAGCAACAGCTCCTGCAACGCAGGGTGAAGCAAAAGAGGTACCTGAACTCGTCGCGTAATTGGTATTACCTGCCATCAACACGTTTTCTCCAGGTGCACCCAAATCAATGTGCGTTGTACCAAATCCACTAAATGTTCTCACGTCACTATTGTTGGTAGCTGTTACAGCAATCAAAAAATCACTTGGACAAGTTGTGGGCATATCACCCACATTGTCCACATTGACATTGTTATTTGCAGTTGCAGCACAACTCAAGATTCCATAATGTCCCAAAGTGTCATACATCTGACACCACAATGGATAACCAGCTGCGGCAGCATTATCAATGCCCCAGCTGCTATTGGTAACTACGACAAAAGCGCCTTGCTGACCATTGGTATTATTGTACAACTGACGCATGACCAATGGGTAAGTATATGCCGCTATTGCATTAGCCTCTGAAACACCACCCATTTGAACTTGCATCAATTTCACATCCCAGTTCACACCAGTAACACCCAAAGCATTGTTACCCTTTGAGCCAATCATGCTACTAACCTGTGTACCGTGATTTCCGTTTGAAAAATTGTCATTGTTTCCGCTGACATTCCATCCATCATAGTCATCCACATAGCCATTGTTATCGTCGTCAATTCCATTGCCTGCAATTTCATTGGTATTCACCCAATGATTGGGTAGTATATCCTCTTGGTCCCATTTAGAGCCATTACCTTCCACGATGCATGCTACAATATCATCACCCAATGCAGTGGTTCCACCAGTTGTAATGTCCCATGCCAAATCTGCATCTATGTCATTATCCTGTGGATCTACAAAATGCCATTGATTGGCAAACAAAGGATCATTGGGTGTTGTTCTTTCTTCGATGATGTGATTCAACTGCGCAACATTTACTTCAGGCTGAACACCCAAAAATTCCAAAACCTCTTTTTCAGAAATACCTTCTTGCTCCCATGTCAAAAGAAAAATTCGCATGGGTTTGGAAACATTTTGCTTGATTCTAAAATCTGCAAAACTCCCAAAGTGCTGCATCAGGCTTCGCTCCACTTCGAGGATAGTACCTTCTTTTTTGATTTGCACCAAAACTTCCTTGGACATAAAATCCTGCGAATAGGCATTAAGGCCTATCATCATCATCATTAAAATACCGACTATTGTTCTCATTCTTTGATAAATTTACGTTTCACTCGATTTGATATAGAAGTCAACACTTCATATGGAATGGTTGAACATTCCTCTGCTAATTTTTTCAATGTAATTTTTCCGCCAAGCAATATGGCTTCGTCTCCTTCGGTGCATGAAATATTGGTCACGTCAACCATTGTCATGTCCATACAAACTCTACCTACGATTGGCGCCAATTGACCGGAAATCTCAACGGCTCCTCTGCCATTGCTCAATATCCGCTTTAATCCATCTGCATATCCTACCGGAAGGGTGGCGATACGCATTTTCTGTGTTGCCTCAAATGAACATCCATAACCAACAAAATCATGTGCCTCAATCTCGCGAATTTGAGAAATATGTGTTGTCCATCGATGCACATTCTGAAGATGCATTTGCTCAGATTCAACCGGCGAATACCCATACATTCCAATGCCCAATCGGACCATATCATATTGCGCTTGGGGCCAACGAACAATTCCACTCGTATTGCTGATGTGAGACAAAACGGCCGGAAAAAATGATTGTGTTCTTTTCAGCATTAAGTCAAACAAATCCAATTGCATTTGTGTATACCTGTCCATATGCTCATCTTCCGCGCTCGCCAAATGCGACATGATACTATGAACTTCAATATCGGAACGTTGTTTCAAAATTTGCAATGCCTCTTCCAAAGTATGCAAATCAAAACCCAATCTGCGCATTCCTGTGTCTACTTTGATGTGGATTCGAACCTTCTGCTCCAATCCCAATGCATCCTTCTGCTGGAGCATATGCATTAATACATTGATAGAATAAATCTCAGGTTCCAAATTGTATTGCATCATAGCTCGCACGCTAAACTCCTCCGGATTCATTACCATAATTGGAACAGAGATTCCACCTTCTCGCAATGCAATTCCTTCGTCTACGTAGGCTACTCCCAAATAATCTACCCGATTAAAAGCAAGCCATTCCGCAATCTCAACCGAGCCAGCGCCATATCCAAATGCCTTCACCATCACCATGGTTTTAACACCAGGATTTAATTTGTCTCTGTAAAAGTTCAAATTGCTGCGAATAGCATTCAGATTGATCTCTAAACAAGTGATGTGATTGCGCGCTTGCAATCGTTGAATCACTCCTTCAAAGCCAAATGCTCGCGCTCCCTTGACCAAAACAACCTGACCCTTCCATGTATAGTTATTCAATGATTGAAGCAACAGCTTGGTGGATTGGAATATTTGGTAGGGAAACGAAAAAGAAGACTCAAATCTCTCCCACTTCGATCCAACCAAAAATACATTTTCCCAATTATATTGAGTAATCATCTCCGCTACTCTTGCATAGTCGATGTCGGCATCATTTCCTTCAGGTAATTCCGATAAAACCAAAATTCTCTGCTGATTTTTAGGATGTCGATTCACCTCCTCAATGGCCAATTTCAAAGATGGAATGTCCAAAGAATAGGCATCGTTGTACAACACCGTCTCCTCCACCCCTTGTAATTGTTCCATTCGCATTTCCAAAACACTTAACTTCTGAACTTTGCTTTGTATTTCATCGATAGGAACACCCAACTGCATGGCTGAACAAATGGCGCTGCATGCATTATCAATTAAAAATGGTATGTCAAACGGCAATGTGAAAAAATGTTCATTCACCTTAACAACGACATTGCCCATGTGATGATTCTCTATACTTACAACCCAATCATTGGATGAATTCGCCCCCCAAGAAAGATAATTGGAATGACCCGATTGTAGTTTAATTTTTTGATTTGCAACAATCCATTGTGCGCCAGCGAACAACTTCTCCTTTTCTTCAAATAAATTTTGTTGACTTTCAAAACTACTAAGATGCGCTTCTCCCAAATGCGTGAATATCCCACAGTTAGGACGGATGATTTCTTGAAGCCTTTGCATTTCTCCAGGCTGTGAAATTCCAGCCTCAATGATAGCAAGCGTATGTTCATCATTCATTTGTAGAATGGACAATGGAACACCCAATTGCGAATTGTAACTTCTTGGACTCCTACAAATTCTAAAATGGCCCGCACACAATTGATTTAACCATTCTTTGACTATCGTTTTTCCATTGCTGCCTGTTATTGCCAATACAGGTACATCAAATCTAGAACGGTGATGCGCGGCCAAAGTCTGTAAAGCATGAACGGTATCATTTACGACAATCTGTGTAACGCCATCCAAATCCATTTCTTTTTGAGCAAGAACGCATTTCACACCGCGCTCTTTGGCATTCAATACAAAAAAATGTCCGTCACTTCTGCGGGTTGGTATCGCGATGAATAATGTTTTGGCACCCCAATTGATTTTTCGTGAATCAATTTCATACTCCTCTACAACCACATCAGGA
>JBDLUK010000244.1:0-4113 GCA_039805365.1 Bacteroidota bacterium | reverse complement strand
ATGGTGACTTGGCAACAACCACTTCAGCTTGTACAGCTCCAACTGGATATGTATCGAACAGCACAGATTGTAACGATGCATCAGCAACCGTTTATCCCGGTGCAACAGAGACATGTAACAGTATTGACGATGATTGTGATGGATCAACTGACGAAGGCGTTCAAACTACTTTTTATATAGATGCAGATACTGATACATACGGAAATATCGTGACAACAACTTTGGCTTGTTCTGTGCCAGCGGGTTATTCAGAAAACAGCACAGATTGCGATGATACAGCATCATCGGTTTATCCGGGCGCAATAGAAGCATGTAACAGCTCAGATGATGATTGCGATGCATTAACCGATGAGGGCGTTCAAATTACTTTCTATATAGATGCAGATAATGATACATACGGAGATAACGTGACAACAACTTTGGCTTGTTCAGTACCAGCGGGTTATTCTGTGAATAGCGAAGATTGTGATGATTCTGCAATAGGAGTAAATCCTGGTGCAACAGAGGTTTGTGGAGGAACAGATGAAGATTGCGATGGACAACAAAATGAGGGATTGACTTTCTACAATTACTACGCAGACAACGATGGTGATTCATACGCAGGGACATTGATCGGAAACAACTGCTTCACACCTGCATTTGCAGGTTACTTTGGAGCTCAAGATGATTGTGACGATGAAAATCCAAGCACATATCCTACAGCGATTGAACTTTGTTACAATTTTATCGATGACAATTGCAATGGATTCATCAATGAAGGTTGTGGGAATTTAATTCTTGGAGACGATATTTATAGTAGTATGTCAGTTTCTATTGCCAATCAATTTGGAACAGGCGCACAACCAACGTCAGTATTGAATTTGAATATGGCAACCGATAGCCCTGAGAGTTTTGGAGCTGGAAGTGATATGTGGATTTTAGCAACGCCATCTTCCAATGCCATGCGTATTTCATTGTCAGGTTCTGCCTCAGTACAAGATGATAATGAGATTTCTATTTACACATATCAATCCGGGTTGGTTGGTCCCATGATTCCATTAATGGTGGAAGATGCTGTCCAACCGAATAACCTCGGTGTATCTTTAGATGGTGGAAATGAAGTCCTATTAACTGATCAATTGGTTCCTGGAGTACCTATTTGGATATGCGTTAGAAATACAAATGGAATACCTGGTGTTTGTAAATTACAGATTGCAAATTTGCAGGGTAGCCAAACAGATATTGGTCCATATACCCAGTATACTGGAATTTACAGCAACGTTTGTCAAAATTTTAAAGTCAAGTTCCGACCTAAAGCAATAGGTTATATTGTACATCGACTTGAAAATTTAGATGTGAATTCCAATACAACTTGGTTGTATGCTATACCATCAGGAAGTGGAACAGTTGCTACTACGGTTTGTCAATTGGGTAAGTTGGTGCCCGCGAACTTAACAGCCAATTCGATGACCTATTATTTCAAGGTTGATGTGAATTACTCATTAAAAGATGCTTTTGGTAATGACCACCTGATTATGGCCAATGGGGTCGTATCGGGAGCAGTTGGATTAAATCCAGAATCTGATTTGTTTTTAAGATCAACGGATCAATGCCCAGTTTATAAAAGTGTAGCTGGATCAATCGCGACAAATAGATCTGTTTGTGGATCATCCAATTACAATTGGTCTTTTACACAAATAATGCCGAGCCCTTCTCCATTTGATGTTACAGTTAGTGGAACTTCAACCTCCAGAATATTGCCTATTTCAGTTATTCCAGGCATAGGACAGAATCAAGTGTATGATGTTAGAGTCAGATCAAGGCATTTGAATAATATAGAATATACCAATTGGGGATCTTACAAGTGCTTGAGGACTATAGCTTCAGCTGGGATGCCACTAGAAATTGATTTTGAGCAGCGCTTGAATTCAGAGGCAATTGTTTATCCAAATCCCAATGGTGGTGAGATGTTTATTTTAGTCAATTATGATAGACGAAATTATTCTCAATGTCAACTCTACAATCAAACTGGACAGTTGGTGAAGAGTTGGAATTTAACAGATGAGCAAAGTGAGTTTCGATTGAATGATGAACTTGCATCAGGGATTTATCAGATACGTTTAACAGGTTCAGGTAAAACTCAATTGTTACGTTTGATAATCGCGAAGTGAGGGTTTTATTATTTCTGATTTTATTGTTAGGAACCTATGGGGATAATTGCGCTCAGCAATGTCCCCAAGGTTTTTTCCAAGAAGTATTTACTGATGTTCCAGTGATGGGGACAACCTATTTTGGAGGAGGTGTAAGTACTTATGATATTGATGAGGATGGGTGGGATGATTTGACTGTCGGTATTTCAGGTTCAGGTTACTTCGTTTTCAGAAATATAAATGGAAGTTTAGAATTGTGGTGGAATTTTCAATCTTATGATGACGTCAAACAATGTTTATGGGGAGATCTCAATAACGACGGTTTTAATGATTTCATAGGACTAACGCTTCAGGGCGAAATTTTACTCTATCAAAATGTCGGAAATGAATACTTTATCAATGTTGGTCAAGGTTTAAATCAGCAATTGCCCAATCAGATTTGGATGGGAGCTTCGCTAGGAGATATCAATCGGGATGGATGGTTGGATTTGTATCTGTGCGCTTACGATGAAGGAGTTAATGTGCTTTTGAGAAATCTGTCTTTTATGAATGGAGATGTATCTTTAAATGGGGACTATAACTCAATGCTGACGGGGACCGCCAAGTCATCTTTTCAACCGGTTTGGATAGACTTGAATAACGATGATTTCTCAGATCTTTTTGTTGTCAATGATTTCAATCAAGGAAACGACTATTATGAAAGCAATCCTCTATTAGGATTTCAGAAGAAAGATCAATTGAATCAATTGAATTTCCCATTGCAATGTATGTCAAATGCATGGTCTGATTTTGATTTGGATGGTGATTTGGATATTATGATTACAGACACCGCACGCACTTATCTATTGGAGAACAATGAAGGAATCTTTTCGCCAATTTATGATGATGCTTTTGTGCCGTTTTGGACTTGGTCTGCACTTTGGATGGATGCTGATAATGATTTCTATGATGATATCTTGGTTACTGGAAATAATGTGGTGACCAACGATGGGGCTGTTTATTATTTAGACAATACCGCAGGCCAATTTGATGAATGTCTTGTACCTTCCTTTTCAAGCGCGAGGTATTTTGCTGCATCCAAATGGGATATTGAGAATGATTTATTTTATGACGCGGTTCTCGCACCGGATTCTGGTTTTCATCCGCTTTTACTGCATAATCTTTCATATGGTGCATCAGCAATTAAAGTACATTTCGAAGGGACATGGTCGAATCGGAATGGAGTGGGCGTAAAATACAATTCTTATTCGAATGGAATACGCAAGTATGGACAAGTTTTTTCTGGTGAGAATTACTTATCTCAGAATTCTCAAAATCTTATTTTACCAGTTTCAAACAATTATAACCAAGTAGATTCATTGCTGATACAATGGCCCAGTGGAATAAGTGAAACGTGGTATAATCTAGAAGTAGGTCAATCTTTTTTTATTGAAGAGGGATCTTCTGGGTTGTATCCTGATTCATTGCAACTTGTATTTTGTCCAGGAGATTCTATTTATTTGAGTCTGTCCAATTTGCGTTTAAGTGTAAATCCGGATTTTGGTTTTTCAGATACATTAGTTTTTTCTGAAGCAGGTGATTATTTGATACAAACTCGATCACAGTATGGATTGAATAGGACGATGTTTGTTCAAGTGAATGAATCAAATTTCAGTTTTGACTTTGAATTGTTAGATGGTAATTGCTCTGATTCAATTGCGCTTATGTTATTTTGTATTGATGAGAATCAATTTGTGGTAGACTCATTTTATTTTTCAGGTTCACCATCAGATGTGGGTCAGGCAATTCTAGTTTCTCCTGATGGCTGCTCCTCACAAATTTCTGTTGATGCTCTTGATTTATTTCAAGCTCCTGTGTTGATTGGAAATATAGATACGCTTTGCTGGAATGAAGCAATCGATTTATATGATGTTTTTGCGACGAGTGATTCAGGGATTTGGCAAGTAAATAATCTCGAGAGTGACAGTCTATATCCAGGAGTGAA
>JBDLUK010000243.1:0-3853 GCA_039805365.1 Bacteroidota bacterium | reverse complement strand
TTTAGGTTGGGATGATGGTAGCATTGGTGGAAATGGTTTTTTGTTTATTGATTTGATTGATAATGATTAAGCTAATGACTACAGTTGCTATGCTGCCAATCAATAGGATGTATATATAAAGGTTGGTCCAATGAGCGTCGCTGTCTTTGAATAGCAACGCCATCGAACTGATAAGCAATGAAAAAAGATATCCAACACTGTCTGCGATATAAATCAGAAAACCAGAATTGGCAGACTGTCCCGAATACCCAATCAATCGATCCATGACACTGATATTAATTAAAATGTAACCCAGATAAAATCCAGTACCGCTGCACATCAGGAATATGGTGATATCGATGTATTGATGAATGAACAAATAGGTAGATAAAATGGAAACCCCGGCCCCGCCTAAGATGGAATAATTGGTGGCGATGAGTGCGTATTTGTGAGATTTTATGAGAGAGAACAAGGGGATGATGGCTAGTAATATGAGCGTGACCTTAAACTCCATTTGAGTAAAAACTTTTGTGCTAAAGGCATGATTTTCAGTAAGTAGTTCAGCGGAAAAATTGTCGCGAAAATCTCTGAGAATGGTCAAGGTGCCATATATGAAAACAAAAGGCAACAGGATAAATCCGTATTTGTGCAGGAAGTTTTTTTGTTCTACGGTCGATAAGGGGGTTCTGTGGTTGCGCAGTTGGATGTCTTCCTGGGTAGGTGTTGGCAGTTTTTCAAGCAATAGGAGGGTGATGGCGGCCAATATTAAAGCGATGATGGCTGTGTAAAATGGTACCTCCGAGTTCAGTAGATGTAAAGCGTTTTGTAAATACAATCCGAAAGATTTTACCCAGCCCGACGAAAAAACAAATGTGCAAGCGAGCATCGCACCAATCAACTCTGTAAAACGTCGGCCTTCCACGTAGGAGAACACGATGCCCCAAACCAAACCCAATGGGAATCCATTCAAGAACATCAACAATGGCCAAAATTTCATGTCGGCGAATTGCATAATAAACAATGGAATAGTTGCGCAAACCAACACGATGAGTAAGAAAACGCTTCGGTCTTCTTTTTTGATGGTCCCCAGTTTTTTGATGCCATAAAATTTACTCAAAGTGTATCCAAGGAGTTGTGCCAATACCATCCATATTTTGATATTTGCTCCCCAAAGTTGCTGGTTGTCATAAACCAAAGCAGAAAAGGGTTTTCTGACTGCATACATGCAGGTGTACAAGCAGAATGTGGTGATTCCAATGAGTACGGATGCAAGGAGGTTTTGCTTAACTAGTTTCTTGGAAGGCATGCTTTCTGAATTTGAGAGGTATTGATGGCGGTGTAAGAGGCTATAAGTTGAATGCAATCTTGAACGCCAGCTTCTAATTCATTGCGATGGTGGGCATCGGTGTTGAACATGAGTGGTATTTGGTTGGCTTGAAGCGACTCTATCAGTTGAACATGGGGATATGGGTTGT
The DNA here is from genome assembly GCA_039805365.1 of Bacteroidota bacterium. Classification (GTDB taxonomy): domain Bacteria; phylum Bacteroidota; class Bacteroidia; order Flavobacteriales_D; family Sanyastnellaceae; genus CAMCTV01. The sequence goes on along the minus strand of JBDLUK010000243.1, from coordinate 2,399 downwards.
TAAGTCCTTTGTGGTAAAGGGCCCGGGTATTGATTTCGATGAAATCAAAATTTTCACGGTTTGAAATAGATAATTGCAGCAGTTTCTGATAAAACCAGTCCTTCAGTTCTTCGAATTCAGGGAGTTCGATGGCGTGTAATACGATTTTATCGATATGACCGATGATTTTGGGTTTGTTGTTGGGTAGTGGAGAACTCATTAAACCTGAAGTAGATTCCAAAAAGGCCGAGAGCAGTTTTTTTAGTGAATAGTTGTATTCTTTCAATGCCAACATGAATTGGGCATAAGTGCCGTCTATTTCGTAATAGCGATACTCGCCGGTTGTTGTTGATTTTTCTCGAGAGGGCAAGTAGTGTATGCTACAAATGAAATAATCTGCAGCGTTCAATTCCGGGTTTGTTAAGCATGGATAGCCCAAATGAGCCAAGTAGTCGATTTCTAATCCGTGATGGATCTGAATTTGGGGCTTGAAAGCAACTTGAAGGTCTTTGATCGTTTTACAATAGTTGCTGACTTTTTCCACCGGCAAACACCATTCGCAAGGGAAAGGCAAAGGTGCATGTGCGCTGAATCCAAGGAATTTCCAATTCAGTGCGATGGCTTTGTTGACGTATTCTAAAGGACTGCTTTTTCCGTCGCAAAAAGTAGTATGGGTGTGCAGATTCACGGGGTTGGATTGCCACGAAGTAACATGCAGCATGTGGCCTCGATTTTGATGAATTGTTAATTGTGGATGAATGATTTATTACCTCAATCTTTTTTGGATGCTATTTTTTCGGCCCAAGATCTTTTTCATGTCCTTTTTTTGAGGCGTGTGGTTGAAGGCATCGATCAGTTGATTCAGGGATTCAAAGATGTGCGTGCAAGGGTATGCATTCCATTTTGTGTTTTTACTATCCTTGGTGATGAGGACATTCCATTTGCATCCAGCATGATATCCAGCTAATAGGTCCGATTTGGTGGTTCCTACAAATGCCACATCCTCCAGATTGGTGACATTTGCAAGGTTCATGATTTTGAAAATACCATCGGGAAATGGACTGGATCTCGGAACTTCCAAAGTACTCAAAGTTGTATGGATCAGATTTTGTGAATCGTGATTTTCCATAATGCCCCTGCTGATTTTGGGCTCGAGCCAAGTAAGGCAAGTGATGGTGCAGTTTTTTTGTTTTAACGCAAGTGCGAAATCGATGAATTCGCTGTTCAGCGATGGTTTTGGTAATTGGTCAAAGTGTAGTTGTATTTGATCTGAAATTTGTCTTGCGATTTTGGTTTTTAGCTCCGCCGTAGGTTCGGTGAGCATTCTGAGCGCGATGATTTCTACCACCTGATCAATCGGCTTTCCGAGTAGCTCGTCCAACGCCCAATTGTCTGCTTTAAAATGATGCTCTTTGAAAACTCCTTGAAATATGTCTCCTATGGCCGAGTGTGAACCTATGGTTAAATCTACCAAGGGCAAGATGATTAATTTGGGCCATTGTTGTTTCATTTTTCAAAATTGAATCATCAAATTAAATCACTGATTATTACAATGTTAAAACTGTTTTTTGGATTGTATTTTTTGTGAATGATGTATCAATGAACGCTCAACAGCGGGGTTGCGTTGGTGGACATCGTAATGGATCGCTTGAGGAGCATTGTTAATCCAATTTTATGTACCTTTAATAGGCCGGGCAACATGCTTTTTCTTGGGTGTAAATTGGGCATTGTGTTCACATCCAATATGTAAGGAGTGTTGTCTACCCAGCGAATATCCACGCGCGACATGAATTTCAAATCCAAGGCATTGTGGGCGGAAACGGCGGCATCGCACAGTGAATTTAGCATCACAGAATCGATGTTGGGGAAAAAGTTTTTGCGCGTTTTACCGTGCGAATGGCCCGCCAAATAAATGTCTCTTTTTGGAAATGGGATTACTTCTAAGGGCGGTAAGGCTTCGTATTGTGTGCCGTCTTCATTGGGGATGATGGCGATGCTGAATTCGCGACCAATTAAATATGGTTGGATGAGTTTGTTTTCTGCTGAACACTTCTGGAAATGAACTGGGACCTCCTCTGCGGTGAAAATTTCGATGCCTCGATGGCAGCCTCCAAAGCGGGGTTTAGATATATATAAATTGTGATGAAGGTTGTTTGTATTTTGAAGTGATACCGGTACAAATAACCCACTTTCCAATAGAAGTTGTTCAACCCTTAATTTGTCTTGCGCTTTTTGCTGTTGGGCTCCACCGCTGCTCAAGTGAGTGATGTTGTTCTCGTCCAACCACGTGGCAATGTCTGCTTGATTATAATTGTCGAAGCCATAGCAAACATTGATGATGAGGTTGTATCGTTTGAGGAGGTCAGCCATGTCTTTGTTGGGGTTGGTCATGTGAATGATAGTACCGGTGGCGTTTTTGG
>JBDLUK010000242.1:0-4766 GCA_039805365.1 Bacteroidota bacterium | reverse complement strand
CCCGCACTGTTGCGCATCATACCTTGATATGAAAAACCCTGCGGCGCTTGGGCAAACATAGATGGTGCAACCAACAAAAATAAAATGAACCAAATGAATTTCATATTGCCAAGATAAGAATGAAACCTACTTTTCTACCTTTGATCAATGAAAAACTCTTTTCGATTTTTATTCGCTAGTTTGATTCTTTTGTTGACAGCTTGTAACATGGGGCAGAACTATCAACCCCAAGAAGTTGTGATTTTCACAAAAGAGGGTTGTCCCAGATGTGCAGAGGCAAAGGAAATATTACTTGGACGTCAGCGACAATTCAAAGAGAAGAATATAGCAGATCCGAAATACAGACAGGAAATGTGGGACCTGTTACACCAAAAAAATAGCGGCCAGGAAGTTAGATTGGTAATGCCTGTGGTTATCGTGGAGGGTGAAGTTTATTATAACATTCCCCAACTGCCTCAATTTTTCTCAGGTATTTAACCAGGCATTTGGATGTAACGCAAGAATTCACTCTTCTTGGCGTCATCCATAAACTGACCGCTGTATGAACTGGTGACAGTAGCAGAGTTGATGTCTTGTACACCGCGGCTGCTCACACAAAGATGAACAGCGTCAATCAATACAGCAACGTCATCTGTTTTCAGAACCTTCTTTAATTCATTCGCAATTTGGATGGTCAATCTTTCTTGAACTTGTGGGCGCTTGGCGTAATACTGCACAATACGATTCAATTTAGAAAGACCTATTACCTGACCGTTGCTGATGTAAGCAATGTGTGCTTTGCCCATGATGGGTACAAAGTGGTGCTCACAGTTGGAGAAGAACGTAATGTTCTTTTCAACCAGCATCTCGTTGTACTGGTATTTGTTTTCAAATAGTTTGATGTCAGGACGATTTTCAGGAAGCAATCCTGAGAATATTTCCTTGACATACATCTTGGCTACGCGATGCGGAGTACCTGATAGACTATCGTCATTGCGATCCAATCCCAGAATATCCATGATAGCTGCAAAATGCGTTTCTATTTTTTCTATTTTCTCATCTACACTCAGATCAAAAGCATCGGGACGCAGCGGTGTATCGATAGATGTCATCACATGTTGGTCACCCATTTCGTCTATTTGAATCTTTATTTCTTTCTCCATAATGGTTAAACCGACGGAGCTTGAATTTGTTCGCGAAAAATGATTATCATTGTGAAATCAAAACCTTAAAGAAAATTTTATGTCAATTTGGAGAAAGAAGCCGGTAGAAGCATATCATGCCGATGCAAGTAAAAGTGAATTGAATCGAGTATTAAGTAGATGGGGATTAACTTCATTGGGAATTGGTGCTATTATCGGTGGCGGAATTTTTACACTTACAGGAATTGCAGCGCATGACCATGCAGGTCCTGCATTGGCTTTGTCTTTTATTATCGCAGGTATTGGATGCTTGTTTGCTTCTTTGTGTTATGCTGAATTTGCTTCTGTATTGCCTGTTGAAGGATCAGCCTACGCATACGCTTACGGAACAATCGGCGAATTGTTTGCCTGGTTCATTGGATGGAATTTGATTTTGGAGTACATGATGGGTGCCACTACAGTAGCGGTAGCTTGGAGTGGTTACTTCAATAAATTGCTGCATTTGTTTGGACTGCACATACCAGAATATTTGACCAACGACCCTGTTACACATGGCGGTCCAGCCTTTAACCTTTTGGCATTTTTGATTACTTGGGTTATTACTTCTATACTGATCAAAGGAATCAAAGAGGCTGCAAAAACCAATAATATCATCGTTATTTTGAAGGTAGCAGTTGTTCTTTTTGTCATTATCGCCGGTGCATTTTATGTTGATCCTTCCAATTGGACACCTTTTATTCCAGCTGAAACCCCCGTTTTGGATGCTTTGGGCCAACCTACAGGCGAGGTCAATTTTGGATTTGGCGGTGTATTGACAGCAGCAACAATTGTGTTCTTCGCATACATTGGTTTTGATGCTGTATCTACCCAAGCAGGTGAGGCCATCAACCCCAAGAAAGATGTGCCTTTTGCTATTATCGCATCATTGATTATCTGTACTCTATTGTACATCCTGGTTTCTTTGGTATTAACTGGAATGGTGCCTTACACGGATTTGGATTTGAAAGCTCCAGTGGCTTCTGCCTTTGAAGGTGCAGGAATCAAGTGGGCAGTGTACTTGATTACAATCGCAGCTACAGCTGGATTGATGTCAGTAATGTTGGTGATGATGTTGGGACAGACCCGTATTTTCTTGGGCATGTCCAAAGACGGTTTGTTGCCCCACAATATGTTTGGAAAGCTTCATCCTACCTACAAGACACCTTACCGCTCAACGATTTTAGTAGGATTGATTATTTCTTTGGTTTCAGCATTGACCCCTATCAATACAGTATCGGAGATGTGTTCAATGGGAACCTTGTTGGCCTTTGCAATGGTGTGTGTTGCAGTTTTAATTTTGCGCATCAAGCAGCCCAATTTGGATCGTCCATACAAAACGCCGTTCATTTATTTCGTTGCACCAGCGGGTGCATTGTTCAATGTGTTTTTGATGTCTTATGTTCGCGCACACACTTGGTATGCATTCTTGATTTGGGGAGCTATTGGTGTATTGGTGTACTTCCTATACAGCAGAAGACACTCACATTTGCATCCCAAGGGTTAAAATAGATTTCTTTCGAAGAAGCCGTCCTTTGTGACGGCTTTTTTGTTGTCCCAATGCCTACATTTGCTGTGGATGAAAAAGTTTTCAATTAATGATTTTGTGTCACGTCAACAACGTTTGTTGATTGCGGGACCATGTGGTGTGGAGAATGAAACGCAGGTGATGAATACCATTGAACCATTGGCATTGAGTGGAAGGGTTCATCTTATTCGAGCAGGCTTATGGAAACCACGCACGCGACCTAATTCTTTTGAAGGGATGGGGGAACAGGGTATTCCTTGGTTGGTACAAGCCAGAGAGAAATTCCAAGTTCCAATCATGACGGAAGTGGCCAAAGCGCAACATGTAGAGGTTTGTTTAAAGAACAATTTTGACGCTTTATGGATTGGAGCGAGAACTGTTGCCAATCCATTTTCAGTGCAAGAAATTGCGGACGCTTTAAAAGGTGTGAATATTCCTGTCTTCATTAAAAATCCAATTCACCCAGACCTCGCCTTGTGGATGGGTGCAATTGAACGAATTCAAAATGCCGGACTACAAGATATAGCCGCAATCCATCGGGGATTTTCTACGGGTGCACCTACCTTGTATAGAAATCAACCGCTTTGGGAAATGCCTATCGCACTTAAAACGGAAATGCCAGATCTTCCAATCATATGCGATCCAAGTCATATCGCGGGTAAACGTGATTTGATTTTACAAGTAGCTCAGAAGGCAGCAGACTTGAATATGAATGGCTGGATGATAGAGTCACACTGTTCTCCAGAAACTGCATTAAGTGATGCAGCCCAACAATTGACTCCTGAGGCATTGTTTCAACTGATGGATCAAATTACCATTAGAGATACCACAGACGCGCATATTGAGGATTGTCCTGAAATTAAAAATTGGCGTGAGGAGATGGATATGCTTGACAAAGAGATTATCCACCTTTTGGGAAATAGAATGAGATTGGCCGATACCATAGGTCTTTACAAGAAGGAAAAGAATCTAACCATTTTTTCATTGAATCGTTGGAAAGAAATTCTAGAAAGTAGACAATCTCATGGCGAGGAAGAAGGATTATCTCTTCGATTTCTAAAGACTTATTTAGAGGCTTTGCATGCCGAGAGTATCAGACATCAGGTAGATGCGATGAAATAAAAAAAGGCTGAATATTCAGCCTTTTTTTGTGCCCAGGACAGGACTCGAACCTGCACAGATTGCTCCATACGCACCTCAAGCGTACGTGTATACCAATTTCACCACCTGGGCGAGCGCAGCAAAGGTAAGCATCGCTAGGCATTCTCACAACCCATGTATTATCTTTCCCAAATGAAAACATGCAGGCTCTTTTTTCTGATGTGCACACTAAGCTTGTGTGCTGAAACAATGCTTTCGCAAGACTTACTGTATTTGCCTTATAAGAATCCATCCATTCCAATCGAAGCGCGGGTGAATGATTTGATCGGAAGGATGTCACAAGAAGAAAAGTTTTATCAGCTTTTCATGATTGCACATGACGACCGCTTTGATACTGCACGTTACCAGAATGGCATTTTTGGAATTGAAATCAGTATTCAAGGAATGGATGATCAGCCTGGTCAACAGATGTTGAATTATAATGAAACTTGGACTGCAAGGAAACAAGTTGAGGAAATCAACCGAATTCAGAAGTTTTTGGTGGAAGAAACCCGACTTGGAATTCCTGGTATTTTTTTCGGTGAGGCATTGCATGGTGTGGTTGGAAAAGGTGGTGTGGCTTATCCTCAATCCATTGCGCTTGCCGCTTCTTTTGATCGCGAATTGATGAAGAGCGTGTGTGATGCAATTGCCATTGAAAGCAAACAACGTGGATGGCGCCAAGTGTTGTCACCAGTGATCAATGTTGCCACTGATGTTCGTTGGGGTAGGGTAGAAGAAACGTACGGCGAAGACCCATTTCTGAATGCCGTAATGGGGTCGATTTTTGTTCGCGCTTTTGAATCCAAAGGCATCATCACAACACCCAAGCATTTCGTTGCCAACGTTGGCGACGGTGGAAGAGATAGTTATCCCATTCATTTGGATTCGATGGCGCTGGCCAATATTCATTATCCTCCTTTTAAAGCCTGTGTGGATGC
>JBDLUK010000241.1:0-3124 GCA_039805365.1 Bacteroidota bacterium | reverse complement strand
TCGAAGTTTGTGATAACGTTGATCAAAACTGTAACGGATTAGTGGATGAGGGGCTATTGATTGCGATGTTCCAAGATTCAGATGGGGATAGCTATGGTGATGCTTTGGTGAGCATCGAGGCATGCGAATTACAAGATGGATATGTACTTGATAGTGCGGATTGTAATGATGCTGATTCCACAATTAATCCAGGCGCTATAGAGATTGCTGATAACGTGATTGACGAGAACTGTGATGGACAAATTGCAACAATGGTAATTGAGAATGAACTGGAAGTTTTCATCTCACCAAATCCAGCATCTGATCTTGTTACTATTGGTACAAAAGAATTGCAAGAGAGTAAAGTACAAATATTCAATATGAATGGTCAATTGATCATGGATACTTTTTTCAATGATAGTTTTGTTAAGATAGATGTTAGCACTTTTTCAAATGGGATTTACTTAATCAAAGTTGGAAATAGAAAATATTCACTAGTTGTATCGCATTAGTTGGGTTCGCTCTTCTAATACTTGTTTTATTATTTTTTTCAGCAAAGGAGCCTGCACAACGGTGCGGGCTTCTTAATGTAAAAACAATCACATAACATTAAATTATCATTGATTGAATTAAGTTCAATCTTTCATAATCTGAATTTAATTCAAAAGAATCATGTCGCGGATAATATTGCGCCCGATATGAGGTATGTATTTTTAATTATAATTTTCGCGCATGCGTTTTCCTTTTCCACACAGGGACAGGAAGCGATAGAGCGTGTTTTTGTGGAGAAGTTTTATTGCGCAACCGCGTCTGATTTGGGTGCGTTAAAGTTCTCGGGCCCCATCAATGAAGGAGCTTGTACGTATCGCATTTATTTGGATTTAAAACCTGGTTATAGGTTTCAAGCTGCTTACGGCACTCAACAACATCCATTAAGTATATCATCATCTCAGATGTTTTTTAACCATGCTGATATTGGAAACGCTCAGCCTAATTTGATTCCTGCTAGGACATTGTCTAGGAATATAACATTGTTGGATTCATGGTTGTCGGCAGGTGCGGCAGGTGAATCTTTTAATGGAGTGCCGAGATCATTAGATACAATTGCGGAAGTCAAATTTGAAAAAGGATATTTAACGTCCACTACTGAAGAAACAGAATTGAGTTTTTCTAATTCGGATGGAATGGTGTATGTGGCTAAACCTTGGGTTCCTACTTTTTATAACATGGATGATGCACTTAAGGGATTGACATCTGTGAGCAGAACCAATACGATTGAAGTAGCCAACGGGGCATGGGCATGTATGGGAAAAGGTGCAGTGGGATTGGATTCATTGGGAACGAACATGGTTTTGATTGGTCAATTTACTACAGCTGGTGAATTGAATTATGCTTTAAATATCATGGTGGGAACGCCAGAGGGTAAGTCTATCAAATATGTATATGCAAATCCTCAAGACGGAGAGGTAGAGTTGTCACTTCTTAAAGGAAGTGCCTCACCATTTAAGTCAAGAAAAGTCAAGAAATCAAAAAAGAAAAAAGTAAAATCTAGAAAATAATAGTAAGATGAAAAAAGTTTTATTGTCTTTAATGTCAGCCTTTGCATTGGCTAGTGTCGGTTCTGCGCAAAATGGATTGGAAGGAATCGTTGTAGAGAAATTTTACATCAGTGATGCTGCAGATTCTATTGATGCTTCAGATAATGGAGCCGTTTATCCTTTGCATGTTGGTTCTACTACTTATCGTGTTTTCGCTGATTTGTTGCCCGGATATAAGGTGATTCAAATTTTTGGAAGTCCAACACATCCGTTGAATATTTCAACTACAACAGCATTTTACAATGATCCAAATTATGGAGTAGCTACCTATTCAGGAACAAGCGTAAACAATACCAAGAAGAATACGATGTTGATCGATTCATATTTGACCATTGGTTCTGTAGCCAATGGTTTGGTAGGTGTGTTGAAATCAGAAGATACGGACGGTACAATAGGAAACAACCAAGGTATTTTGGCCAACAACAACGTTGCTGCTGGAGCGCCAATTACAGGAACAGATGGTGTTGATGGTTTGATGCCAGGAACAACAGTTCTTCCTAATATTTTGGGTATTACAGATGAGTTGTCATTGTTTGATCAAACGCCAGGTTCAGTTTTCGAAATCAACAATGCTACAATTGCAGCATTGGGTGGTGTAGAAGGAGTTACACCTAGCAACCACGTTTTATTGGGACAGTTTACCACGAAAGGTACATTCTCATTTAAAATGAATTTGCAATTGGCTACTCCTGTAGCAGGTGGAAGTGAAATTTATGTAGCTGAGAATCCTATCGATGCAGAGTTGACCGATTCAACTTTAATCTATGTAAGCGAGGCTTCTGTTGATACAACAGATACAACCACAAATTTGGTTCAAGTTGCAAACGCACTTGGTGCAGCATTGGAATTGTATCCTAACCCAGTTCAAAATGAATTGAATGTTGTGGCAAATGGCAATATTTCATCTGATGCTAAAATTGAAATTTTGGATATTCTAGGTAACGTCGTGTTAACCCAACAATCCATTAGTGGATTGGATAAATTGAATGTTGAGCGTCTATCTTCTGGGGTTTATCTATTGCGCTTGATTGATCAGCATTCTATGCGTTCAGAGAGATTTATTAAGAGATAATTTTTGAGTATGTTCAGGATATTATTGGTCACATGTTTTGGGTTTCTTGCCGGTCTTGGCATGCAGGCCCAAGGAATTTTAAAGGGAAAGGTAACAGATGAAAAAGGCGAAGCTGTTTTTGGTGTTATCGCAGTTGATGTGGAAGATCAATCCATATTGGCTCAAACTGATTTTGAAGGCCAGTTTCAGTTGAAGTTCCCCAATGATCAATTGTATACCTTGAACTTTGTTTTGGTGGGTTACAAAACCAGCATTGAGAAAGTACAATTAAAGGGAGGTCAAGTTTTGGTAAAGGACTTCACTTTGTATTCTGCCAACTTCTTTTCAAAAGATCTGGAAATTAAAGCAAAGGCCGTAAAGGCCAATGATACTTACATGGAGAAATTTAAAATCAATTCGGCGACAACCATTGATTTTATCTCTTCAGAGATGATGAAAAAGACGGGTGACCAAAACGTAGTGAATGCAATAGCTC
>JBDLUK010000240.1:0-3301 GCA_039805365.1 Bacteroidota bacterium | reverse complement strand
CAATGGCAATTGCCTTGCTGCTAATTTGTCAAATTCAAACCTACCAATACCGATACTTTCAAATTCATTGGGTGGACATGACCCAAGAAAAATATTGGGATGTTTTCTTGCGATTGGATTTGATCAAGCGTTGAACTTTGGTATAAAATAAAAAAGGATGCCGAAGCATCCTTTCATGAATCATTTCTGAAAAAACCATTATGCATTTCCTGCCTTTGCTTGCGCAATGGCGGCGCGTACTTTGGTTTCGATTTCTTCTTTCAATTCGGGGTTGTCATCCAACAATTGCTTCACGGCATCTCTACCTTGACCCAATTTGGTTTCACCATAACTGAACCAGCTTCCACTCTTCTTAATCACGTTGTGATCTACACCCATATCAATGATCTCACCCAACAAGGAGATACCATGTCCATAAATGATATCAAATTCTGCCTGACGGAAAGGAGGTGCAACTTTGTTCTTCACCACTTTCACTTTGGTGCGATTTCCGATAGCATTCTCTCCATCTTTGATTTGCGAAGAGCGGCGAATATCCAAACGAACTGAAGCGTAAAACTTCAATGCATTACCACCAGTTGTCGTTTCAGGATTTCCGAACATCACACCAATCTTCTCACGAAGCTGATTGATGAATATGCAACAACACTTGGTCTTGCTGATCGATGCAGTTAATTTTCTCAATGCCTTCGACATCAAACGAGCTTGTACACCTACGTTAGAGTCACCCATTTCGCCCTCGATCTCTGAACGAGGAGTCAATGCTGCTACTGAGTCGATAACGATCAAATCAATCGCTCCTGAGCGAATCAAATTATCCGCAATTTCCAATGCCTGCTCACCATTATCTGGCTGAGAAATCAATAAGTTCTCTGTATCTACACCAAGTGCCTCTGCATAAAATTTATCAAATGCATGTTCCGCATCAATGATTGCGCAAATACCACCTTGCTTCTGCGCTTCGGCAATCGCATGAATAGCCAAGGTTGTTTTACCAGATGATTCTGGACCATAAATCTCAACGATTCTTCCTTTGGGATAACCACCAATTCCAAGGGCACTATCCAATCCCACTGAACCGGATGGAATCACTTCCATTTGTTCGATGGCATCATCACCCAATTTCATGACAGCGCCTTTACCATAAGTTTTTTCCAACTTATCCATGGCCATTTGTAGCGCCTTTAATTTTTCTTTGTTTACTTCTGACATTGCGTTAGTTTTTTAGTTTGACAAATATGTAGGGTGCGGTTCGTAATGAATTTACAACTCAATTGTTTTTTTTGCTCGGATACAAATCTTGAATCACAAAATACACTGCGATATACACCGCTGTAAAAATGGATGCGTATAACAAAGCGCGATTGGGTTGCTCTCCCATTCCTTTGGCGTGTTCAAGAAATCTTTCGTGCAGACGATTGCCAATCAACCAACTTAACACAAAAAAAATCGGAGCCAACGACAAGTACCACAAACGTGCTTTTTTAGACATACGCAATATTTTTTGCTAAATTGCGTAAAGAATCTAGAAACACGTACCAATTACTTATCAACTTTATGCGTCATTTATTCGCAATTTTAGCCATAAGCCTTGCCTGTGGCGCCACATGGGCCCAACAACCCACCAATAACAACCCTACCAAAAAGGAAAAAAAACCGGTTTCGTACTTGCTCAAAATGGATGTCATGTCACCCATTTTTAGAACCGCCAATTTGAGTTTCGAAAAACCGCTTTCCAATATTTCTTCTTTGAATTTGGGCATCCTTTATCAAGATCAATCTTCAGCTGTTGCCAACGCAGCGTATTTAAGTCGATTTGCAGCCACCGCGGAATACAAATACTACATGTCCAAGACGGATGCGCCGCGTGGATTTTATGTGGGTTCGTTCGTTCGCTATCAATGGATGAAATCCGAAGACTGGCTTTGGAACGGAATCTATGACCAATGGGGCAACTACATTTCCACCTACGCATACCAAGCTCGTGAACTCAGCACCATTGGCGTGGGTATGAGTGTTGGTTATCAGCACATCTTCAAAGACAAAATCGCAGTTGATGTTTATTTGGGCCCTGTTTACAATTCAGGTGACAAGCGCATCGATCCCAGCTCGCCTTACAACGACCGTCCCAATGAAGTCTTTAAACCATACGTTGGATACTTCGTTCGATCAGGTTTCTCAGTGGGTCTGGTATTTTAAAAGTATTTTAAAAGTCAATTTAAAAAATTGAAAAGAAAAAGGGGTTCGACGTTTCGAACCCCTTTTTTTGTTTCGTTAGGCGCAACCCCCGTGGTAGGTCAACCGAAAAAAAATACCTACCCAAGGGTTGTCCTCTAACGCAAAATCAACCGATTAATTTGGCATTCTGAAACGACTTTTGGGTATGATAAATTCCCCACTGCTGGGCTCTTGAATCATTTGATAAAACTCCTTGCACAGATAATTCAAAGAACGCGTGCAACGCTTGTTCTCCAAATAGCTTTCCCATACCTCCAATGCCAATCGCTTGGTAACATCCCATGCGTAATGGTTGTATCCATCGGGACGAGAAAAAGAATCAATGTACCTTCTGACTTCTGCTAAGTTTTTCATATCGCAACAATGTTTAATTGAACGATACAAACTAACTTTACTGAATTGTAAAGGATTTACAACAAGAAAAAAAAATTACTTTTCTTTGAGAAAGGACGAAAAAAATAAAAGTTGGGTTAAAAAAATGGGTTGGGCAACCATCATTTTCTTCATTGTTAAGGGAACCATTTCTACCCTGCTTTTTATCTGGGCAGGAAGTCAATTTAGTTCGTGCTAACCTACTCCAACATCAACGCCTGCATCGCGCGAAGCTCACTTACTTTTTTATCATCCGTATTGGCAATGGCCTCATTGATCAACGTGTTGATCATTCTGCCCACCCACTCAAGTCTGCCTGCATTATTAAAGAAACGATCATCATATGGATATTGCATCGCAACCAACATGCCTTCGATTTCTTCACGCGAAACAATCTGACCACTCTGATGTGGATGCACGTAAAACAAATTCTCCACGCCGCCCTGATAGTCAAGTTCTTGATATGCCAGTATGCAATCACCAGGAACAGATATCGCGGGCAACTGAACTTCCAACGACTCCGCGATCCAAGAATACAAAGCGCCTAAAATCAAAGGCTCGCCACGCTTGGTGTGCAACAAATCACCCAAAGTATTGTGTCCTTGACTCACATGACTCACTCCCTCAAATTGATGAACCCTGAATAAAATCGTATTGAAAACATTGATCACTTCTACAGCGGTCAAAAAAT
>JBDLUK010000239.1:0-12913 GCA_039805365.1 Bacteroidota bacterium | reverse complement strand
CAGCAGGTTATGTATCGAACAGCACAGATTGTAATGATGCATCTGCAACGGTTTATCCCGGTGCAACCGAGACATGTAATACTATCGATGATGATTGTGATGGTACAACTGACGAAGGTGTTCAAACTACTTTCTATGCAGATGCAGATAGCGATACTTATGGAGATTTGGCAACCACTACATCTGCATGTTCTGCACCAGTAGGATATGTATCCAACAGCACTGATTGTAACGATGCATCAGCAACTGTTTATCCAGGTGCAGCGGAGACATGTAATACTATCGATGATGATTGTGATGGTTCAACAGACGAAGGCGCTCAAACTACTTTCTATGCCGATGCAGATAATGATACATACGGAGATGTTGCGACAACAACTTTGGCTTGTTCGGTACCAGCGGGTTATTCAGTGAATAGCACGGACTGTGATGATTCTGAGGCCGGCGTAAATCCCGGTGCAACAGAGACATGTAACAGCATTGATGATGACTGTGATGGATCTACTGACGAAGGCGTTCAAACTACTTTCTATGCAGATGCGGATAGCGATACTTATGGTGACTTGGCAACAACCACTTCAGCATGTACAGCTCCTGCAGGGTATGTATCCAACAGCACAGATTGTAACGATGCTTCAGCAGCGGTAAATCCAGGTGCAACAGAAACATGTAACAGCATTGATGATAACTGTAGCGGAACATCCGATGAAGGTGTAAGCACAACGTATTATGAAGACAATGATAACGATACTTATGGTAGTGCAACATCAACTGTTCAAGCATGTACTTTGCCAGTGGGTTATGTAACCAACAGCAATGATTGTAATGACAACAACGGATCTGTAAATCCAGGTGCAACAGAGTTGTGTGGCAATAGCATTGATGAGGATTGCTCAGGTGCGGATTTGGTTTGTCCTGATGGAGGTCCTGGTTCTGCATTATTGTTGGCTAACATTGGATTCTATGGCGCTACATCACCAACAATTTCTGTCAATTTACCTGTAGGTACCAACTCAGTAGAAAACCCCGGAAACGGTCAAGATCGTTGGTTCAAGTTTGTTGCACAGTACAACGCGATTCGTGTTGCATTGACAGGTTCAAATGCTGTAACTGACGACAATGACATCAACTTGTTTGACAACCCTACGCAATTGGGTGTGCAATTGATTCCTGTTGCAGGAGAGAATGCGGTTACATCTGCTGCCATTGGTGCTGCCTTGGATGCAGGAAACGAGATTTTGATTTTCGATCAATTGGTACCTGGTCAAACCTATTATATCTGCGTTAGAAATAACAACAGTGCGCCAGGTGTTTGCGCAATGGTTTGTCAGTATTTGAGAGGTAGCGCCAATGACTTGGCGGTAGTTACTTCTAACACAAATACATTCTCAAACTCTTGTCAAAACTTTAAGTCTGTTTACCGTTTTGGTGCATCGAGTTATTCAATCAATCGTTGGACTGGATCTGCGGCTACAGGTGCTGCTGAATTCACTTATCAAAACAATACACAAGTTGGTGGGGTAACAAGTTCATTCTGTCAATTGGGTAAATTTGTTGCGGCTAACTTGACAAATGCACCTATACAGTACACAACCAAAGTGGACGTAGTTTACAACTTGAATGATGCATTTGGTAATCCTGAAGTTGCTGTAGGTATTGGAACAACGGCTTCAACATTTACCATGGCTCCAGAATTGGACTTGAATGTTAGAGCAACAGATCGTTGCCCTGTATACAAAAGTGCAACTGCGGGAAGTATAGCTACTAATCGTTCTATTTGCGGAACACAACGTTACGAGTACGAGTTTACACAAACATTGCCAACACCTTCACTTCCTGTGTATGAGTTGGGTGCTGTGGGAGGTTCACGTATCTTGGCAATGAATCAAGTAGATGGAATTGCAGCAGGTCAAACTTATGGAGTGAAAATCAGAAGCAAGCATTTTGATGGAGCGAGCAATACAGCATACGGAACATCAGCTTGTGTTCGCACATTGGGTGCTGCAGGAATGCCAACAGCAGATGAAGCAGGTTCAGAGATTTCTAACAACAATATGAAAGCTACATTGTATCCCAATCCAAATGCAGGACAAGGATTTACTTTGAACGTAGAAGGAATGGATGGTGATGTTGTATTGAATGTTACAGATGCTACTGGTAAATTGGTGAAGAGTTTGCGTTATGTTGCTGAAGGCGGATTTACTGCTCAAGTAGAATTTGCGCAAGCATTGGCTAGCGGATTGTACCAAGTGGAAATCTTAAACGGTACTTCTCGTCACACCATGAGAATGGCAGTGAACAGATAAGAATAGTAAGATTGAATAAAAAAAGCCCAGCGAGAGCTGGGCTTTTTTTATTTGTATAATCCATTTTTAATCGCGTAAAGAACTAATCCAGATTTGGATTTGATTTGTAGTTTCTGAAAAAGTGATTTGCGAAATGAATCAATTGTTCTATTGTGAACTCCCATAATTTCTGCAATTTGATCATAGGTATACTCCTGATCATGACAGATGAGTTGGATGAATTCTAATTCCCTGTTCGTTATATTGGGACGATTTTTTTTTATTTTAATGTCCGTATCTCGCTCGATGAAATATTGAAGAGCCTGAATAATCTCCTCGGCATTAGCTGATTTAGAGATTATCTTTTTGACTCCAAGCGATTCAATTTTTTCTTTTTCTTCTTTAGAAATTTGGTAGGAAAGAAATATTACTCGTTCAATAATTGGATGGTTGGCCAAATTGTTCAAAAGATCTATACCGCTCATAACAGGCATGGAAGAGTCCAAAATAATAATGTCCGGTAAGATCCTTTGGTTAATCAAATGAAGCAATTCCGAACCATTCTCTAATTCCCATCCGCATTCAATTTCAGGAAGTGAATTGATTAGAGATTTCAAACCTGACCTCACAACAGCGTGGTCGTCAACAATACAGACTTTGAGTTTCACAGGGTAAATTTCTATTTTTTTTCCTTTGTTTCTGTATGCGGTAAACCATGATTTTTCATGATAAATGAAAAGCCAAATTTGAATTGGGTAAATTTGAGATAATGAGATTTTGTTTTTTATCAATTTTCATTCTCATGTTTCTTGATTGTAAATCAATTGAGTACATGCCAATTTCCTTTATAGATAAGGGGTCTACTCATTTTTTTGAATTAAATCCTTATATACTTTATCGAACTGAAGAAACAAGAACGAATCCCCGCCAATGGATTGAAGATGGGTTGAGGGATTTTCAGATTTTTAATGAGGTAGCATTAAACAAAGGACCTTCTGGAAATTATCATTGGATTGTTTTTCCAATTCAAAATGACATGATGTCCAATCAAACGATTCATGTGACATTAAAGAACTCGGCAATTAATGAAATAAGATATTATTATGTAATTAATAATGCCATAGTAAATAGCGGTATAACGGGAGATGATTTTCATTTTGATTCTAGACCTTATATTTTTTGCAATTTTACTTTTCCTTGGACATTGAAAATTGGAGAAAAAGGTTATTTAATTTTTGAATTGGACAAGAGAAATGAGAATTTTTTTTCTGCTTTTGATGTTTCCACCTCTTCGGGATTTCACAAAATGGAAACAAATGTTTATTTGGTTTTTGGAATTTTTGCAGGAATTATTCTGCTATCAATTATGCTAAATTTGGTACTTTATATTGGTATAAAGGACAAGGTTCATTTGTGGTACAGTATTTATGCTTTTTCAAATCTTGTTCTGATTTTGGCTTATGACGGTATAGATTTTCAGTTTTTTTATCCGGACTGGCCCTTTTTGTCCAATATTTCAAGGTATGTGGCAACATCAACCACATACATCCTTTTATTCAAACTCCTGGAGGTCTTTGTGATGGACGATGAGTTAAAGTCTAAATCCTGGATAAAATACATAAGGTCTTTTCAAACCCTTCACTTTTTAGTTATTGTAGGTACTCTTTTAATTTTTGCATTTTGGGATGATTCGTCGTGGTTAAAAATTTTAGCTTTTAGATTTCTATCAATATTGAGTCTCGTATCGATGATTGCTTTAATAGGATTTTCATGGAGAAGCGTTCGAAGAGGAAGACAACAGTCAATATTGTTTTTAATCGCTGTACTTATACTATTCCTTGGAGCCTTGGAGTATGTTCTGAATATCAACGGTTGGATTACATATTTGTTCTTGTTTAATTCTACAATTCCGAGCAATCTTCAAATTTTTATTATCATCGAAGTTGTTTTGGTTTTTATAGCAATTGCTTTTCGTTTCAAGAAAATTAGAGATGAGAATTTGGATTATAAATATCAGTTGCTTTTGTCTGAATCAAGAAAGAAGGATGAAGCGATTGCACTTATACTCCAAGAAAGAAAGCGGATATCCTCAGAGCTTCATGACGGTGTGGGATCCATATTATTTGGAGTGCGGATGAAAGTGCATTCTGTTTTCAAAAGAATGATTGGGGGAGAGGATGAGTTTATTTCTCTGAATCAAGATCTTGATTTAATGTCTGAGAGTTTAAGAAAAGTAGTCTGGAGATTACAGGATCATGGCCATTTTGGAAACTTGGTTGAACTTATTGTGGGTAAGGCTGAGGATCAGTTGAAGAAGTTAAATAAAATTTTTCAAACTGAAATTTCAATTGATTCAAGCATAGAAGTGTCTGATGATTTCAGTAGAGACTTTTATTTTTTATTTTCTGAAATACTAAGTAACACTTTAAAATATTCTACTGCTGAAAAAATTGTTTGTCAAATAGTTATCGATGGCGATATGATTAGATTCAAGTGGGAAGATGCTGGGCGTGTGAATCAAATTGAAAACACTATTGGAATGGGCCTGCAAAGCATTCAAAACAGAATTTCAAGATGGCAAGGAGTAATAGAACCAGGCAACAATAGGTTTGATTACCAAATAAATTTTCCCATTTCTGCTATTGTTAAAAATGAGAGCGAGTAAAATTGATTCTTTTGGAGTATTGTAGGAGCATGTAGGTAT
Organism: Bacteroidota bacterium; assembly: GCA_039805365.1. Taxonomy (GTDB): domain Bacteria; phylum Bacteroidota; class Bacteroidia; order Flavobacteriales_D; family Sanyastnellaceae; genus CAMCTV01. Next base: position 7,924 of record JBDLUK010000239.1, on the reverse strand, counting down.
CATGAATTTTCACGATTGAAATTCAACGAAGAATTAGTGTTATTCGTTGAGTAAAATTTTGATCATGAAAAGGAAAAATTTATTTGTATCACTTGTATTCATTGTATTGTGTTTTTTGACTGCTGATCTTGGAGCGCAATTGTTACCAAGTTCAAGTCTGAAAGATGCAGATGATGAAGCAACTTTGCAGAATTGGTTGGGTTCCAATTATTATGGAGTGAAGATTTATACCAAATCAATTGACGGCGCTTCTGGTTCAATATTTCATCAAAAATGCAATGGGCAAGGGCCTACTATCACACTGATTAGAAATAGTCAGAATAACGTTGTATTTGGGGGCTACAGTAATGGGGATTGGTCAGGTTATCCAAATGCTGGTGGTGCAGGTTCATTTGTTTTTAATTTATCTACGAATACTAAATTGGATTATATCGGTCCAGGATTTAATGCGACAAATAGCTATACATATTATGGTCCAATTTTCAACACATCATTTGAAATCAGTAGTGATATGTCTCAGATGTATGGAGGTAATAGCCATAGTTATTTTTGTAATTCAGGTTATGCTGTATGCGCTGATTTGTTATATAATGCCCCAGGGCAGAATGTCGCGAGTTATAGTAACTGGATAAGTGTTGGTGAAATAGAGGTGTATAAAGTTGTGTCAAATGATGTTGTAACATTGAATTTGGCACAACCCAATATCATTTCGCAATGTCCGGGCAGTACAATTGCTGTCAATTACAATGTTCTAGGAAATTTTACGGAAAATAGTCAATACGATGTTCAATGGAGCAATGAATTCGGAGTTTTTGCAACGAATCCAGCAGTTTCAGAGGTTGTGTCGATTAATCAAGCTTCTGGCATTATTAATCTTGTTATTCCAGCTAATGTGGTGCAAAATGGTAACTATAAAGTGAGATTGAAGCGCCAACTCAGTGGTAGTTTATCTAATCCCATTAATGTTGGAATCAAGAGTATGTTTAGTGTTGGTTTTGATGAGGTGTACAATCAAAACGGGGGCTTTCTATGTCCTGGAACAAATTACCAAATTCCCGTTTTTCTATCGGATTGTATCACAAGTTCAAACTTAACCTTAACCGCTACATTAACATCAACATCTCTTGGATTTTCACAAGTTGTTGGAACAATGACAGGATCAGGAAGTGTAATTGATGTCAATTTACCGAGCAATTTAAATTCGGCTACTGATTATAGTCTTTTATATCAATTGAGTTACGCAAATCAGAATTATACTCTTTCCTCAAATACTTTTCAGGTTGGAAACAGAACCATTCATGCAATCAATAATCCAACTTCCGATTTCCTTTGTACTGGAGTCTTGTATACTCTAAATTACACTTACTTGGGTTGTGATTTGAGTTTCGATAATCAATTCATCGTGGAGTTGAGTGATGCAGTTGGAAGTTTTCAGAATCCAATTTCTGTCGGACTTTTATCTTCGTTCGCTTCTTCAGGAACAATCAGTTTTTCTATTCTAGAAGGTCAACCTTCAGGTACGGGATACAAATTAAGAGTTAGACCAACAGGAATGCCAAATGGGGTTTGGACAGGCTCTAATAATTTAACTTTAGGTTTATTGGGTAGTATCGCAATTAGTTTGGTCACTCCTGGTGTTATCTGTCCTGGTGTGGGAGCTCTCAACTATACCACTACTTCGGCATGTTCCAACTCATATCAAATATCCAATGTTTTTAATGTTCAATTGAGTGATGCCCAAGGTTCTTTTTCCGCACCATCAATCATTGGTAGCTTGACAACATCTGATCCAAGTGGAACCATCAATTTCACGATTCCAAACAATATCGTTCGAAGTTCAAGTTATAAGATTCGATTGGTTTCCACGAGTCCTTCAGTAACGAGTTCGACAATAAATGCTTCCATTGGCATGACGATTTCAACAAACGTAAGTTCAACTTCAAGCACTTGTATTGGCTCGCCTTTGTCCTTTACTTTTAATACAGGTAATTGTTTACCCTTGGCTGGCAATGTCTACACATTGCAAAGTTTTTCCTCATCTACCAATACCTGGACAAATGTTGCAACTCTGGCATCTACAGCAACAACAGGAACTTTGACATATACCATTCCATCTACTTGGACGGAGGGATATTATACTTTTAGGGTGACTAGTTCATTGCCTCAATCAATCGGAGGTACCCAAGTTTATTTGTATCAAAAAAATGCATCAATCGCTATAGATGATTGGAATGTCGGAATTTCTGGAAGTCAATGTGCGGGAGGAAGTATCACCGTTCCTTTCATTCGAATGGCTACAGCAGGATGTGTACTTCCAGCAACCACCGGTAATATCTACCGCGTTCAAATTAGTAACGATCCAAGTTTTACCAATCCTATTGTTATTGGGTCATTGAGTTCAACGGCTAATTCCGGAAATATCACAGCGACAATTCCTGCAGGCTATCAGGGTCAATATTATTTACGGGTCATCGGCACTGCTCCGGCTACGGACGCCAGTGGGTATGCAACCCGGTATGTCGGACCCCAAATATTGGATTTAACAGGAAGTTTGGTTGAAGGATGTCCCGGGCAATCGAGAACATTCGGGTATTCAAATTATCCGGGGTGTACATTTGGCTCGGGCAATCAAATCATTTATGAATTGGGTGATGCATCTGGCAATTTTACCAACCCAACGGTTTTGGCCACCTACACAACTTCATTGGCTACTGCCAATCATACATTCACGATTCCGGCATCAGTTGTAGGAGGTATGACCTATACCATTCGAGCGCGAAGTACAAATCCTGTTAAAGTTTCTGATGATTATTCCATTTTTATTGGTCGTAAAACCACAATTACATCTGTATTGCAGAGTAATTATTGCACAGGAACAAATTATACACATGCCTATTCCTATGTTGGTTGCACTTTGGCTGCGGGAAATGTTTTTACCGCTGAGATATGTGCGAATCAAGATTTCTCTTCGACGATTTACACTGTAGGCAGTTTATCAAGTACTTCGGTAACAGGTAATGTGGTAGTTAATATTCCGTCATCTGTTCCTGCAGGGAATTATTTTTTAAGAATTAAAACAACCACAACAACCGGTGCGGCATATACAACTTATCCCATCGTAGTAAATGGATTGATCATTGACTCAAGTGTTTTCAGTTATCCGGTCAATTGTGGAATTCCGAATTATTTGCCGTATACAATCACTTCCTGTATCACATCTAATCCATCCATTCAGGTTATAGTTGATATTTCAACTAATTTTAGTGCGGCATCTCCAGTTATCCATACTTTGTATTCTGATACCGTAAATACATTGACGGGTTCTGTGCCATTATCCTTACCGATCAATGTTCCGTTGGGAGGGTATTATTTTAGGGCACGAGCGATATCAAATGGCATCACAAGTCAGCAAATAACTTGGTTTTATCTCGAGTCTGAGGTTCAAATAAATAATAACCTAATTTATGGTTCCAATTATTGGAACAATCAAATGCTCAACACATATTGCGGCAGTGCTCCATTTGTTTTACCACAGGTTACCTATTACAATTGTGGATTGACGACAATAAATCAATTTAGCAATTTCTCAGCAACTTGGAAGCTACAGAATCTTACCAATCCAAGTGAACCGGAACAAGTGATTCAGACTTATTCGGGTTCAGGGGTTATTCCTTCCACCAATTTTACCATTTCAGGTAATTTAAATCCAGGAGATATTTATCGATTTATTTTGTCGCCTAGTACAACTGTTTGGGCCCCTGTTTCATGGGAATTTATTGTCACAGAGCAAATGACCTTGACCTTACCTGCAGGGGGCAATACATTTTGTCCGGGTAGCATTGTCCCTTTGATGGTTGCAATGTGTTCCTATCCCAATTCGTCTAATCCTCTTCAGGTCCAGCTATCCAATTCTATAGGTCAATTTGATAATGTTACTATACTCTCAACCATGACTTTTCAGCAGTTTTTGAATCCGCCTTTTAACGTTCAGTTGCCCAGTAATTTAATTATTGGATCTAATTATTTCATCAGAATTAAGGATACGGTTACGGGTTGGACGTCTAATTCTCTTTCAATACCTGTCAATGGTGCGTTAACTGTTACAGGAGTTGCCAGCAATTATTGCCAAGGTCAATCTGCTACATTGACATACAACTACAGTTGTAATTTACCCGCCAACAATCAATTTGAAGTATTTATAACCAACACAACTAAGGCGAACTCAATTTTGTTGGGTACCGTTAATGCTTCAAATAATTCTGGAACATTGTCAATTGCAATTCCCAATTCATTTACAGGAGGTGTTGGTTTTAAATTGTGGATAAGATCGTTGCAAAATGTGAGTTGTCAATCAGAATTGTCCACTCCCTTTGGCATTGGATTAAATACCTCATTGAGTTATTCAGGGGCTGCCTGTCGTGGAATTATTTTTCCAATTAATTACATTGCCTCAGGATGTAGTTTAAATCCGGGTAATGTTTTTCAAGTCATGATGGGAGAGACAGTAGTGGGATCATTGTTGAGCAATCAGCCAACAGGTACTATTGATATTACTATTCCGGCCAATTTTACAGGAAATCCAGTTTTGCGCTTGGTTACGTCAAGTCCAATTCAGGTGGTGGCTCAATCATACACGCTAAATGTTCAGGCACCGATTGTATTTAATCTTCCATCAACAATCTGCGCAGGATCCAATATTTCTATTCCTTATTCAGTCAATTGCACTTTACCAACAAATAATGTTATTCAGGTGTACAACGGCAATCAACTCATACATTCCGTGGGTGCATACCAGTCTGGGACTTTGAATTTTAGTTTGCCATTGCAGGTGGATTTGAATTTGAAATTCTACATTGTTACTTCTTCTTACAATCTATTGGTTCAGTCTAACAATGTAGCTGCTCAGTCTTATACAAGTGCATTTAATATTTCAGCTACTCCTGATTTCATTGCAGGATGTGGGACCTCAGCCCAATTGTTAGTCAGTTCAGCTTATCCCACTTCGTATTCTGATAACTTTGAGACGGGTCCTGGAGCCATGTGGGAAGAGATTGTTGGGGATAATGTCTATTACACGGCAGTTTGGAATTCAGGAAGTGGTTGGTGGTCTGATGGATATTATTCATACACTTATTACTACAACCATTGTGCAGCCTCTGGAACGCGTTCTCTCCTATTCACGGAAAGCTATAATCGTTGGGCGACAACTAAGCCTATGAATGTGTCCAACGGAGGAACTGTTGCATTTAAATTGAAAATTTCAGGTGGGACATCGGAAGGTTGTGAAAACGCGGATTTAGGCGAGGAAGTACAATTGCAATATTCTCTTGATTTTGGTTCGACTTGGGTCCCAATTGCTACATATAATACAACGGGCACTTACAATAATCTTACAGCAGTTTCAGTTCCAATACCGAACGCAGCCAAGAGTTTTGCAACAATGTTTCGATGGGAGCAATTGTCATGTAATGAGTATGAAGGCGATAACTGGGTATTGGACGATGTAGTTATAACGGGAAGTTCATTGGCTACTTTCCCTTGCACTTGGGACAATACATCTACCTTGTCAAATGCAACGATTGCAAACCCCATTGCAAATCCCAACTCGACAACTACCTATTCTGTCTCAGTGAACGCAGTGAATTTTGCTTGTCCAGTGGTAAAATCAATCACCGTAACAACGGCGAATCAAATAGGCGTAGATTTAACCAAGTTTACTTTTTTTGGAACATCAGGAGGCAAGAACTATTACTCAAGCGACCAACAGGCTCCCTGGACAACGGCCAATTCGGATTGTATCAATAGTTGTGGGAATTTGGTTTCAATCAATTCCGCAGCTGAACAAGCTTATGTACAAACTATTTTGCCTAGCAATAATAAATGGATAGGCGCGAGTGATGCAACGACCGAAGGCACATTTGTTTGGACTACGGGTCAGACTTTTTCTACCTACACCAATTGGGTGTCTGGAACAACAACGGCTACTGGAAATTCCGCAACAAATGATCACGTTCAGATGAATTTATCTACAGGCAAATGGCAAGTAGGTTTGGGTTCAACAAATCAATATTACATTCTTGAAAAACCAGCGAACCAGAGCATTCAGATTTCAAGTAATGTCCCGTTATCTTATTGTTCTGGAAGTCAACTAACCATAGGGTATACCATACAGGGAGTTTTTGATTCAGGTAACGTCTTTAGTGTCCAATTGAGTAATGCCTCTGGAAGTTTCGCCAATCCACAAGTGATAGGAAGTATTTCAGAAGATAATTCAGGAACAATTCTGGTAACGCTTCCAAGTGTTGTCAACTCCTCTTCCGGTTACAGAATGAGGATAGTTTCTACAAGTCCTGCAGTCATTAGTCCAGACAATGGCGCCAATATTCAAATCGTTGGTACAAATCCTGTTTTGGTATCCTTATCAGCTAACGCTGCTCAATCTGGAAATCAGTTAACATTGTTTGGAACTGGATTTGCTAATTCAGGTAATACTGTATTGATGTCCAATCAAACAGTTGCCATCGTTAGTGAGTCTTCCACTGAAATTGTTGTCGTAATTCCAGGTGGAATCTGTCCGGGTGATGTTCAAGTGATCACTGGTTGTGGTACTATTACCAATTCACTTCCTTTTGACCCATTGTCCATTCCTGTAATTTCATCAACTTCTGAAGCAATCGTTGGTGGTTTAATTCAGGTAAGTATTGTTGGATATGGATTTGGTTATTCAAATAATTTGATTGATGTGTCAGGAACAAGTTACACTCCCGTTTTTCAATCACCCAATTTGATAAAATTTAATATGTCTGAAGTTGTTTGTGGTCAGACATTAACTGTTACCAATTCGTGTGGAATCGTATCCAATAATTTTAATTATTCCACTCAATTGGCACCAGTTGTAACTTCTATCTCTCCTTCTGCATTTGCTTATCAAGATCAAATTACGATTTCAGGTGATAGATTTGCTAGTGGTAATATAGTCACTTTTGGAGGTGTAAATTGTTTGGTTCTTTCAGAATCTGAAACTTCATTAACTGTGCAGTTACCAAGTGGCATATGCTCAGGTATTTTCAATGTTACCAATGGATGCGGTGTGAGTGTTCAGACAGGTAACTATTCCGCTACTGTAAATGTCAATACTTATTACGCGGATGCTGATGAAGATGATTTTGTCAATATCAATAATAGTATTACATCTTGTTATTTGCCCGCGGGATATGTTTCAAATAGCACAGATTGTAACGATGCATCTGCAACGGTTTATCCCGGCGCAACAGAAACATGTAACACCATCGATGACGATTGTGATGGCACTGCAGACGAAGGCGTGCAAACTACTTTCTATGCAGATGCTGATAACGATACGTATGGTGACTTGGCAACAACCACTTCAGCATGTGCAGCACCAACAGGATATGTATCCAACAGCACAGATTGTAACGATGCTTCTGCAGCAGTGAATCCAGGTGCGACTGAAACATGTAACAGCATTGATGATGACTGTGATGGATCAACTGACGAAGGCGTTCAAACTACTTTCTACGCAGATGCAGATGGAGATACCTATGGCAATTTGACCGCTACATTATCGGCATGTTCGGAACCAACAGGATTTGTAGCCAACAGCACAGATTGTAACGATGCTTCTGCATCTGTTCATCCTGGCGCAACTGAAACTTGTAATGGTGTAGATGATGATTGTGATGGCTCAATGGACGAAGGAGTTCAAACTACTTTCTATGCTGATGCAGATAGCGATACTTATGGTGATTTGGCAACAACTACTTCAGCATGTACGGCACCAGTTGGATATGTATCTAACAGCGCAGATTGTAACGACGCTTCTGCAGCAGTGAATCCTGGTGCGACTGAAACATGTAACAGTATTGATGATGACTGTGATGGATCAACTGACGAAGGCGTTCAA
>JBDLUK010000238.1:0-8175 GCA_039805365.1 Bacteroidota bacterium | reverse complement strand
GTGATGGTTACGGGGCCATCATTGATCAAGGCTACTTGCATGTTGGCGCCAAATTCGCCTGTAGCAATTTTATATGGGTATTGACTTTTTAAAAGCTCGACCCATTGTAAATATTTCTCTTTGGCTTCAGTGGGAGTTGCTCCCTTGATGAAACTGGGTCTATTCCCTTTCTTGGTTTCGGCAAACAAGGTGAATTGACTGACCACCAAAAGCTCCCCCTGAACATCAAGAACGGAACGATTCATTTTACCTTCTTCATCAGAGAAAATTCTCATTTGCGTAATTTTCTGTATGAGATATTGGGCGTCAGAAATTTCATCTCCTTGACCAATTCCGAGAAGAATTAAAAGCCCATTTGAAATTTGACCCACGATATTTCCATCGATGGAAACGGATGCGGAAGTGACACGTTGAAGAATAGCTTTCATGAAGAATGGAATGTTCGAATTTATCGTAAAATGTATTGGCTAATCCAATTAATGCGCATATTTTTAATTCATGGCATTGGAAAGAAATTTTGGGTGGGATAGTCTGAAAGGATTTTTGATTCTGACTGTGATATTGGGACATGTTGTTCCTGAGCCGTTGGATGATTCCTTGTTGCGTACCATCATCTATAGCTTTCATATGCCATTGTTTATTTTCCTTTCGGGTTTTTTGTTCCCTTTGGATCGTGCACTAGACATGAATTTGAGAGGGTTGCTAAATCAATACAGGAATAGGGTTATCCTCCCTTGGGTCATTGCTGTGGTTGTGTTTTGTGGCTTGAGCATTTATGTCTACGATAGTCATCAAAATCCGTTGGTGGTATTGGCAAGGCACTTTGTCAAGCCATATTTCCATTTGTGGTTTGTTCCATCCCTCTTATTGTGGATGGCATTGACAAGGTTTTTGTTTAAGAATGTGAAGTCATCCGCCAAGCGATTGTGGTGGGTGGTTTTTGTATCGTTTTTGTTTTATGGTCTCTCTCATTGGGTAGATTTTGATGAATTGCCCAGTTATTATTCACCCCTTGATGGTTTTCAGTCGATTTATCGCTTGCAGTACTGGATCTTTTTTATCTGGGGTGTTTTTCTTAGACAAAACAGAAATTGGTTGGCTCCAATAAAAGGTATGCGTTGGATTTATCCAACCTATTTTTTGTTGGTAATTGGAAATTTTTATTGGAATCATTGGACTTTGGATTGGATGTTTTTCTTCGTTGCCAACGTTTTGCTTTTGTTTCAAGTGGCATGTGATGTTTATTCATACAAAGGAAGCGGCATTGCTGTTTTGAATTGGCTGGGATTGGAATCCATGGGTATTTATTTGTGGCATTACGCCTGCACGATGCTCATTAAATTTTGGGTGGGTACAGAGAATATGCTGCACTACTACGCTTGGAACATTGTTGGCTTGGGAATTACTTTTTCACTGTTGTATCTTTTTACAAAGAATAAGTGGACACATCAAATAATGATGGGGGTATTGATGAAGCGATGAATCTCTTGCAAGACATAGTCTATTTAAAAGGTGTTGGTCCGGCGAAGGCTGAGCTTCTGCGCGATGAATTGGGTATTTTCACCTTCAGAGATTTGTTGCAGTATTTTCCATTTCGCTATGTCGATAAATCTCAAATCACGACGGTAAAACAAATTCAGGGTGAAAATGAAGCCGTACAATTGTTGTTGGAGTGTGTGGGTTTCACTGAAGTGGGTGTAGGTCGAGCAAAACGACTAACAGGAAGGTTCAGAGATGCTTCAGGAGATATTGAGTTGGTATGGTTCAAAGGTGCGAGTTGGATGCAGAAGAATTTCCAGATTGGTCAAACCTATTTGGTGTATGGAAAGCCGGCTCTCTTTTCTGGAAGGTACAATATTCCTCATCCAGAAGTAGAGTGGGTGGAACATTCCAGATGGTCTGCAGGAAATACATTTAAGCCCGTTTATCGGACCACAGAGAAGTGTTCAAAGAAGGGATTGAATAGCAATGGAATTGCACAGCTCACCAGAACATTGGTTAGTCAATTGCCTGTAGGATGGGTGGAGGAGAATTTGCCCGAGGCTTTATTGGTCAAGTACAAATTGATATCGAGAGAGGCTGCATTGCGCGAGGTGCATTTCCCTCAAGATGCCAAACGCCTGGAAGCAGCGCGCAGGAGATTGAAATTTGAAGAGTTGTTTTTTCTTCAAATTCAAGTTGCCCGTCAAAAGGTGGCATTGACCAAAGACGAGCGAGGTGTTGTATTTGAGAAAGTGGGTGATTTGTTTTTGGACTTTTATAACAAGCACCTACCATTTGAATTGACCAATGCGCAGAAGCGCGTTGTCAAGGAGATAAGGCAGGATGTTGCGAAAGGATTTCACATGAACCGATTGATCCAAGGAGACGTAGGTAGTGGAAAAACAATTGTCGCCATATTGGGGATGTTATTAGCTGTGGACAATGGCTTTCAGGCTTGCCTTATGGCGCCCACGGAAATCCTTGCTATTCAGCACCATCAAAGTATGAAGGAGCTGCTTGCTCCATTGAATTGCGAAGTGGCTTTGTTGACAGGAAGTACAAAGACTGCTGAACGAAGAAGAATTCATCAATGTTTGTTGGATGGCAGCATTCAATTGTTGGTCGGTACACATGCTTTGATTGAACCCATAGTTCAGTTTCAAAAATTGGGTTTGGTCATTATAGATGAGCAACATCGATTTGGTGTTGCGCAACGTGCAAAGCTTTGGGCCAAGGCGGCAATCCCGCCGCATATACTTGTCATGACAGCAACGCCTATCCCACGCACATTGGCCATGACGGTGTATGGTGATTTGGATGTGAGTATTATTGACGAGTTGCCTCCAGGAAGGAAACCCATTGAAACAGTTTGGCGATCTGATGCGCGCAGATTAGAAGTGTTTCAATTCATGGAGAATGAAATAGCCAAGGGCAGACAAGTGTATGTCGTGTATCCGTTGATTGAGGAGAGTGAAGCTTTGGATTACAAAGATTTGCAAGATGGGTATGATAGCATCTTGCGCAGGTTTCCGCGTCCTCAATACCAGATTAGCATCGTTCATGGAAGAATGAAGGCAGAAGATCGCGATTATGAGATGGATTTGTTCATCAAGCAACGCACGCACATTATGGTGGCCACTACGGTAATTGAGGTGGGTGTGAATGTACCCAACGCCTCAGTAATGGTGATCGAAAGTGCTGAGCGTTTTGGTTTGTCTCAATTGCATCAATTGCGAGGGCGTGTGGGACGAGGAGCAGATCAGAGTTATTGTATTTTGATGACGGGGAACAAGTTGTCCAATGAGTCAAAAACCAGAATGGAAACCATGGTCAGGACCAATGATGGTTTTGAGATTGCAGAAGTGGATTTGGAATTGAGAGGACCGGGTGATATTTCTGGTACACAGCAAAGTGGTGTATTGCAATTGAAGATTGCGGATATAGTCAAGGATCAATCCATCTTGTTGGTGGCCAGAGAATGCGCTTTGGAAATGGTTGAGGAGGATTCTACATTAAGCCTATCCAAGCATTATTGCGTGAGAAAATATCTCGATGAAATAACCAAAGGAAATTCCGATTGGTCTAAAATATCTTAATATGATGAAGTACTTGTTGTTTTGGATGGGTATGTTTTTGTTTGTTCAGTCGAGCATGGGACAGATAGATGGTTGCATGGATCCCCTTGCTTCGAATTACAATCCAGTTGCCCAAAACAACGATGGATCCTGTGTGTATACATCGACGATCATTTCGCCAACATCTTCCATGGTTTTGCCGAATTCCGTTCAGGAAACTTCGGGACTTTTCTTTTACGATGGCATGTATTGGACCCACAATGATGACACGGAAGCGATGTTCTTAGCTATTGACTCCCTAACAGGAAATGTCTTAGATACAGTGCTCTGGGATTGTCTCAGCAACATCGATTGGGAAGATTGTCATGTCAATCAAACGCACCTGGTCATAGGAGACATTGGTAACAATTTGGGGAATCGATCAGATTTGAAATTTTTCTTGATTCCACTTGTTGATTTTTATACCAATGATATTACTGTAGTGGATACATTGGAATTTGTCTATGAGGATCAAGTTTCATTTTCGCCAAGTTTGAACAACCATGACTTTGATGCTGAGGCTTTTTTAGTAACATCGGATAGTATTTTTATTTTCTCCAAGTGTTGGGCATCCAGTTCAACCAAGCGCTACGCACTTCCTTTGACATCGGGTAATCAAATAGCTCAATTGCGCGAAACTTACAACGTCAATGGTTTGATTACAGGGGCTACATTTTTTGATCAAGGTCAGTCGGTGGCACTTTGCGGATACACTTCGTTTCTTCAACCCTTTGTTTGGCTGTTGTGGGATTATTCTTCAAATGGATTTTTTAGTGGAAACAAGCGGCGTCTAGAGTTGGGACTTCCATTTCATCAAGTGGAGGCCATCGTTTCTAGAACGGATCAACAGTTTTATTTGAGTAATGAGCGTTACGTTGGTGCTTTAACCATAGAGCAGAAGTGGCATCAATGGAATGTGTCTTCTTTGTTCCAATCTCCCAATGGCGTTGATGCATCAACGAATACACAAATGGGTAATCCTTATCCGATGCCGACAACTGGTTTGTTTCAAATGGATATGATGGGCCCACATTGTTTTTGGCGATATGAAATATATAATGCCCAGGGTGAGATGATAAAGCGCGGAAGTCATTTGGGCAATAGAATGAATTTTGATTTGACGAGCTTTCCGGATGGTATGTATTATGTTCACATTGCAAAGCGGGAAACTCGAATAGTTAGAACTATAATCAAACAATCTTCCCATTAATATTGTGTAATGTCAGAAAGGAAGCAGTGGGTCAATAGTTTTTCCTGGAATACCCTTACGGTGGTGTTGCAGGTAGTGATTCAATTGCTTTATACTGCAGTAATGGCCAGATGGATTGCTCCAGCTGACTTCGCGATGATGGGTGTGGTTTTGAGTATCATGGGATTTGCAGAAATTTTTTCGCAAGTCGGTATTGGACCCGCAATCATTCAGCGCAAGGAAGTGTCTCAACACCATATCAATGGGGCCTTTTGGACGGCGGTTGCCTTGGGCGCCTCATTCACGTTGTTGTTTGTTGGCTTGGCTCCTTGGTTGGGTCAAATTTATAAAATGCCCAAGTTGACGATCATAACGCAAGTGGTTTGTACGAGTTTTTTCATCTCCGCATTGGGTGTTGTGCCTAGAAGTTTTATGATGAAACAAATGGCCTTCAAGACTTTTTTTAAAGCGAGTATGGTCAGCATTGTGGGTGGGAATTTGCTGATTGGTTTGACATTGGCCTTCCTAGGATTCGGTGTTTGGGCGTACGTGTGGGCTTTGTTTGCGCAGAATGCATTGATGACATTGGCGTATTGGTGGTACACCCCAATCAAAGTGGGTTGGTTAGGAGTCAAGCAAGGGACCAAAGATTTGTTGCATTATGGTATTGGAAGCACATTGTTTAATGCATTGAATTATGCAGCAACCAAAGTTGATGTTTCTCTTGTTCCTCTGGGATTGGGACCCCAACAAGGTTTAGCCGCTGGTTGGTATGAAAGAAGTGCTTATGTTGTCTCATTGCCCATTACCATCATGGCCAAATTGAGTGACAATGTCTTGTTCAGTGGCATGTCAAAAATGCAAGATGAACCGGAACGATTGAGAAGATTGGTAGTGCTAACAACGCACGTCTTGGGCTTGGCCATTGTTCCTGCATCGGTTTGGGTGATCTTTCATGCTGAATGGCTGATGACCGTTTATTTGGGACCGCAATACGCTGGTTCAGGAATCATTCTTCAATACTTATTTGTGGCTGTAATTTTCCGAACGTTGAACCGAGTTAGCGATGCGTTACTTCGTGCGGTTAATGGTACTTTTCAAGCCACGTGGATCAAATTGATTTATGTTGCAATGATGGCTATTGGAACATGGTATGCGTTGCCTTTTGGTGTGCAATATGTTGGCTTGGCCATTGCATTATCAACGGCCATCCATTTTTTGATGGGTGCTTGGATGGGACAAAGAATGATACACGGTTCAACATTGCAGGTATTGTATATCACAAGATACGCCTGGCATTTGGGTATTATAGTCGCGATTGAGCAAGGTATTTCAAAATTGATTTTTGATCAATCCAATTGGGCCTCTGCTTTGGTAGGCTTGTTGATGTTTATCGCAACAATGATATTTGTCGTATTCAAGAAATCAAGTTGGTTGGGCGATGCATCCATCAATCCCATTCAATTTTTACCCGAAAAAATCAGGACAAAATTCAAATTGAATTAACGCTTGCTGATTTTATTGTTGCTGATGCTTCGTTGTCTGTTGCATTTGAAACGATCAGGACCGGTTCCCATTTTTTGATGGTGCTTGGTAACCCTGCCAGCCATTCTTTTTCGCCACATTCTAAAACTAGACGGCAGCGAGTTTTGTCGCATGAAATCGATGACCTGTGCCTCTGTCAGCCCAAATTGGAAATGGATGGCCTCAAAGGAAGTTCTGTCTTCCCAAGCCATTTGAATAATTCGGTCTTTTTCTACTTCCGTGAACATGACGTGAAAGTATACAGCAAAACGTTCAACAAAAAATTACCAAACGGCTTTGGCGATTTGTGCGGTTTCTTTCGATTTTCCCATGGTGTAAAAGTGGAGTACAGGCACACCGTGTTTTCTAAGTTCTTTGCATTGTTCGATGCACCATTGTATACCAATCTCTTTCACTTCTGAGTCATTATTTGCAGCCATCATGGGATCTACCAAATCATCGGGTAAATTGATGTAGAAGTTTTTGGGAATGCTTACCAATTGTTTTTTGGTTAGTAATGGTTTGATTCCGGGAATGATGGGTACATGAATACCATTGTCTCTGCATTTTTTTTCGAAATCAAAAAAGGCTTGGTTATCAAAAAACATCTGCGTGACAATGTAATCGGCGCCTGCTTCTACCTTCTCTTTCAAATACTTTAAATCTGTATTCGGATTGGGTGCTTCAAAATGTTTTTCGGGATAACCGGCAATGCCAATACAGAAGTTTGTTTTCTCTGAGTTGCGCAATTCAGGATCCAAATATTTGCCATCATTCATTTGTTGGATTTGCTGTACCAACTCGGAAGCATATGCATGACCTCCTGGTTCAGGTCTAAAGTCTGATTGTGTCTTCATCGGATCCCCTCGCAATGCCAGCACATTGTCAATGCCAAGGAAACTTAAATCGATCAACGCATCCTCCGTTTCTTCAGCGGTAAATCCACCGCAAAGTACGTGGGGTACCATGTCTACTTTGTATTTATTGCCAATGGCAGCACAAATGCCTACAGTACCGGGTCGCTTTCGGGTGGTTTTCTTTCGAAGCAAACCGTTTCCTTCATCGAGATATACAAATTCTTCCCTGTGGTATGTGACATCTACAAATGCGGGATTGAATTCCATCAGTGTGTCCATTGTTTGAAAAATCGAATCAATGGTCGATCCTTTCAATGGAGGTAGAATTTCAAAGCTGAAAAGCGTGTCTTTCGCTTCTTGTATGTGTTGTGTTACTTTCATGATGTTGGAACGATATGGCCCAACCAACGTTGGGCGGTTGTGATGTCTATTTTTTTGGCTTCAGCATACGCGGTCAGTTGGTCTTGACCTATGCGCTGTATGCCGAAGTATTGTGATTTGGGGTGTGCAAAGAAGTATCCACTTACCGCGGCTGTTGGGTACATGGCCATGCTTTCTGTCAATTGAAGGCCGATGGTTTTGTCCGGTTGTAGGATATTCCAAATTGTCTGCTTTTCTGTGTGATCCGGACATGCAGGATATCCAGGAGCGGGACGAATTCCTTGAAATTTCTCATCAAGAAGTTCTTCAGTTTTGAATAATTCCTCTGGCGCATATCCCCAATATTTTTTCCGTACATCTTCATGCAACTTCTCAGTTGCGGCCTCCGCCAATCGATCTGCGATCGCTTTGATGAGTATCTCTTTGTAGTCGTTGTTTTCAGAGGCAATTTCTTGAAGCCATTGGTCTACTCCAATTCCTGCATTTACTGCAAAAATGCCGAGATAGTCTTCTTGACCCAAAAAGTCAATCAAACTCCAATGTGGCTCATTGTTCTTTTTGGGATTTTGTTGTCTCAAGAAGTGAAATTGATGGGGACTGTTTTTTACTTCAACACTGATATTGTTTT
>JBDLUK010000237.1:0-4318 GCA_039805365.1 Bacteroidota bacterium | reverse complement strand
CCAATTTTAGAAGAAGTAATAAATCCTTTTCTCGAAACGGGAATGGCTTGGAAATAATAATCGTCATCCGTTGTAGACAATGGATACCCTACGTTTACAGCGTTTCCTAATACCCCTTTCTTCTCAATTTTGGAAGAGAACAAATCGTATCCACCCATGGTGTTGTGACCCTCAGAAGAGAAGTATAAAATTTTACCATTTCCACCAATCGATGGAGACAGCTCATTGTATTTGGTGTTGATCAACTCACCCAAATTCTCGGGCTCAGACCACTCACCGTTCTTTTCCAAATTGGATCTGTACAAATCAAATCCTCCAAGACCATTGGGTCTGTTACTTGAGAAATAAATGGTCTTTCCGTCTGGCGTAACCGTCATATCCATCTCTTGGAAAGAGGAGTTAATGGTAGAGCTCAATGGGATTGGATCAATCCAAGTTTCGCCTACCAACATCGACATCAAAAATTCTGCATCGTCTCTAGGTCCTCTAGAAACAAACAATGTATGACCATCAGCAGAAATTGCACAAACACGATCCGAAACATTGGCGTTGATGTTGATCAATTCTGCTGGTCCCCATTTGTTAGAAGCACCACGGAAACTCATGTACATATCGTCCAAATAGGCCATCGTCTCTGGATCAACCAAACGGGCATTGCTTGAATCGGCTCGTTCACGATTGGAACTAAAATACAAAATACTCAAATCCTTTGGAGCAACGGCATTGAAATCTTTGAACTCTGTATTGATGCCTTTTCCAAGACTCACGATTTTGTGATTCTTGGGCGATTTCAATTGCAATTTCGCCTCTTCACACATCTCTTGTTGTCTGGGCAAATCCGCCATCAAGATATGTTTCGATGGAAGCTTGGTCTTCAACATTTCGTAGGAATCCAAGGCATCTTCTGGCTTGTTGTTCAAATGCTGGGCTTTGGCCAAATAGGCCAATGCCTCAAAAGGCGCCAATTCTTCAGACTCATCATATGGATCATAGTTCTTGGAGAACTTACCACTTCCGCAGGCCGTTTCCAAATGCTCCAACGCATCCTTCTTGTCTTTGGTTTCCAATAAGCAACGTCCCAATTTGAAATGGTAGTTGGCGTTCATTGGTTTCTTCGCAATCAGCTTTCGCCACTCAATCACCGCTTGATCCCACAACTTTTCTTCAATCAGCGTATTGGCTTCATCAAAGCTAGCCGGGGTTTCTTTTTGGGCCATCATCGCAGGTGCAACCAAGGCTAGAAACAATAATAAAACAAGTTTTTTCAACGTATCCATACGGATGATTTTGTTGTTAATGTGCTCAAATATCGCGATTTACATCCCAATTCTCCAAATAATCTGCAACGCGTCTAACAAACCTTCCACCCAATGCACCATCCACAATTCTGTGGTCGTAGCTGTGAGAAAGGAACATCATGTGGCGGATGCCGATAAAATCGCCAGCGGGTGTCTCGATAACTGCGGGTTTCTTGCGAATAGCACCTACCGCCAAAATCGCTACTTGGGGTTGGTTGATAATCGGTGTTCCCATTACGTTTCCAAACGATCCCACATTTGTCAGCGTGTAGGTTCCGCCTTGAATATCGTCGGGTGACAATTTATTGTTCCTTGCACGATCGGCCAAGTCATTCACTTTCTTGGCAATGCCCACCAAATTCAACTGGTCTGCATTTTTGATGACCGGAACAATCAAATTACCAGAAGGCAACGCTGTTGCCATTCCGATGTTGATATCACCGCGTAAAATAATTTTATCTCCGTCTACTGAGGCGTTAACACCAGGGAAATCTTTGATTGCCTTAGCAACTGCTTCAATAAATATGGGTGTAAAAGTCAATTTGGTTTTTTCTTTCTGCTCAAAATTCTTTTTCACTTTGTCTCTCCACATGACCACGTTGGTCAAGTCAGCTTCCACGTAACTGGTAACGTGAGGAGAAACCTGCTTGCTCATGACCATGTGATCCGCAATCAACTTGCGCATGCGGTCCATCTGAACAATTTCATCATTGCCATTCACACTGACAGAAGCCTTTTTGGGTACCTCCATAGCAGGCGCTGCAGCTGCTTGTGCAGCGGGGGCAGGAGCAGCAGGCGCTGATGCAACTGCAGGAGCAGCAGCTGGGGCTTGCTGGCCACGAGTAGACAAATAATTTTTCAAATCATCTTTGGTCACACGTCCACCTTGACCCGAACCTGGAATAGCGTCCAATTCAGCTTGAGAAATTCCTTCTGATTTGGCCATGTTCTTCACCAAAGGCGAGTAAAAACGATCACCAGAAACGATGGTCGCATTGGCATCAGCAGCTGGAACAAAAGGAATATCAGCCATCGGCGCTGCAGCAGGAGCAGGCGCTGCAGCAGCAGGTGCCGCAACAACAACTGGTGCTTCAGCTGCACCGGTTTGGATGATGGCAATGGGCTGTCCAACTTGAACAACATCACCTTCTTTCACCAAACATTTCAAAAGCGTTCCATCCTCTGGTGATGGTACCTCGCTATCTACTTTGTCCGTAGCAATTTCAATGATCGGCTCGTCGGCTTTCACCGCTTCGCCTTCCTTTTTTACCCACTTGATAATGGTTGCTTCTGCAACACTCTCTCCCATCTTGGGAAGTAGTAATTCAATCTGTGCCATAAGTTGTGTGCAAAAGTAAGCAAAATCAGGGTATTTCAGACAACCCTATCTTCTATTCCTCCGCATCTAAAATAGCTCGCACTTCGGCACTAAGAATTGGCAAATGATTGATTAATATGGACCAAATACTTTCATCCGAAATACTGTCGTATGCATGAATAACTTGACTTCTTCTTCCGATTATTGCCTTTGAACTAGTGATTCGATTGTCTTAAACGATATCACAAAGCCATTTTTTAATTCGCTCATCCATACAACAAAGATTTATTTCTGTCTATGGATGATCTGAGCACCGGATTCTTCAACGTTTGTTCTTCTATCAAATCCACTTCACGTCCCAATAAACGCTTTAACGCATTTTTTAGAGACAGGTAATTATCAAAATAATAAAACAAATCGATGGGTTTAAACTTTACCAAAAAATCCACATCACTTTCCAGCTTAAAATCATTCGTGAGCGCAGATCCAAAAAGATACAACTGATCCACGTGGTGCAACACACAGAGCCGTTGAATCTCTTTATTTGGCAAATTCAGAATCATACTTCAAAGTTAACCAAAATCCTTATTTATCCATCAAGGTTTTACCTCTTTCCCATTCACATCTATCGTTATCCAAGGACCACTTGCATCCTTCTGTACTTGCGCCTTTCCAGCTGAAAAGGCTTTCACATCATGGTACTCGCAGGGAATGACTTCATTGCCATTCTCGTCCACAAAGCCTTTCTTTTTTCCTTCAGGAAAATTGATACTGACAATCATTCGACCATCCGAGTATGATCCATTGATGCCGTCGTATCTGCAAGGAAGAACCAACTTCCCCTCTGTATTCACCCTCCCCGATTTTCCATTTTTCTTCACGTTAGAAAGTCCGCGATTGAAGTCGCCTGTCAGCTCGTATTCAAAAGGTGTGGTGACTTTTCCTTCCTTGTTGATGTGCCCCCACAAGTTGTCCTTCTTCACAATAACAAAACCTTCATTAAAATTCCCTGCCCAATCGTATTCAAACGGAATAACCGTTTCCCCAATTTCATTGATGAATCCATGTTTGCCATTGCGGATGGCGTGCGCCAATCCATCACGGAAATAGGCTATACTCTCAAATTCAAAGGGGATGAGGATCTTTCCACTTTTGTCGATGGCTCCGGATTTTCCATTGAGTTTGGTCAAGGCCAATGCACCACTAAACCGAATTTCATCTTCATAGACAATAGGCAAGACAACCTCACCCGATGGATTGATCATTCCCCATTTGCCCTCTTTCTTTACGATGGCTGTCTCAAGTCCGAAATCACTTGCGCGTTCATAAACTATGGGAATAACTATTTTACCTGCCTTATTGATGTATCCCTTTTTTCCATCCTTGTAGATGGTGGCCAATCCATTGTGGTAGTTTCCAATGTTGCCGTATTCCAACGGCAGAATACATTTTCCTTTTTTGTCAAAACATCCGTATTTCTGATCGATTCCAACCACCAACAAATCAGAGAACCGCATGCTGCGATAGTACCAATCATCAGCATCCGTGTATATGACTGGCAGCACTTCATTCCCCTTTTCATCAATGAATCCATAGTGTGTAGGATAATCGCCAAAAATTTCCACACGCGCCACACCATCCATGAATGGCTCTATTTCGTCGTACATCATGGGGACAATCACTTTCCCTGTGGTATCCATGA
>JBDLUK010000236.1:0-3057 GCA_039805365.1 Bacteroidota bacterium | reverse complement strand
ACTAATGAAGAACAACCTTGCCCATTTCGCTGCGCATGATGACTTTTATCTTTCCATCACCAAAATTTATTCTGCCACTTCCTTTTTTCTTGAGTTCGGGTCGATTGATTCGAATGATTCCAATGCTGGAAGTTAAATCTAATGTACAATCCTCAAGTGGGTTATTCAATTGTATCTGTACATTACCTTGCTCTGAAGAAAATGAACTAGTTCCATTGGCGTTTATATTCACACCTTTGATATCTCCAAAAGCCGAATTCGAATACGTTTGGCCATCTATATTATTCAATGTAATATCTCCAAATTGAGTATTCATTTTGATAAATCCACTCGCGTTTTCGACAGAAATATTTCCTTCTTCGGCGGTAAGTTCATTTTGTCCTGTTAGATATAGATCAATGCCTTTGATGTCTCCAAAAGTTGTGTGGGATTTGATCTCTCCATCTAGTTTTTTCAAGTTGATATTTCCAAATTGAGTGGAAATGTTCAAAATTCCTGAAGTATTTTCAATATCAATATCTCCAAAGGCGGTGTTTAATTTCAAGTTGACATTATTTAATCCAGAAGCTTGGATATTGGCGAATGCAGTATTTATCTGTAAATTCAATCTTTCAGGCACAATGAATTTCAACAAGTTTTTTTTGTAAGGCGATTGCATTTCGCAGTTAATGGTTAAGACTGAATCTTGCAAATGGTAATTCATTTGACAGTAGCCTTCGTTGGCGGTTTTTTGATCCAATTTTTTACCAATCTGATCAATGTATTGAATCGACACATCGGATTGTGAGCCTCCTTCAATAGCGATGTCACAGTTGTCCACCTTGAATATCAACGTATGAATATCCTGTATGAGAGTATCGATTTGTAGACCTTGATTGGATGACGTCCATTTTCGAACATGCAATGAATCTATGATTAAAGAGTCATTTTGCTCAGCAACATTTAAATCCTTTAGGATGACAGGCGGAAACTGTTGAGGTATGTCCAGAAGTTCCATTTGTGATTCATCCTCAACTAGAATTATCGGAGTTAGTGATAATGGTGTCTTTTTTATTGGAAGAAGTGGAACAGGTTTGAATGCTGGGGTTATGGTGTCCAATACTTTTGGTACATCACTTTTGATTAGATTCGTTGGAGTATTGGACGTGTTAGTTTTATGGAATAACATTGTGCTCATTCCGATGATTGAGGTAGTGATAATTCCGATGAGAATAACTCTTGTCATCAATCCATTTTTTCCAACATTGGTATGAACTGCACCAGGTGATTGAATCCAGGAAGTAATATCATTAATGCTCGTAGTGGCTTTTTCCGCTTTTAGCGATTCAAAAAGTCGGCTTAGTTTTTCTTCGGATTTCATATTACACCATTTTGGGTTCTAGGGATTGCATCAGGGACAACAATTGTTTTCGGCCTCTGTGAAGGCGTTGTTTGATGGCGGATTCATTTGCGTTTTGAATCTCCATTATTTCCTTGATTGAAAACCCTGATATTTCAAAGAGAATGATGCATTCACTGGTGACTTGATCCAATTCTTTGAGGCACTTGTACAAATCATTGATTTCGAATTGATGTTCAATGGTAAGGTTTTCATTGTTCAGGTTTCCAAATTTTAGATGGAGTTGATCGACAATTTCTGGACGTTTCTTTTTGCGATGATTGGCCAGGATTCTTGTTGCTGTACCGAAAAGAAAATGAAGGAAGGCATCTTTTGATTGCAGGTTTTCAAACTTTGTGAAAGCCACAATCAGCGTGTCTTGCATAATGTCTCTGAAATGGAATTCGCCATAAGCGCGCGTTTTACAGTACCGTTCGAAACGATCGTGAATCGGTTCATAAAGCTGCATAAAACGTTCTTGTTTGGTCAATTCCATTCTTGATTTTAGTAGTAAGTGTCTTTGATCAAAGAAAAGTTACAGGTGTCAGAAAAATCGAGTATCGTAGTCTCCAATAGCATGAAGATCGTTATGCACTTATAAGATCAGGTGAGTTCAATTTGCAACTTTACCTTGGCTTTAAGTGCAGCAAAAACTTTCATCAAAGTATCCAACGTTACGTTGCCAACATTGCTTTCAAGTCTGGAAATTTGGGACTTTTGTACTCCGATTAATTTACCCAGTTGCTCTTGGGTTAGATTGCGTTCACGTCGCGATTGTTTGATCGCAGAACCAATGATATCCATTTGAAGTTCGTACTCAAATTTTTCTCTGCGAGCTGTGCCTTTTTTTCCGATTAAAGCGTCTTGTACTTGATCAATAGTATATGTTTTCATTTTTTATTGATTTGTTTTTCTTTAAAGTATCTTGATCTTATATCAAGAGCTTTTTTAATTTCTTGATCAGGGATCTTGCTCCTTTTTTTAATGAAACCGTGTGTACTTACAACCAAAGTCTCTTCATTGTTTTCCTTGTCCCAGAAGGCTAAAATGCGATATTGTAAGCCGTGATATAAGGTTCTGAATTCCCAAATTTCATCAGAGATTTTTTTCAATAATTTGTTGTCTTTTCCTACTTGCGCTTTTCTCATATTGAAGAGAATTTTTTCTGAGTGCTTAGGATTTAAACCGCTTAAAAAATTGAAGACCTCCTGCAGAAATATGATTTCAAAGTGAATTGATTTGTGTTGTTTTTCCAATGTCGAAGTTAATTAAAAGTTTCGTTATAACGAAACAAAATTTTCAGTTTTTTTGATATGTTAAATCTTAACTGAACAAAAATGCTTGGAAAATCAGCGAATGCTTATGCAATCACGCCTATAAATTATGCGAGTATATGTGAAGTGGATAGAGGATAGAACTAATGAAGAACAACCTTGCCCATTTCGCTGCGCATGATGACTTTTATCTTTCCATCACCAAAATTTATTCTGCCACTTCTTTTTTTCTTGAGTTCGGGTCGATTGATTCGAATGATTCCTATGCTAGAAGTTAAATCTAATGTACAATCTTCAAGTGGGTTATTCAATTGTATCTGTACATTACCTTGTTCTGAAGAAAATGAACTAGTTCCATTAACACTTATATTTACTCCTTTGACATCTCCAAAAGGGTAATTGATT
>JBDLUK010000235.1:0-9937 GCA_039805365.1 Bacteroidota bacterium | reverse complement strand
TTTAGAGTAGTAATGTCCGCCATGCTGTTGATGTTGACGACGTTTCCGCCTCCACATTCGTAGCTGATGTCCAATGCCGAACCAAAGGGCAGGTTGGCATCGTTGATATCCAAGGAGATGTCATAGAATACAGGTGCTGTTCCTGTCGGCGGCATGGGTTGACAAGTAAATGCAGTTACTGTTGCATTTAGCAAGCATCCACATGGTTCAGGAGATTGATATGTCCCCGTAACTACGCATGCAGGATTTGAGCTAAATGAGAATTGAACAGTATGTGAATCGCCGTCAGAAAAAGCAGGAATTGTAAAGTTGTAAGGCGACGAAGCGGGAGCGGGTATGGAAAGCAACTGTATAGATCCACCGGTTGCATCATTCACTGAAGTGACGATTAAGTTTCCTAATCCAGCGCCACTGAAATAAATTTTACCAGAAATGGTGTGGTAACCATTTTGAAGCGGGGTAGCATCGTCTTCGTCACAAGGCGAGGGCTCGACACAACCAAACAAAGCCAAATTACAACCGCCGGCTGTTGGAGGAGTGTAGGTGAACGGCTCTGTTGGGCATCCAAAAGTTGATCCGAAACTTCCAAATTGACTGTCACCACCAGCGGTAATTGACACGTTAACATTGGTAAGGCTTAATAAAGAAGTTTGGAAGCAAAAGTCCATCACACAAGAACCGGCGTCTCCCCAATCGTCTCCGCCATTTCCGTTGTTGTTATAGTCATAGTAATAACCAAAACCTGCAGGAATTGCACTTCCTCCTGTAGGATTGATACTCGTTTGCCAGATCCAATCACCAGGACCGCCATTGCATTCTTGAGGAAATTGGCTTGCTACCGGAGTAGGATTGGCCCAACTTGAACCCAAATCGATGGCAAATCCATCCAACCAGTCACCTGAAGATTGAGTGTAGTCTAAAGTGTAGCAAATTTGAACGTTATCGCCTACAGCCAATCCATTGGTGTTGTTTGCAGGAGGGTTGCCACTGCCTACTACCTGGAATGTTATTGTTTGCGCACCAATACAAGCGCTAGAGGGCGGCACAGCGCATGTACAATCATCCTGTACTACTTCCCCAGAGGTACTCGGGTCGCCGTCGTCACAAGGCGCGTTAATATATACTGCTGCGCAATTATCGTCACAATCTCCAACATTTAGGATATATCCAGCAGGTGGTGAGCAAGTTGAGACAACCCCATTTGCATCACCGTAACCATCTCCATCCAGATCGGGGGCATAGTTTTGAGGAGTTGCACAATCCGACGCGTTGACATTGAAGGAGGATAAATTATTAGCTCCGCTAAACATCCAAATTTGAACGTAAACCAATGTGCCTGCAGCCCCATTAATTGTTAGTTGTGGCATAAGACCAGTTCCGCTGTCATCATCACAACCAACTTGCGTAAAACTATTATTACTAGAGTTGAATGTATATGCAGCCATACCGGGATCGCCTGTTCCTGTTGGCGAAATGAAAAGTTGGCCTGATGCAGGTATCTGCATTAATATCCAAGCATCTGGATTTTCACTTCCAACAAAGTTTCCAGCACATCCTGGCGCGGGGGTTACAGTGCTCACTGTAAAAGGACCACCACTTGAATTTGGAATTGTTCCACCTGCCGTTGGGTCAAAAGGTACATCGGTGGCAGGGTTGGGGTCATCTGTTAATTGACCTTGTGCCAATTGAGCGGTGAAAACGCCCATTAGGACTAAGATGGAAATGGAAAAACGAGTTAAGGCTATGTTAGGTTTTTTCATGGTCGTAAGTATGCTTCGCGAATATAAATTAAATTAATTGTCACTTCGTAAATTCATTACGATAAGGTAGGTCAGTTTTGTAAACAAATTAATGACTATGCAAAACATACCTTTCTATTTAAAAGACGACGGAGCACAACAATATGTTGCTTGGCAATCGGATCAAGTTGAACGTCAAGCAGGATTGTTGGCCTTTATGGGTGGCCAATGTATGATTCAGCCTATGAAAGATGGAAGATGGCACATCATGAATGGACCATTGGGAAGATGGCAAATCGTGGATCAATTGGACATGTTTGATTGGCAAGTACTCAAGGCATTTTGCTCTTTGGGGGAGGCAGATCAACAACGGATGAGGATTTTCATGACGCAACGCGCAGATCGTTTTTCAACTATGCTGCACGTCCTTCCGCAAAATAATGTATCGTGGAAAAATTCTTTTTTGATTGCATTTTCAAAAATGCTGCAAGAATGTGAGGCATGAGTTAAATTCGTCCAATGCAAATTAGACGGAATTTGAACTTGAAATTTGGGTTTGTTGGCGTGTTGATTTTGTTTTTATCCATGTCCATACAAGCGCAAGAAAGCAATAAGGATAAGAAAAAAGAAAAGAAGACTTATGCGCCTTCATTCACGGTAAGAACATTACGAGGTCCTGTTACTTTTGATACGCGGTACAGCAAGTTTAGATTTGAAACCACTTTTGACTCCAAGTATACATGGTTTTCTGGTAACGATGCCCGATACTTTGGAGGCAAGTTGGGGTGCAACATTCGTCGTGTAACGCGATTGGGTTATAGCTTTTACTCTTTTCTAGGGGGAAGTAATTTCAGAGAGGTTGAGGGGCGGTCATTGGGTTTTGATCATGTCAATGTGATGAGCAGATACCAGGGAGTATATCTGGAGAGATCGGTGATATTATTGCCACGAACTGAATTGAGTGTAGGGGGATCGTATGGTGTTGGCAAATTGCGCTTCAAGCGCTATTTGGATTCAGGGAGAGATTATTTTGATTTGGAAAGATTGAAATACCACTATATCGAAACATATGTGCAGGGGACATTGCGTGCGACCTATTTCATGACACTTTCAGGCGGAGTAGGCTATCGTTGGGCTCTGTCCGAAAAAACAGAACCGTTATTGTCTTCATGGGTCAATGCGCCTTACGTAAATTTTTCTGTGGGAATTAGTGTTTGGCGTATGTTCGCCGGGATTTTTAGTCAAAATATTCGGGAGGTTTATTGATGTCAAAAGAAAGATTATTGGAATTGCGGTCGTTGTTGCACGAACACAACTACCGTTATTATGTTTTGAACCAACCAACGGTTTCTGATTTTCAGTTTGATCAATGGATGAAGGAGTTGGAAGGATTGGAAACTTTTTATCCAGAAATGCAAGATGATAATTCACCTTCAAAACGGGTGGGATCAGACATTTCTTCCAAATTTGAAAAAGTGGAGCATGTGCGACCAATGCTGTCATTGACAAATTCATACAGTGAAGAGGAGGTAGCGGATTGGGTGCGCAGAATAGATGAATCGGTGGGTGGCGAGATAGATTACGTGTTGGAATTGAAGTACGACGGCGTAGCCATTTCATTGCATTACGAGGATGGGAAATTGACCAGAGCCTTGACGCGCGGTGATGGAAAGGTTGGTGAGGATGTTACGTCGAATGTACGCACAATCAAGAACATACCGCTGCAATTGACAGGGGATTACCCGGCGTCATTTGAGATTAGGGGAGAAGTTTTTTTACCTCGCGATGCATTTGATAAAATGAATGCAGAACGTGCAGAGTTGGGAATGGACTTATATGCCAATCCCCGCAATACGGCATCGGGAACACTGAAGCAACTGGATAGTCGAGAGGTAGCCAAGCGACCTTTGAGGTCGTTAATGTATTTTGTGTTGGGAGAAGATGGCATGGCATCTACGCATACTTCTCGTGTTGAGCAGGCCATGTCGTGGGGATTTGATGTGCCGCATGCATCCAAGCGAATGATACAGCGCTTGAAAAGTGTAGAAGAGATGATGGACTTTATTCATTATTGGGATTTGCATCGACATGAATTGCCTTTTGATATCGACGGAATAGTCCTTAAAGTGGATAAGATTTCCTTGTGGGATGAACTTGGAATGACGGCTAAAAGCCCACGATGGGCAACTGCTTATAAATTCAAAGCTGAAAAAGTTTCCACGCAATTGGAGGTGATTACCTATCAAGTCGGTAGAACTGGTGCCATTACGCCGGTGGCAAATTTGACACCTGTTTTTTTAGCTGGCACCACGGTGAAACGTGCATCATTGCACAATGCAGATCAAATCGAGAAATTGGATATCCGAGAAGGCGATTGGGTATTTGTAGAGAAGGGGGGTGAGATTATTCCCAAAATTACGCATGTGGATTTGAGTCATCCCCGCGGAAGCGAATTGCCTCACCAATATATTACAACATGTCCTGTCTGTTCTTCACCTTTGATAAGGGTGGATGGTGAGGCACAGCATTACTGCACCAACCGCGATGGTTGTGCACCGCAGATTATTGGCAAGCTTGAACATTTTGTTTCAAGGAAAGCGATGAATTTAGAGGGTTGGGGAGTCGAGACTTTAACAGCCTTTTATCAATCAGGACACGTTACGAATATTGCTGATTTGTTTGCTCTGAACTTATCCGAAATGGTAGGTTTTGAATATTGGGTAGAGGATGAAATTACAGGGGAGCGAAGAAGAAGGTCATTGCAACAAAAGACAATTGATAATTTGGTTGATGCACTCTCTTCATCTCGAAATGTCCCTTTTGAACGCGTGTTGTTTGCTATAGGTATTCGACATGTCGGAGAAACAGTAGCCAAGCGACTGGCCAAGTATTTTAAATCAATTGATAAGTTAATTTTGGCCACAACAGAGGAGTTGTTGAATGTCCCAGATGTGGGAGAGAAGATTGCTGAATCTGTCATTCATTTTTTTCAGCAATCCGCAAATTTGGAGGTTATCCAAAAGCTAAAAGATTGGGGATTACAATTCGAAATAATTGAAGAAGAGTCAGCCGAGGAATGGGCGCCAGTTTTAGCAGGAAAGATCTTTGTCGTCAGCGGTGTATTCGCCCAATTTTCAAGAGACGGATTGAAAGAAGATATAGAGAAAAGGGGAGGGAAAGTGAGCGGTAGTATCTCATCGAAGACAAGTTTTGTTGTAGCAGGTGATGATATGGGTCCATCCAAAAGACAGAAGGCAGAGGAACTAAATATTCCCATTTTAAATGAGCAGATGTATTTAGATATGATTCGGTCATGATGAGATTGCAATACCACAAAGGAAAAAATTTTGGAGATCAATTGAATCCAATGATTTTTAATTTTTTCCTACCAGGTTATTTTTCGGAAAACGCAGAATCACCAACGGTATTGGGAATTGGTTCTATACTTGGATTTTCTGAGAAGTTTCCGGGTAAAAAGATAGTATTGAGTTCCGGGTTCGGAGATGGAGCGCAGTCGACATATGGCGCTCTTCCTCAGCGGATGGAAGATTTTGATTTTATATCGGTTCGCGGTCCACTCACCGCGAAATTATTGGGATTGAGAGATGATCAATGGGTAACAGATGGTGCCATTCTTTTGGCGGCAATGGATTTGAATTTTCCGCCACGGACGAAACAGATTTCTTTCATGCCCCATTTAGGTAGTGAATCATTTTATGATCATAGAAAAATATGTGAAGCATTGAATTGGCAGTTTATAAGTCCCAGTGAGCCTGTTGATGTTGTGTTGGAGAAAATGGCGAATTCAAGTTTTGTGATAACCGAGGCAATGCACGGAGCAATTGTTGCGGATACACTTCGCGTGCCTTGGATTCCTTATGTTGGGTTCAAGACGATCAATTCGTTCAAATGGAGAGACTGGTGTGCATCAATGGAAATAGACTATGCACCCAATTATTTGATACCCTATTTTTCCAATGAAAAAATAGAGGAGTTGGTTCGACTGAAATTGGATAGCAATAGGCTAAAATTTTTGTCTCCAATTGTCGCCTCTGTTATGAGCATGTGGATGAAATGGGTTTGGAAAAAGAATATTGCGAAGCTTAAAAAACTTGGGGTGGAAGAAAATACCATGCTGAGTAAGGATGAGGTTTTTAAAAATCGCATAGAACGGATGTTGGAAAAGATGAATGAGTTTAAATTGAAATATCCCATTTAAATTATGGAATTGGAAGTGAAAAGAAAGCAAGAGAAGTTAGACGCATTTGCGCGGCTTTTATCTGTGATGGAAGATTTAAGGGCAGGTTGTCCATGGGATCAAAAGCAGACTTGGGAGAGTTTACGGCATTTGACCATCGAAGAGGTATATGAACTTGGAGATGCAATCTTGGACAGTGATCACGAAGAAGTGAAGAAGGAGATTGGAGATATTTTTTTGCATTTGGTTTTTTACGCCAAAATCGGAGAGGAGAAGGGGCATTTTGATGTCGCCGACGTCCTTCATTCGATATGCGAAAAATTGATATTTAGGCATCCGCATATTTATGGAGATGTTAGTGTGAAAGATGAAGATGAAGTAAAGGCCAACTGGGAAAAGTTGAAGTTAAAAGAGGGCAAGAAAAGTGTTTTAGAAGGAGTGCCCAAATCTTTACCTGCAATGGTGAAGGCGCAACGAATTCAAGAAAAGGCTCGAGGTGTAGGATTTGATTGGGATAATGAGTCGCAAGTTTGGGAGAAAGTGGTTGAAGAGATGAATGAGTTTAAGTTGGCTTGTGAAGAATTGGATGAGAAAGAGCAAATGGCCGAGCTAGGGGATGTTCTTTTTTCGGTTATTAATTATGCCCGATTCAAAAACTTGAATCCAGAAGAAGCTTTGGAAAGAACCAATAAAAAATTTATTTCCCGATTTCAGTATCTAGAAGAATGTATCAATCGAGATGGAAAGAATTGGGAAGAAATGAACTTGTCTGAAATGGATGTGTATTGGGACGAAGCAAAGAAATTGGGGCTTTAATTATTCTCTAATTTTGAAAAAGGCGATTCCATCAACCAATCGCCAATCTATAATTTCCCATCGTATCAATTTGGCCAATATCTTCTGAAGTATGGGTCTTTTGAGTCCGGACACTTTGGCGAGTTTGCTCAGAGTAGATTCACCTTGATCTAAAGCATGTAATAATGCCTGTTCCTTTTCAGAATAAAAGAATTTTTCAGGTCTTTCGTTTTCAGCAATGAGCCAGACATCTTTCATTACTGCTGGTGCAAGAATGTTTTGGTCATGATCCCTCAAAAACGCTTTCCATTCTTGATTTTCTATTTCCGCAAGGATAGGTTTTTTTACGGCTTCTAAAATTTGGACTTCTAGGACAACCTTGTCTTGAATCTTCCATGGTTGATAGCTCAATTGAATGGGGGGCTTACAATATCTTTCTGCTGCCCATTGGAGCATATGAAATTCTTCTTCTTGCTTGATTCCAGCAATTTGACCGTTGTCTTTAACACCTACAAGCAATCTACCTCCAACCGTGTTTGAGAATGCACTCAATGTTTTGGCAATTTTTTTTGCGTCGTCAATTCTGAGCTTGAAATCTTGTTGGAAATGCTCGCCTTGACTTATCCACTTTAGAATATAAGGTTCAGTTTCGTAGCGTTGACGCATAATTTAGCATTGTAAACTGAGAAGAGTAATGTCATCAATTTGCTCTTCTTGACCACAATAGTGCTTGATTTTTTCAGATAAATATTCGGGACCCTTTTCAAAAAAATCAGGTTCTTCCAACCAACTTTTGAGACCGCTCCACTTGAGTCGTTTTTTATTTTCACCACCCATGATATCGACAAGACCATCTGAAAATAGCATTACTTTCTTTCCTTGACATTGGATAATACCATTTGGAATCTCTTGCTCTATATTCAACATCCTAAAGAATCCCTTGCTCTTCGATATCATTTCAAATTCACCATTGTTTTCGACAACAATGTTGGAATTGAAATTGGCATAGTGTATTTCTTTTGTTGTTAAATCCATTTTAAGAACGCAAAAATCTACCCCGATACTTTCTAAAATTTCAGCTTTTTCTTGGGTGACTTTGTTTTGCAATCCACGGATAATTTCTTTGGTTGTAGAAACGACATCCAAATTATCTTGATGCGTGAGAATGTAGGTTTTGGCAACATCTATTACAAGAACAGAAAGCAATGCACCTGCCAATCCATGTCCGGTACAATCACCTTGAATAAGAAATGCAACATTTTCATTTCGATGCACCCAATGAAAATCGCCGCTAATAACTTTTAAAGGGGATTCGTACAAGTATGTTTTTTCAATTTCAGGTTTCAATTGATCGAGTGATGGAACAAATGCGGATTGAATCAATTTGGCATACTCAAGGCCTTGCATAAGTTCCAAATTCTTTTGATTCAATTCAGCTGTTCTTATGGCTACCTGATTTTGAAGGTCCTCGTTGAGTGCACGCAATTCGGCCTCTTGTGATTCCAAACGGCGCTCATTGTCATATGCATGAATGGCTTCAAGGATGGTGAGTTCAAGATCCTTGGGATACCATGGTTTTTCAATGAAATGAAATAAACCAGTATTGTTAATTACCTCAGCAACAGCCTTTACATCGGCTTGTCCTGTAAGCATTATTTTTTTGCATTTAGGAGCAATGTTACTCACTTGAATGAGTAGGTCGCTTCCTTTCATCGGATACATCAAGTAATCACTAATAATCAAAACCAATTCTGCATCTGCCTCAATGATGTTCGTGCATTCGTCCAAGGCCGATTGCGGATTGTCGACGGCAACAAGATTGATATCAGAAGGTAAAAAGCGTTTGAGATGATTGATCAAGACATTGAGAATGATGGTGTCATCATCCACGGCAATCATGTATCTATTGTTCTTTATGTATTGGCTCATTGATTTTCTAGATATATGCTCATTTCGTCGATACCCTTTCGCATTTTATTTACCAATTCTAACCCAGATATTGAACCTTGAGGTAACAATTTGTCATCGACTATGTAATTCCTAAAATCTTCAAGTTGAGCTAGTGCATCATCCATGCCCATGTTGTGTAAGTTGGGTCGCAATTCATGGAGCTTTGCCCTAATGATTTTTATATCATGCTCATATATGGCATTTTCTAAAACAGTTGCAATTTTTGATCCCTCTCTGACGAATAATTCAACAATGGAATTGACAATAGTCTCATCATCACCAACCAAATCTTTGATACGCGCCAATCCAAATGAAGGGGTATTGTTGTCTGCAATTTTTGTAGACAGTTGGTTTTGTGATGTCATTGTAGCTTGAGAATGGTTGTACTTTATCAAGGTTTCGATCAATTCATTCTCATTAAATGGCTTCACCAAATAACCATCCATTCCAGCATTGACACATTTGGTTTTTTCAGAATGTTGTGCATTTGCAGTGAGCGCTACTATAGGAGTTCGAATCCCCTTGGAGCGCATAATGGCACAAACCTCGATACCGTCAATTGTTGGCATTTGAATGTCCATGAGTATTAAATCGAATTTGTCTTTGTCCACAATCTCCAAAGCATGCAGTCCGTCAACGGCTTCTGTGACATGTATTCGATGTCTCTTCAAGAATGCTTGGGCAACAGCGCGGTTCAGGGCATTGTCCTCAACAACAAGGACTTTCATGTTCGCTATTTGCGTGTTTTTTAAATCCAATGTGGTAATCTTTTCATTGGCGCTCTCATCAGATTTTTGAACAGGAACTGTCAGTTTCACTGAAGTACCAATGTGTTTTTGGCTTTCGATTTCAACATTTCCCCCCATCATTTCTATGAGTGATTTGGTGATGCTGAGACCTAGTCCAGAGCCGCCATATTTTCTTGATATAGATTCGTCGGCTTGTGAAAATTTATCAAAAACGCGATTCAAATAATTGGGATCCATACCAACACCTGTATCAACAATGGTGTACTCAAGTAAGATTTTATTATCTGAAGTTGGTAGCATTTGATAAATCAATGTGATCTTTCCGACTTGGGTGAATTTTGCGGCATTGCTCAGGATGTTTAGAAGCGATTGCTGCAATCGATTGGGATCACCAAAATAGAGGTTGGACTCGTCAATATCTCCAATCAATTCAAACTCCAATTTCTTTTCTCTTATGCGGTCACTAATCAATAAAGCTGCATTTTTTGCAACAGATAACGGATTAA
>JBDLUK010000234.1:0-4050 GCA_039805365.1 Bacteroidota bacterium | reverse complement strand
AAATTGGAGTGGTGGGGTGATCAATATACAGATGAGGGTAACCATGCAATGGCGGAGTCGTATTATCGCGAAGCTTACATTTTGGACTCCTCAAGTTTTGAACTGGGTTTCAAGTATGGGAGAGCCTGCTGGCACAATCATCATGATGAACGAGCGATTCAGTTGTTTGAAAAGACAATCAAAAAAGATCAGGGCAAGCTTAGACCTGATGCCTTCTTCTATTTGGGCAATTTAAATATGCGAAATGGCAGGTATCCTCAAGCCATTCAATATTGGAAGAAGTACAAACAAAAGACAAAAGGAATAAAGGAATTTCATCCTGAAAAAGAAGCTGTCGAATTTGGAATCAAGTCTGCTGAATGGGCAATGAAACAGGTGAAAGTTGACAGCATCCAATATTCTTTTGCGGCGATAAATTCTGAGAATTCTGAGGGACAAGCCTACTGGGTTGGCGATAGTATTGTTTTTCAAAAATGGGACTCGCTTTCATGGAAAATGGGCATTGCAGATTCTGCATTGAAGACCCAAGTGAATTACAAAGAGACTTTTCAAAATCATGATGTGATTCACATTGTACCATTTAATCAGGGTTGGATAGGAGTTGGATATTTTGGAGATAATGACCAACAGTTGATTTACAAAGATCAAGGTGGGAGCTGGAAATTGATTGAATCTATTTCAGCATCTGGAACCAAGAACTCGATGCCTTCCATAGGTCAATGGGATGGTTTCAGTTATCTTCTTTTTGGAAGCAATAGAAAAGGTGGTGTAGGTGGATTGGATATTTGGTTTTCTCGCTGGGACAATGGTCAATGGAGTAAACCACGACCGATGGATGATCATATTAATACCATTTATGATGAGATAGAGCCGAGTTGTCACAATGGACAATTGTATTTTTCTTCAAAGGGTCATTTGGGTTTTGGTGAGTTTGACATTTTTAGCGCAATAGGATCCCCTGATAACTGGACAGAGATAGTCAATTTGGGATTGCCCATCAATTCGCCGCAAAACGATATTGGCATTTCAATCAGACAAGATTCTATTGGTCAAAAATGGATTTGGAGTTCGGCCCGAAAAGGAACTGGATGCTGTTTGGATATTTACGCATACAGTTGGAAATCCATCCAGCGAAATTCGCAAGATTCGATACCCAAGGAAATTTCTCTTTTAGAAATGTGGTTACCATTACCGCTTTATTTTCACAATGATGAGCCATCCCCAAAATCAATAGACACCACTACTACTTGGACATACAAGGATTGTTTCAATTCTTATCAGAAAAAGGGCGGAGACTATATACGAGAATTGAATGATGAAAATGAGTGGGAACAATTTGAGCAGGCTCAATTGATTTATCGATTTGATCAATGGCAAAAGGCCATGACTATATTGGAGTCAAGACTTACCAAGGGTGATACATTGATCTTGGTTGTTCGTGGTTTCGCGAGCCCATTGGCTGCAGGGGATTATAATCTACGTTTAACTCAACGAAGAATTTCTTCTATTCAAAACGATTTGGAACTTTGGAACAATGGATCATTAAAGACTTTTATCGGAAATCAATTGAAGATAAAATCGCTTCCATTTGGCGAAACCCGTTCAGCTGTGGTGAGTGATGATCGAAACAATGTCAAGGAAAGTATATATGCCAAAAAGGCCCGTGAAGAGAGAAGAATAGAAATCGAAGGCGTTGAATGGCGATCCTCAAAAGGACAATTGAAACGACTTGGAAAGACTCAATAAAATGAGGTTGTTGTTTCTCCAATTCATGTCTTTGTTACCACTTTCATATCCCAATCCCCAAGCCTGCTTGTATTCCAATCGCCATAACCAGTTCTTCGAAGTTGTAAAGTCGATGTTGGCGCTTATGGCTGAACGTCGGTCATAAATGGTGGATTGATCAATCAAAAGAAATGCTGATGAAGGAACTTGCATGTATTCATAACGAACAGCGGTTTTCCAGTGCTTATTGCTGATGAACTGACCAATAGCAACTGGAGAAAACCATTGATGATCAACATTCCTGATTCGAGCTGTTCCATAATCAAGGCCTGCAATGAATGACCACTTCTCACGAGAAATTTGGGAGTAGAAATTGTGATAACTTCTCACTTCATTGACGCCAGTTGTCGTGTAGCCTGAGAATCCATTGTAATTAATTGACCATGTGTCTTGAAGATTGTATTGGCTAGACCAACCCACTGACCAATTTTCAGCAGGCGTTACAATTTGTGCTTGCTGCCAACCAGTGAGAAGATAGATTCCTAATTTCCACTTGTTGTTTATTGGTTGATATTGGCATTGAATTCCACTTTCATAATACGGACTATTTTCAGCGAGCATACTTCTGCTCGCAGTTAAATTGGCATCGCTTCTTACGCTTTCAAATCCAATGTGCGATGGGAAAATGCCGGCCATTATTTTTAAACCGGGTAATTTTTGTGCGGAGTATTGAATGTTGGCATGGGATAGCAATTGCGAAATGGTCGGTTGATCCGCATAGTTTCTTCGTACATATACACCATCATGAATTCCCAATTGAAATTGCCAAGTGTTGTATTTTTTTTCAAAAAGCACCTGAGCGTAATTGATTTTAGGACTTTTCAATTGATGGTGATTGTAATAAAAGTCTTCTTGAAACTTTCGGTTTTGATAAGTAGACATTCCAAAATATCCCTCACCGTAAAATTGTATAGAATACAAGGGAAGAGGATCAATGCTATTTCCTAAAGAATAAAGAGGAATGAGAATGAATAAGGTAATGAGTTGTTTCATATTACATCCATCGAGCGAGTTTCCACTCTTTTTGCTGTTGTGTGGTTAAAAATGACCACGCCAAAATTCTACTTTGTTTGTTACCATGTAACAATGGAATGACGACGCTTTGTTTTGCTCCGCATTCAATTAGAATTTTTTGAAGGACAGGAATGTTGTCTTTTTGAGAAACCAAAGAAGTAAACCAAAAGCATTGCTTGCCATAATCTACGCTCTCCTTGATCATGTCTGAGACGAATCTAATTTCGCCACCATCACACCATAACTCGTGACTACGACCACTGAAGTTCAATTCTTTTTGAGGAATCTTGTCTCCGAATAGATTGCGCAGTTTTCGTAACGCTTGCTGGTCTGCTTCTTTCTCAGAAGAGTGAAAGGGTGGATTGCAAATGGTAACATCCCAAAATTCTTTCGCGCCCATGATACCATGAAAAATGTGCGTGTCGTTCTCTTGGTATCTGAGTTCAAGCTTGTCTTTTAGAAATGCATTATCTCGCTTGATCTTCTCTGCATTTTTAAGTGCGGCTTTGTTGATGTCTGACCCAATAAAATTCCAACCATAAGTATAAGCCCCGATAATGGGATAAACGCAATTGGCACCAACGCCAACATCCAATATCTTAAGATTGTTGGGGGTAATCTTGGTTTTTACTAGATCACTTATGTGATGAATGTATTCGGCTCTTCCCGGAATAGGTGGGCAAAGAAAACCTTCTGGAATATCCCATTGATTGATATTGTAGTATTTCTTGAGCAACGCTTTATTCAGAGCTTTAACAGCGGCGGGGTCAAAGAAATTAATGGTGGTGGTTTGAAATTCATTTACAAAAACAAATGGCTCCAATGAGGGCTCACATGCAATCAATTCAGGAAATGAATATCCGTTTTTGTGAATGTTGTTGGGATGAAAATTAGACATGCTCAATTTGAAATAAAGATTTGCCTTCAATGACCTGGAATCCCAACGATGTGCTATGTGAAAGAGATACCATTTTTTTTGCGACATCCTCTGCCCGTATCGCTTTGTATCGATAGGGTAGGAGGAAATTAAATAATGGCATAATCAATTGTCCTATTTTTTCGCCGAACCTAAATTCGTTTCTAGCACCAATAAGCAGAGATGGGCGAATAGCAAATACACGGGGCAAATGTTGTGAGATTATGTTGCTTTCAATTTCTCCTTTGAGTTTAAGGTAAGAATTGGAAGAATGTTTATCTGCTCCAATGGCTGAGATAAATATGAAATGTGTGCAGTGTTTTTGGTGGGCATAT
>JBDLUK010000233.1:0-21655 GCA_039805365.1 Bacteroidota bacterium | reverse complement strand
GCTGAAAAACAACAATCCAAGAAAAAAACTGAAGCGGCTTAAAAAGTCATCGTTGGGCGTAGCATAATCTTTATTTTTGCTACGCTCAATGATAGCATTATGAACAAGCCTGTGAAGATCGCCCTTATCAAAGAAGGCAAAACACCACCAGATTTTCGAGTGGCTTTGACACCAAGTCAATGCCAAGAAATTCTCGAAAAATTTCCTCAAATCAGTTTAGTAGTTGAATCAAGTCCTATTCGTCGTTTTACCGATGAAGAATACTCGGCTGCAGGTATTGTTGTAAGTCAAGATATCTCTGACGCTGATGTAATGATTGGTGTAAAGGAAGTGCCTGATCATTCTTTAATTCCGAATAAAACGTATCTGTTTTTTTCACATACATTTAAAAAACAGCCCTACAACGCTCACTTGTTAAAAGCCATACTTGACAAAAATATTCGTCTAATTGATTATGAAGTATTAAAAGACGCAACGGGTAAACGAGTCATTGGCTTTGGCAGATATGCCGGGATTGTTGGCGTATTTGAAGGTTTCCGTGCATTAGGTTTGAAGAAAAACTGGTACGAATTACCATCGCCCATGTCGTGCCACGACCGCAAAGAGATGGAATCTTTTGGTGCCACGGCCCAATTTAAATCACCTATAAAAGCGGTGGTTACGGGATGGGGAAGAGTCGGAAATGGCGCGGAAGAAATGATTCAATTCTTTGGGCTCAAACGAATTTCACCAGAAGAATTCTTGACCTACTCTGGTAATGAAAATGTGTATGTGCATTTGGATACCGCAGATTATTACAAACGATCATCCGATGGCGGATTTGATAAAACAGAGTTTTATCAGCACCCTGAAAAATATACCAGTGTGTTAAATCAGTACGTTTGCGAATGTGACATCTATTTGGCTTGCCATCTTTGGAAAAGCAGCAATCCAATACTCCTCTCTAAATCAGATTTACAGCAGCCTAACCACAGATGCCAAGTAATTGCAGACATCAGCTGCGATATCGATGGCCCCATTGCTGCTACGATTCGAGCGACTACAATAGCAGAGCCATTTTATGGGTACGACCGTCATGCTGGACAAGAAGTCGACTGGAAACATTCAGACGCGATCATGATGATGACCATTGATAATTTACCTTGTGAATTACCTAGAGATGCATCCGAAGATTTTGGACAAGAGCTCATCAACTCGGTGATTCCTGCTTTACTAAGAGATAATGATCCGATGATTGAGGGCGCAACGGAAACCAAGAATGGTCATCTCACACCGACATTTCAATACTTAGAAGATTACGCTAAAGGATAATTGACTATCCCCAAATTCTCGCTGTTTTCAAGGCTACCTTCTCTCCAAAAAATATTTTTGTGGAGATTTCAAAGGCTTCTGTATAGTCAGAGATTACAAACAAGTCTTTGGATTTAGCTGGCTTTGTTGATAGGATGTTTCTTTTCTCCAACTCAATACGCAAGCTTTGAGCTGCAACCTCACCATTATCAATAATTTCAATCTTCTTCTTGTAATAAAGGTCAATTTCCTTTCGGATCAAAGGATAATGTGTACAAGCCAGTATCAAAGCATCAATGTTCTTAAAATTAGGTTTGGATAAGTAGCTATTGATAATGGTCTGAGAAATTTTATTGTTATAAAAACCCTCTTCAATCATCGACGCCAACAGCGGCGTAGCATTGGATATCACTTTAAGCGATTTATTCAATTTCTCAATTCGATGGACATATACCCTAGAAGCTATTGTACCCTTTGTTCCAATTACACCAATTCTCTTTTTTGTGAACTTTTGCGCCACATAAATCGCAACCGGATCGATTACATTGATAACAGGTACATCTGGTCCTGCAATGTCACATACAGTCTTAAAAGCGTGGGCACTTGCAGTATTGCATGCAATAACAATAGCCTTGCATTTCTTCTCAAGAAGATACTGCGTAATTCGAGCAGCATAATGACGAATACGATCCGGAGACTTGTCTCCATATGGTAAATGTGCAGTATCCCCAAAATAGATAAAGCGCTCATTTGGGAGCGCTTTTCTAATGGCCTGGGCCACTGTCATCCCGCCAATACCTGAATCAAAGATTCCTATGGGTTGGGAAGAAGCCAATGTATTATTTCTTTGGAGCAGGATTAGCTACAGGTGCTGGGGTTGCAGGAGTTGCAGGAATACCCAACTTGGCCTTGATCTTATCCGTTACATCATCACCACCTCTGTACAACAAAACTCCTGAACTAGCGTCAATGATGTATGAATAACCTTCTTCTTTGGCAACTTGCTCAATGGCAATTCCGATTTTGTCAATCAAAGGTTGCAACATATCATTTCTACTCTTTTCCAATTCTTGATTTGCTGTTTGCTCAAAATCTGTCATGTTCTTTTCCAAATCAACTATCGCCTTGTATTTGCTTTGCAAAATCGCTTCAGGCCATGAAGTTTTATTGGCTTCAAACTCTTGAAGTTTTGTCTGATAATCCTTCTGCATTTCGTTAGCAGTAGTAGTGAAATCACCTGAAATCTTTTCCAGATCGGCATTCACCTTGGTAATTTCAGGCATAGAAAACAACAACACTTGACCGTCTGTATGACCAATCTTCTGAGCATTCACCAACACCGTGGTCATGATCATCAATAAAAATAAACTTACTTTTTTCATCACTATTTAATTAAAATTTTTAAGGTCTCTTCTTTCCGCCGGCAGGGGATTTCATGTCATTCTTACCACCAACACCTGGCTTGCTATTTCCTTTTTCACCTGACTTCTCATCTTTGGTTCCCTCCTCAGTATCCTCTTCTCCTGCCCCATCAGTGGTTTCTCCGGGTTTCAATCCCATCTTCTTCAAAACCTTGTCACTAATATCATGTTTAGGATTCGAATACAAAATATTTGAATCATTGGCTTTGTCAAAAACAACCATCAAACCACCTTGAGATGCCACATCCTGAATGGCCGTATAAATCTCATCTTGTATCGGTTTAACCAATTCCTCACGCTTCTTGAATAAATCACCCTCGACACCAAATCTTCTTTTCTGTAACTCGCGCGCTTCTTTTCTCTTATCGTTGATTTCCTCCTCGCGCTTCTTCTTCATCTCTTCAGTAAGCAAAATCTTTTCAGCTTGATAAGCTTTTTCCATCTTTTCAATGGACTCGTATTTTTGCTCGATTTCCTTCTGCCAATCCGCGCTTATTTTATCCAATTCACCTTGCGCATCTTGGTAGGCTTGAACGTGACCCAAAATGTATTTGGAATCAACATATCCAAATTTTTGTGCGCTTGCTTCAATGGTAAGAGCAATGAATAATATGAAGTAAAATAGTTTTTTCATTTTGTTCTAACGAGTGCCAAGATACGAATATTGTTATAGTTCACCAAGATTCGCGCCAATAGAAAAGTGGAACTGTCCCTTGGCCATATTGGGCGCCTTTTGAAGGTCGTCCAAACGCCATCCGTAATCAAATCCCAACAATCCAAACATTGGCAAAAAGATTCTTAAACCTGCGCCGGCTGATTTGTACAAATTGAAGGGGTCGTAATTTGAAAAGTCTGACCACGTCCTTCCTCCTTCCAAAAATGACAGCGCATAAATCGTAGCACTCGGATTGGTCGTCAATGGGTAGCGCAATTCAACGCTGTACTTCGTAATAACTGGAGCTCCAACACGATCAGATGGCGTTGTCAAAGACAAATCATCATAGCCGCGTAAATTGACAATCTCTCTTCCATCCAAGGCGAAACCACTCAAGTAAACTCCACCCAAATAAAATCTCTCAAAAGGTGATTGACCCAATTTGTTGTTGTAAGTTCCCAAAAACCCAAAACCAACATTGGTATTTAAGACAAATTTATTCGTCTTGTGCTTGTTCAAAGCGGTATACCAGTGGGCTGTGAATTTTACCTTATAATATTCCACCCAC
Organism: Bacteroidota bacterium; assembly: GCA_039805365.1. Lineage (GTDB taxonomy): Bacteria > Bacteroidota > Bacteroidia > Flavobacteriales_D > Sanyastnellaceae > CAMCTV01. The sequence goes on along the minus strand of JBDLUK010000233.1, from coordinate 17,721 downwards.
TCAAACCTCTTCTGTTCAGACATACCTTCATAATCATAGGTTTTCCCTTGGAAATTTTCACCTATCCAATGGTATGGCAATGTAAACTTAGAAGACAATGTGATCTTAGAACCCCATGTTGGATAAATAGGATCTGATACAGAATTTCTCTCAATGGTGATGTTACCATTTAAGTTATTGAAATATCCTTCATTGATGGCAAAGAAAGATTGGTACCTATTGAGATCAATGTGTTGGTATGTAATTCCGGTGTAAAACAAAAACCAGTCATCTGGGCGATTCCACTTTTGACCAAAATTCACTCCGGCTCCAGTGATAATCATCGATTGTCTATTGGGATTTAAAACATCGCCAATGTATTTCTTTTGACCATTACTCATTACAGAGTGATAAACCGACACACTCAAAGAATTGGGTTTCTTCCCTCCCAACCATGGCTCTACAAAAGACAAATTGTAAGATTGATAAAATGCTCCATTGGAAACAGCATTGATTGACAATCGCTGTCCATCACCAGAAGGTAGCGGGCTCCATGCCTCTCTCTTACCAATATTTCTCAAAGAAAAATTATTGAAAGACAATCCCAAAGTACCTACAACGCGGCCTCCGCCCCAACCACCACTCAATTGAATCTGATCACTTGGCTTTTCCTCAACAACATACTCTAAATCCACAGTCCCTTTATCAGGATTGGGATTTGTTCTAATATCAAAACCTTCAGGATTAAAGAATCCCATGGCATTCAACTCACGTTGTGAACGCATCAAATCTGAACGATTAAACAAATCCCCGGGACGGGTTCTAATCTCCCTGTAAATTACATGATCGTTGGTTTTTGTATTCCCGGAAACGGCAACTTCACCAATTCGAAACTGTTTACCTTCTCCCATGCGAATTTCCACATTGATCGTATCACTTGCTACAAGGGACTCTACCGGATATGCATAGAAATTTAGGTAGCCATCGTCTGTATACAACGAACTCAAATCTCGTCCGTTGGGATTATAATTCAAACGGGTATTGAGCAACTCCAAGTTGTACAAATCGCCTCGTTTGATGTTCAACACACTATCCAATGCTGTTCGGCTATACTTGGTATTTCCAACAAATGTGATATCACCAAAATAGAACTTCTTGTCCTCTTCAATTCGCAATACCAAACCCATTCTATTCTCTGAAATGGGGTACAAACTGTCTGAAACAATTTTAGCATTTCTAAACCCTTCCTTGTTGTACTTCGCAACAACAGTGGCTTTATCTTCGTCAAAATCTTTTTGGATATACTTAGAAGCCTTGTAGAATCTCCACCAAGCTTGCTTCTTGGTGTTTTTTAATGAGCGAGCCAGCTTCTTATCAGACATCAAAGAGTTACCAACAAAATCAATTTCTCCAATCTTCACGCGCTTTCCCTTCTTGATAATGAAAATCAATTGAACTCCATTCTTTACAATAGGATCTGGATTTTCTTTGATTTCTACATGGGTGTTGTAAAATCCTTTGTCCACATAAAAATCCAAAATAGAATTCTTAGATGTCATCTTCAGATTTTCATCACAAACCCTTCCTGATCTCAAGTCCAATTTTTCTCTAATGTTGTCTGCCTCTGATTTCCTAATACCCTCAAATCTGAATGTGCCGAGGCGCTCCATTTCTTTTACTTCAATCACCAAATACACTTCACTACCTCTGATTTCGGCTACTTGAATCTGGATATCTCTGAAAAGCTTTTGCTTCCATAATTTTCTGACTGCCTCTGTAATCTCGTCACCAGGCACCATAATTTCCTTTCCTTCCTCCAAACCACTGAACAATTTAATGGCTTGGGCATCGGTAAACTCTGTGCCCACAATCGTAACACCAGCAACTTTATACTTTAAGGGATTGGCATAGGAAACGTTGCCTCCAATAACCTTTTGAGCAAAAACACTTTGTGCTGTAAACAACAAGTGAAACATTATCAATACGGCACAAATTCTTCTGTAGCTCATGGTTGTTGGGGCATTTGTTCTGAAGTTTTGCCAAACCTTCGTTCTCGAGATTGATAAGATAAGATTGCCTCATAGAACAACTCCTCATCAAAATCTGGCCAAAATTTATCGGTGAAAAATAGCTCCGCATATGCAATTTGCCAAAGCAAAAAATTGCTAATACGCAATTCACCACTGGTTCTGACCATCAATTCAGGATCAGGCATCCCGGCAGTTTCCATGGCGCTAGACACAACATGGTCATTGATTTGATTGATGGGAATTCCACTGCCTACAATTTTCTTGATGGCCTCAACCATTTCCCATCGAGCGCTATAGCTCAACGCCAATGTAAGTTGCAATGTGTCGTTGGCTGAAGTGCGTTGCTCTGACTCCAATATTGCAGCCAAACATGAGGCTGGAAGTGCTGAACGATCGCCAATGAATTTTAATTTAATCCCCTGACTGTTCAGTGACGGCACCTCATTAAGAATGGTATTCACCAACAACTCCATAAGTGCATCCACTTCCTCTTTGGGACGATTCCAATTTTCAGTAGAAAAGGCATAAAGCGTAAGATATTTCACTCCGCATTTGATGGCGGCACGAACTGAATTCCTAACCGATTCAACTCCTTGAAAATGTCCAAAAACACGCTCTTTTCCATGACCTTTTGCCCAACGACCATTGCCATCCATAATAATGGCAACATGACTAGGCACTCTGTCCTTTCTTATTTGGGAAAATAAACTCACTTAATTTCTGAATACAAAGGGGCAAAAATAAGGAGGTTTGACCTACTTATAGCAATTCGTAGCGGGTTTATCCAATCTAATATTCAGGGAGGCCATCAGAAAACCATAATAATCATTATTGGCAGGATCGCCTCGCTGCATACCCTGGTTGCTATCTGATCCTCTTTCACTTATCAACGATTGATCCGCAAGCGTAACACTCAGTTGTCCCTGCTGTTGCAGCAACGCCTTTGGATCTGTGTACACCGTGCTCGCATCATCAAAATAATCCGTCCATGTTTTTCTTATGCCCCACTCCAAAGAAAATCCCAGAGCACCTTTGATATTAACTTTTAATCCCGCTCCGAAAGGCATCGATATAGAATTCAAACGATACTGATTTCCTGTATTGGTGCCTTGACCTTCTGTAGCCATTGTCTGTAAAGAAATCCAACTTCCCTGCACATAACCTTCAGGATTCATCATGTAGTAAGCAATACCCCCATATAAATAAGGGGAAATCCAATCTTTACTGTTCATTTGAAAGTCAAAATAATTGACTTCACAAACAGTACTAAATTCATAAAAACGATTTCGAAAGTTCAAATTTCGATTGATCATCCATGCATCCGAACTGTTTTTGTCCCAGTACTCAACATTACCGTATATCGCACCCACCTTGATGCCCAGGCGACGAGTTAAATTATTTCTATAACTCAAACCTCCACTTATAGAAGAGTTTCGGAACATGTCTTTGTTGTGTGGATTAAGTTCTCCGATGTAATAGCCACCTCCCATCATCATCCCCAATTCGTGACTTTTATTTTTCTTACTCAATTGAGCCTGCGAATGAGTACCCCAAAGCAAGAGCAATAAGGTGAGCATCTTATAAAACTGCTTCATGTAGTCAAAACGATTCATCAGCATATTAATTGCGTTGATCAAATCCCCAACCCATTTTATTGCGAATGGTATCAAAAAAATGTTCCTCTTTCAATCTTACCAAACGGAGTTCTATCGAAGAGCGTTGCATGGTAATTTTTGTTCCATTGGATATATAATGGCTCTGTCCATCGATGCTCATCATAAACTTTCCCTCACGGCTTTCCGGAATAAAGGTTACTTTTTGAGAAATGGGAATAATCAAAGGACGAACATTCAAATTGTGGGGGGCAATGGGGGTAATTACAAATCCATTTACTTCAGGAGATAAAATTGGACCCCCACAGCTCAATGAATACGCTGTAGATCCCGTTGGGGTGGCCAACATTAAACCATCCGCCCAATACGTTGCCAAAAAAGTGTCATTGACGTATGCATGCACGGATATCATGGTATTGTGTGGATGTCCCAATATCGCGACTTCATTTAACGCTTTGGGCAAATTACTCACCTCCTCGTCGTTCACCATTACCTCGATAAATGAACGATGCTCAATATCAAACTCTTGATTGAGAATCTGGGCAAAACTTTCTTTAACCGTTTGTATTTTAATCAAAGATAAAAATCCCAACCTACCTGTGTTTACCCCTACCAAAGGGATTCGCCAATGGCCAGTGTATCTAGCCAATTCCAAAACAGTTCCATCACCACCTATGGCTACAGCCAAATCAATCCCATCTAACTCATTAGGAGAATCTAAGATGGTCATTTGATCTAGCCAATCTGAATCAAAAACAATTGACTTCAGTGTATCGTGCGTGTATATAGAACATCCCTGACGAACCAAAAAATCGATGAAGCCAATTACTGATTCACGATATTCAGATTCAATTTTTCGGGTGTATAAAAATATCTTCATGATTAATCCTCGTCCAAAAAACGCATTAAAGTATCATATCGATCCAATAAATCTATGTTGGCATCAGGATGCTGGAATGAACTTCGCACCCGGTAATCAAATCGCTCTAAACTTTTAAGAATGGGATTGATATTCTTGATGTCAATTTTTATCATCACCTCCAACATTCCCTTTTCATTGGGATAGGAAAATAATGTGGTTATTTTGGCATCATTTTCTTCAACAATTCGAGCAATCTGTTGCAATGTATAATCCCTGGGATTCATTTCTAAAATGACAACCCCACCTTCAATGTGTGCGGATGTCAAATCATTAAGAACATCTACCAAATCTTCTCGAGAAACACATCCTAAATACTCATCACTTTTTGAGACAACAGCTGCCAAACTAGATTGTGTTTGTGCAAAGTGATGAATCATTCCAAAGAAATGGTCTTCTGGCAGAATGGACTCTTGCTTCAAGGCTGGCATAATAAAATGCGCCTGATCTTCCATATCCAACAATTGGGTTTCGGCCAACATTCCCTTGTACTTTCCATCTACCACTACAGGCAATTCATTGACACGAAATTCATCCATCCAACGCAATGCCATGCTCACATCAAAATCCTCATTCAATGAGGGAATTTGAAGATCCAATAATTGTTGCGCTGTTTTCATATTGCGTACAAAGAAAAGCAAAGAATTGATGAGCAAATAATTTTTTAGGAACAATTCTACAATTGTCCATTTATCCACCATTTTTGCATTCGAAATGACGCAACTTAGTGTAAACATCAACAAAATCGCGACCATAAGAAATGCGCGCGGTGGAAATCTACCCGATCTTATCAAGGCCGCAACGGACATCGAAAAATTTGGTGGACAAGGTATAACAGTGCACCCCAGACCTGACGAGAGGCACATCCGATACCAGGATGTGCGCGACCTAAAAAAAGTTGTTCAAACCGAACTGAATGTCGAAGGAAATCCAACTGACTCCTTCATGGATCTTGTTTTAGAGGTCCTCCCACATCAGGTAACATTGGTGCCTGATGCTCCAGATGCCATAACATCCAGTGCAGGATGGGACACTATTCTACAATTCGATTTTTTGTTTCCAATTATAGAGAAGCTAAAGGCTAAGGGAATTCGCACCAGTATTTTTATTGACCCGGACAATGAAAAAATTAAAAATGCAGCTGCACTAAAAACCGATCGTATAGAATTGTACACGGAGTTCTATGCACAGCACTTTCAACAAAACGCCCATCAGGCCATTTCAGACTACCAAAAAGCAGCAGAATATGCGCGTCAATTGGGATTGGGTATCAATGCCGGTCATGATTTAAATTTAGAAAACCTAAAATTCTTTCACCAAAACATTCCACACCTGGATGAGGTTTCAATTGGTCATGCGCTTATTTCAGATGCGCTGTACTTAGGGCTAGACAATACCGTTAAAATGTACTTACATCAATTGAAAAACGAAATATGATATTGTTTCATCGACTAATTAGCGATTCTCCGGAAAAACCTTATCTCGTTATTCTACATGGCCTTTTTGGCTCAGGAGACAACTGGCAAACACATGCCAAATTTCTTTCTCAATGGTTTCAAGTGGTTTTGATTGATCAAAGAAACCATGGACATAGTCCACATTCAGAAGAAATATCTTACCCCCTCATGTGCCAGGATTTATCAGAAACTTTGGACTCATTGCAAATTGAAAAAGCTCATTTTCTAGGGCACTCTATGGGTGGTAAAACGGTGATGCAGTTTGCTCAAAATTACCAAAACAAAGTAGAAAGTTTGATGGTCATTGATATGGGGATCAAGGGTTACCCCCCTCACCATGACATCATTTTTAAAGGACTTCATGCCGTTGATGTAGAAAGTTGTTCTAGCAGAAAAGAAGCAGAGCAAAGAATCCAACCATTTATTCCAGATGCATCCACCCAACAATTTCTACTTAAAAGTTTGTATTGGATAGAAGAAGGTAAGCTAGCATGGAGATTCAATATACCCGCATTAGAAAACAACATAGCGATGATATTGCAGGAATTGTCAAAGAAACCTTTCTCAGGTCCTACTTTATTTCTAACAGGAGGGAAAAGCAGTTATGTCTTGGCTTCTGATCATGATGAGATTCGGTCCGTATTTCCCGATGTCATGTTTGTTGAAATTCCAAACGCAGGACATTGGGTCCATGCAGAGACACCAAAAGAATTTCTTCAGGCCATCATCAATTTTTTAAACTTGACTTAGGTCATCCATCATATCAGTTTTCAGCGTATTTTTGATAAAATTTTGGTTATGGAAAAAAAGATCATTACTCCTTACGATTTTACCCGAGTTAGTGAAGTTGCATTGGAGCACGCTTTGGTGATGGGCAAAACCATCAAAGCAACAGTATATGTCACCCACATTATAGATAATAAATTTCAAGTAGCTGAAGCCAAGCAAAAAATGCAAGCCTTGAAAGAATGGGTAAGAACAGAGAAAAATGAAAACATCGAAACGATTGTTCGTATCGGAAACATCTTCGAAGATATTGATAAAGTATCTTCTGAGATGGAAGCTGATTTGATCATCATGGGCACCCATGGAATCCGTGGAATGCAATTCCTAACTGGAAGCCGAGCCCTAAAAATCGTTACTGAATCTTTGGTTCCTTTTATCGTAACGCAAGAAAGAACTATCCGTCCACACGGCTATCACAAATTGGTAGTTCCAATGGATTTGCACAAAGAGACCAAGCAGAAATTAACTTCTGTAGGAAATATGGCCAAGTACTTCAATTCAAAAGTCTTCTTGGTTTCTCCAAATGAGACAGATGAATTCTTGCGCAATCAATTGGAGAGAAATATCAAATATGCCGCTGAATACCTAGAAGGTAGAGGAATTGCATATGAAGTTGAAGTTACGGATTCTAAGAGCGATGGTTTTGTAAAATCAATGATCAAATACTCCGCTGCGATTGAGGCTGATTTAATCTGCATCGTGAACTCGCATGATAGCGGTTTTATGGGTATGTTCAGCTCATCTGAAGAGCAAAATGTCATTAACAATGATGCTCAAATTCCTGTACTTTGCGTTAATGCGGTGAGCACGACCATCAAAGATGCAGAATTTATTAAGTAATCGAAAAGATCATTTATATCAAATAAAAAAGGAGGCAAATGCCTCCTTTTTTATTTCACTTTTGATTGATTACCATTCAGCAATTACCGTCTCGTTTCCGGTAGTTACATCTCCAATTTTACAATGTATTTTGGTATCTAGTGGAAAGTACAAATCGACACGGCTTCCGAACTTAATGAAACCAAACTCACTTCCTTTTTCAATTTTCTGACCTGGTTGTACATAATAGCAAATGCGGCGAGCTACTGCTCCTGCAATTTGCCTAAAAAGAACTTCTTTACCATTATGTGATTTTACCACTACAGTTGATCTCTCATTTTCAGTAGAACTTTTGGGATGCCATGCAACCAAAAATTTACCAGGATGATACTTAACATAGCTGACCTCTCCTTCGCAAGGCGTCCAGTTTGCATGTACATTTATGGGTGACATGAAAATAGAAACTTGAATCCTCTTATCCTTAAAATACTCTGGTTCTTCAACTTCTTCAATGACCACAACTTTACCATCACACGGAGCGACCAATTGATTTGAAGTTGCAAGATTTGTACGCTTGGGTAGTCTGAAAAACTGAACAAAGGCCAACCAAAAAAAAGCAACTGTTGCCACCAATAAAAGTTTCAACCAAAACCAGTCAGGGGATGAAACATTGAAATAAGTAATTACCAATCCCAACGCAACAGTTGAGATTAAGACCCAAGATCTTCCTTCTTTGTGAATTGTCATAAATGATAAATTATATAAACAAATGTATACGCCATTGGCATGGCCAACAAATAACCGTCAAAACGATCTAAAACTCCCCCGTGTCCAGGTATCAAAACGCCTGAATCTTTGACATTTGCAGTCCTTTTCAAATGTGATTCTACCAAATCTCCGATGGTTCCAAAAATTGAAATAATCACGGCCAATAAAATCCAATCTGCCGTTGTCATCAAAACCAATTCATTTTGGACCAATTCAATTTTAGAAAACAACAAACCACATAAAACTGTAGCAATTAATCCTCCTATAAAACCTTCCCATGTCTTTTTGGGTGAAACTTTTTCAAACAACTTGGTTCTGCCCAATAATCGACCAACCGCATATGCTCCACTGTCATTCACCCAAAGCAATGCAAAGAAGGACATGGGAAGCCAAAACGAATAATCACCTGGAATAAATGCATATGAACTCACCAAAGACATTGGCAATGCCACATATACCCAGCCCATTAATACTCGGGCAAAATCCATGGCAAAATGTGGTCTTAAAACCACCAACTCCAAACCAATTAAAATCACCAAAACAGGAAGAAGATAAACGAGATGTTGGAACTGAAGAACTCCGGATCCAATTAGAAAAAAATAAATATAAAAGCCTACGCCCAACAAGATCCCTCCCCAAGCTCGGTGAGAGGAGGCTCCTGTCAATTGATAAAACTCATGAGATCCAACAAATGTCCATAGCAGGAAAAGGATTGCAGTAGCAGTTGGTCCCCACCAAAAGGCACCAATCATGGCCAAGCCAAAAATTAAACCTGTTATGGAGCGAAGTGCCAAATTACTCATTGATTCCTCCTTCAGGATGGGTTTCGCTGTTATCTTCAGTCTTTGGAGCTTCCGGTAGATTCTCAGTTGATGCATCAGATGCAATCTCTTTTTCTTGCTCTACCTTGGGCTCATCATCCCAAGGTCTAATTCCCAATACCGCTTCTAAATCATCTTTAAAAATAACCTCTTTTTCCAAAAGCTTGGCAGCCAATTGATCTAGTTGATCTCTATTTTCTGATAGCAACTCCTTGGCTTTGATATAGGCTCCTTCAATGATTTTGCTCGTTTCCTCGTCAATGATTCTTGCCGTCTCATCGGAATAAGGTTTTTGAAACTGAGATTCACCAGAGCTGTCATAATAACTGCGGTTACCGATTTTGTCATTTAAGCCATAAATCGTCACCATTGCATATGCTTGCTTTGTCACCTTCTCTAAATCAGATAAAGCACCGGTTGAGATTTTACCAAAAGCAACCTCCTCCGCAGCGCGACCGCCTAAAGCAGCGCACATATCATCCAGTATTTGCTCGGTTGTCGTAATTTGTCGTTCCTCAGGTAAATACCAAGCTGCACCCAAAGATTTTCCTCTTGGAACAATGGTAACCTTTACCAATGGTGAAGCATAACGCAACAACCAACTTACAATAGCATGACCACTTTCATGGTATGCAATCGTTTTCTTCTCTTCAATGGTAATAATCTTATTCTTCTTCTCCAATCCTCCTATGATTCTATCTACTGCATCCAAGAAATCCTGTTTCCCTACTGCCGTATGACCTTTTCTAGCTGCAATCAATGCTGCCTCGTTGCATACATTGGCTATATCTGCACCGCTGAATCCAGGAGTTTGTTTTGCCATAAATTCAACATCCACGGTATCATCTTTCTTCACCTTTTCAAGATGAACTTTAAAGATCTGCACACGCTCTTTGATGTCTGGCATATCCACATAAATCTGTCTGTCAAAACGACCAGCACGCAACAAAGCTTTATCGAGGATATCTGCTCGGTTCGTTGCCGCCAAGATGATCACACCAGAATTGGTTCCAAAACCATCCATCTCCGTAAGCAATTGATTCAACGTATTCTCACGCTCATCGTTGCTACCGAAATTGATATTCTTGCTTCTTGCTCTTCCTATCGCATCAATCTCATCAATGAAAATAATCGCTGGTGCTTTTTCTTTTGCCTGACGAAATAAATCTCGAACTCTACTTGCTCCAACCCCAACAAACATCTCAACAAAATCAGACCCTGACAAACTAAAGAAAGGGACTTGTGCTTCTCCAGCAACTGCCTTAGCCAACAATGTCTTTCCAGTTCCTGGAGGGCCAACTAGCAAAGCTCCTTTCGGAATCTTAGCTCCCAAATCGGTGTACTTCTTTGGATGTTTTAAAAAATCAACGATTTCCTGAACTTCTTCCTTTGCTCCTTCTAATCCCGCTACATCGTTAAAAGTAACCTGCGTTCCTTTGCCCTTTTCAAACAAAGTGGCTTTGGATTTTCCGATATTGAATATTTGGCCGCCACCACCGCCGCCACCGCCGCCCATGCGACGCATGATGAAAACCCATCCAAGAATCATGACGCCCAACATCACAATCCACCAAATCAATCCTTGTGCAGTTTCGTTGGGCGGTTGGTAATGCACCATGAAGCCATGCTGCTCTCCCGATTGCTGAATTTCTTTTACAAACTCTTCTCCAGGAGGAATATTAAACCAATACTCCGCGCTTCGCGTAAATCCTTTTACACCATTGGCATCGCCAAGTTCATTCTTCAAAGAATCCTTTCCCGCTTGATTCAGATAAATCATTGCAGTACTTCCATCATACTCCACTTTCTCAATCAAGTGGCGTGATGAGAATTGCTTAAATCTTGCGAAATCAGTCTCACGACCATCGCTAGATCCATTGAAGAACATCATTCCAATTAGAATGACCGCAATCACACCATAGATCCAATAGAAATTGATATTCTTTGGAGTCTCTGGCATTTTTGGTTTGCCTTGCTTATTTCCTTCCTTTGACATTTATAACAATATTAATCTTGAATTCTTGTAAACTCACCATCTCCCCAAAGCTGCTCGATAGCAAAGAAATCTCTTGTCTCTTCGTCAAACACGTGAACTATGGTGTTGAAATAATCCATCAATACCCACTTGCCATTTCTTTTCCCCTCAACCCTTCTGGGAGATTCATCCAAATGCTCTTCGGTGAATTTATCTACTGAGTTAGCAATGGCCTCTACATGCGTGCTACTACTTCCTGAAGCAATTACAAAATAGTCTGCCATTGCAGTTTCCAACTTGCGCAAATCCAATATCACAATATTCTTTGCCTTTAATTCTTGCATGCCTTGAACAACAATATCAATAAGTTGTTCCTCGCCTGCTTTTTTTACTTTTTTCGCCATGATTCTTAATTACTGCAAATGTACAACTTCAGTCCTATGAAAAAACCCGATTATCTTCGTAGAATAATGGAAATTAACCGTATTTCACTGTCTGAGGTTGATTCAACGAACAACTATGCAGCCAAACTGCTTTTGGAGGGCAAAGTTCCGCATGGAACTGTCATTTCGGCATTGCATCAAAAACAAGGCAGGGGACAACGAACCAATAACTGGGAAGCTGAACCTGGTCAAAATCTCACAGCAAGTTGGATCCTTCATTTGAATGACTCTAATTTTGAAAAAATTGTTTTGTTAAACAAAGCGATTTCATTGGCCATTCGGGATTCTATTGCATCCTACTTGCCGGAGAATTCTGTTACCATAAAATGGCCGAATGACATTTTCATCGAAGAAAAGAAAATATCAGGAACCCTGATTGAAACGCATCTTCATGCTGACAAAACGGCCACTTTGATATGCGGGGTTGGAATCAACGTTTTTCAGACAACATTTTTATCTCCAAAAGCCACTTCCCTAGTGGCAACAAATGGTGATTTGAAAATGAGTGTAGATGAAATTTTAGAGGTCGTACATCGAAACATTATTGATTATTTCAATCGGTGGGAAAACAACGAAGAAATTGAAAGCGAATATTTGATACATCTTTTTGGAATCAACCGACAGAGACTTTTTTTACATCAGGGAAAAAACATCCGTGGTGTAATCTCAGGCGTTGATGAATGGGGAAGATTAAAAATGATTACAGAACAAGGTCTTGAATTGTTTCAGGCTGGAGATATATCTTGGCAATAAAAAAGGGCTCAAATGAGCCCTTTTTTATTGTATCATTTTATAGCTTAAGACTGCTTGTGTCCAGCAACGATGGTCACACAACCTTGGCGAACCATAGTGCCCTTTGAATCTGGTACACGAACACGCACTTTCAACTGCTGCGTGCTAGACATTCTGAAATCGAAAACATTCTTGTTACCCGCTGTCTTATTGGTATACAACAACTCATCATTGGTATCCAATACCTCAAACTCAACTTCCGGCAATACTGGATGCGCCATTACCACCAAGCGATAATCTTTACCACCATAGAAGGTCATCAACAACTCCGCTTCATCACCTTCCATGAAAAGTGCTGCATTGTAATTTTCGTTTTGGATAAACCCTGACAAGTTGGGTAATACACGATTCTTAGTAAACGCACGACATTGTGCACTGGCTCCCATAGAGACCAACGCTAAGAAAAATATTGATGCTATTAATTTCTTCATCTCCTTAAAAGTTAAGCTACGTATTTAGATCTGATCTTTTTCACCAATACATTAAGTGATTTTAATGTATCGTCCTTCACATTGGTTTTGGAATTGTTACCGATGGTCATTACGCCATCCTTTCCTTTGGTAACCGTAGTTTTCTCAGAAGTTATTTCAACTTTGTTCAACTCTTTTTGAATTTCCATTAAATCAGCTTTCATTTCAGCCAAAGATGGCTTGTTGTCAAAGCTTTCATAGTACTTAAGTAAATTCTCTAAAACCATTTTTTGCTCTCCGATTCGCTGACGAATCAAGGTTGAGTTCGGTTTTTCAGAATATTGTAAGCAAAGGTGCAAAGCTTCTAACCATCCCCCAGAAATAACCAAAGCAGAAACTTCAATTCTGTTGTTCTCTTTCAAGTAACCATTCAAGTCTGCATAAGCGTCCGTGACAATCTTCAAAACGCTATCGCGATTATCTTGGTACTCTGCCAACTTTGTAATGGTGGAATCATTGATACCGCCCTCAATCGCCATAGCCGAAGCCAATTTCTTGGCTGCCGCAAAATAGGTCATGCTCTCTTGCTTTTGATCAAAGATAGAAGCGTAGCTCAAGTCAGCACCGTATATTCCCAAATTCACAGCTTGCTTTACTTCTCCCAAATATTTGTCGACATTCTCGACACCATTCAACATTTTCTTATCGTAGGTGTATCCTTGATCTTTGATCAAAGATGCCATTTCTACTGGGGATGGGATATTAAAGAAAATCTTTTTTAATTGCTCAACACGAGCCTGATCCATTGAATCTTTCTTGGCATCCATGGTCGGCTGCTCTGTCTTGGCTTGCTGACACCCTGAGCAAGATGTGAATTGAACAGCAGCAAAACCAACGAGTCCTACCATTGCCAATCCGACTATTTTCTTTTTCATAGAATTTCTTTTACTTAGATTTTCGGTCATTTAACGCTATAAATGTAAAATAGTTTCAGTAAAAAAACAACGATTCTTTTTGATTCACTCAAAAAGGCTGAGATTTTTCATCATTCCGGTCCATTTGGTCCTGGACAATGGACTTCCCTTGGTTAGCTTAATAAACTCTTCTTCAGTTGTATGCTTCCAATCCTCCCAATTTTTATCGAGAATTTCCGAGCGATAATTGAAACGGCTCTCACCCGTCGGTTTTGAAAACCTATTCCATGGACAAACATCTTGGCATATATCACAACCAAAAACCCAATCATCCCATTGCCCTTTCCAACTGTTGTCTATTGCATTCTTTAATTCGATTGTGAAATAAGAAATACACCTTGAACCATCCACAACATGAGGGGAAACAATGGCATCCGTAGGACAGGCATCAATGCATTTGGTGCAAGAACCACAATGGTCTGTGGTGGGTGCATCTTCCGCAATTTCAATATCAACAATTATCTCCGCCAGAAAAAAAAATGATCCCGCGCGTTTCTGAATCAGATTGCCATTTTTTCCTTGCCATCCCAATCCTGACTTTACTGCCCAAGCACGTTCCAGAACTGGCGCACTATCAACAAAAAAACGTCCTTCAATTTGTCCCCACTCCTCACTCATTTTCTCCCACAATAATTTTAGTTTATCCTTTACAACGAAATGATAATCTTCACCATAAGCATACTTGGAAATTTGCGGAACATCCTTGGGTTGTTGATGAGTTGGAAAATAATTGTACAATAGTGAAATCACTGTTTTAGTCCCAGGGAGCAAAAGACGTGGATCTAACCGTTTGTCAAAATGATTTTCCATGTACTGCATCTCGCCATGAGATTGGCTTTTTAACCAATTTTCCAAGCGAGGTGCTTCCTCAGCTAAAAAATCTGCTTTGCTTGCGCCACAATCTAAAAATCCCAATTCACCCGCCCATTGTTTGAGCTGCTCATTTCTGCGGACTGCAATCCAATTCATACTAAAACAATTGTCCCGAGCTTGCCGACCTTCCCTTTCCAAGATGTTGGTAGGTCTTATCTGTCAACTGACGACCACGAGGCGTTCGAATTAAAAATCCTTCTTGAATTAAAAACGGCTCATATACTTCTTCGATGGTGCCTGCATCCTCACCCACCGCTGTAGCTACCGTAGTAAGTCCCACAGGACCTCCATTGAACTTGTCCAATAGTGTCATCAAAATTTTATTATCCATCTCATCCAAGCCATATGTATCGACATTCAATGCACTCAACGCCATTTTTGTAATTTCAAGCGTGATGGTTCCATCCCCTTTGATCTGTGCAAAATCCCGAACTCGTCGCAACAAAGCATTGGCAATACGAGGTGTTCCTCTACTTCTTCTCGCCATTTCAAAAGCGGCCTCCTCCTGTATTGGGATTTGTAATATATGCGCACTTCTTGTGACGATATCCGTCAATAATTTTGCATCATAATATGCCAACCTCGAATTGATTCCGAATCGAGCACGCAAAGGTGCTGTGAGCAATCCTGAGCGCGTTGTAGCGCCGACCAATGTGAAGGGATTCAAAGCAATTTGCACAGACCTCGCATTGGGGCCTGTATCAATCACCAAATCAATCCTAAAATCCTCCATGGCAGAATACAGATATTCCTCAATTACGGGACTCAGTCGATGGATTTCATCGATAAAAAGAACATCATTTTCCTCCAAATTGGTAAGTAATCCGGCTAAATCGGCGGGTTTGTCTAGAACAGGACCTGAGGTGGTTTTGATACCAACGCCCATTTCGTTGGCGATGATATTGGCCAAAGTTGTCTTTCCCAAACCAGGAGGGCCATGGAGCAATACATGATCTAAACTTTCTGAACGCAATTTAGCCGCAGAGACAAAAATTTGAAGATTCTCCAATACTTGACGTTGACCAGTAAAATCATCAAAAACTTTGGGGCGCAATGCCCTTTCAAAGTCTCTTTCGCCATTTTGTTCGGCCTCACTACGAATATCAAATTCTGACATGAACCAAAATTACTCTATTTCATCTTGGAACAAATGCCCATATCGCGAATAAAGTTCGCCAAATAAAATTCTCATTCGAAAAACATAAAGAGGGGCATAAAAATTTTGGGTAATATTTGGGTTGTTCTTTAGCATGATTCTATACCCATAACCCGCGCCGATTCCAATCCAAGGTGAGAATTTGTACTCTATGGTGATATTGGGTTCGTATAGCAATACCTTCTCCTTGTACAACTTTACAGGCTTGCCTTGCTCAGGAATTGTTTGAAGAAAAGAATGCCCATAGCCAAACTGAACCGGGATAATACCTTCCCAATTTCCTTTGTTATAAAACACAAACTCTCCAAAAACAGAGATGTACCGCATTTTCATAGGCAGTGCATCGCGATATCCCTTCACCTCCTGTGTGATATCCGACTGCAACCAATGATAGCCCATTCCCACAGTAAGTTGATCCCCAAATGTTGCACCTGCCTTTAAAGATTGCACCTTAACACTCTTACCTGTTATAAAAGAATTTTGTGTGTCCCATTTGAAAGCTGGAGTCGGCTTCTGGTGCATTAAATCCTCCAATGTTCTTCCCAATTGAATGGTCTGTCCTATTGCATTCAATGTGAGGAAATTCAGCCCTAAACAAAAAATCCGCAACAATGCGTTGCGGATTTTTAACTGTGACAATATTTGATTAATGAGCGTGCTCACCTTGCTTCAATGGAACGATTTGAGGCACGAAATCCTCTTCATGTTCTGGGTTTGAGTAATCATAAGCCCAACGGTGAACCTCTGGCAATGCCCCTGGCCAGTTGCCATGAACATGTTGAACTGGTGTAGTCCACTCCAAAGTGTTGGATTTCCATGGGTTTTGAGTCGCCTTCTGACCATACCAAATGCTATGGAAGAAGTTGAAAAGGAACAACAATTGAGCTGCACCGCCAATGATTGCGAAAGTCGAAATCATAGGGTTCAATTCAATTACTTTATCCAAGTAATCAAACTCAGAATAATCATAATAACGACGAGGAGCTCCTGCTATCCCAACAAAGTGCATTGGGAAGAATACGCCAAATCCACAAATCATGGTCAACCAAAAATGAGCATATCCCAATTTAGAGTTCATCATTCTACCATACATTTTTGGGAACCAATGGTAAACACCGGCAAGCATACCAAAAATAGCAGACATACCCATTACAATGTGGAAGTGAGCTACTACGAAATACGTATCATGCACGTTAACATCCAATGCCGAGTCAGCCAAAATGATACCCGTTAAACCACCCGTAACAAATGTACTCACCAAACCAACTGAGAACATCATTGCAGGGGTAAACTTGATATTACCTTGCCACAAAGTTGTAATGTAGTTAAATGCTTTTACCGCTGATGGGATGGCAATCAAAAGTGTAGTGAAAACGAATACTGATCCTATGAAAGGATTCATACCGGTTACATACATATGGTGACCCCATACAATGAAAGACAAAAATCCGATCGCTAAGATTGATCCAATCATCGCTTTGTAACCAAAGATTGGTTTGCGAGAGTTGGTAGCGATAACCTCTGAAGAAATACCCAATGCTGGTAACAATACGATATATACTTCTGGGTGACCTAAGAACCAAAACAAATGTTGATACAAAATCGGAGAACCACCGGTTACGTCAAGTGCTTCGCCCTGAATAAAGATATCCGACAAATAAAACGCTGTTCCCATTGTACGGTCCATGATCAACAATACCACGCAAGAAACCAAAACTGGGAAAGAAAGAACACCTAAAATTGCAGTAACCAACAATGCCCAAATGGTCAAAGGCAAACGGGTCATTTTCATTCCTTTTGTTCTCAAGTTCAAAATGGTCACGATGTAATTCAAACCACCCAACAAGGAAGATGCAACGAAAAGAACCATTGAAATCAACCAAAGTGTCATTCCTGTTCCAGAACC
>JBDLUK010000232.1:0-3508 GCA_039805365.1 Bacteroidota bacterium | reverse complement strand
GAGGGTAATATTTTTTAGGGTCGATGAAGCAAGCGGAAAAATGTAGGCCGGTGGATGAAACAGAATGGTTTTGTGTCCCATCAAAAGACGTTCAAAAATCACGGAAGACAAAGCGCCAATTCCCCAATGGAATTGTTCAAACGTTTGCGCAGAGCGCTTTTCCAATGACCCATATTCAAAGTCAATGGACAAATGATTGCTGTAGTATGCCTTGGTTTTTTCGAGGTGCTTTTTCTCCAAGGGATGAAGAAAAACGGTGAGTTTCATTCCTGTTTCAGCAACCAGTGAAGCGAGCATCTGCAAGAGTTGCTCTTCGGTATTTTCAAGATTTAAGCCGTTGTCGGCGCGTTGCAATTGATTGCGTAGCCATTGACCATGCGAATAAAACGCCAATGTGTTTTGATTTTCAGAAGAAGTATTCCAGTTGGGATTTTTTAGAATCGATTCATCCAACGACTCAGCAGCCCAATATTTGAGCGACTTGTAGAAAATGCTGGATGAAAATTGGTGTTTGATTTCTTCCAATTGATAAGGAGAGGTGATCACCAATTCGTCACAAACCAAATGGTGGTTGTGCACGTAAAGCGGAATGATAGATGGGATGAATTGTATCTTGATTTGGCGCTCCATCAAAGCGAGTGATAGCAAATTGCTGTCGATTTCATACGGATGAAAGAAGGATACTCGTTCAATGTTTTCTTTTTCACAAAGGTTCAGTACAAAGGCCATTTCAAGCGATTCCCGAATCATCAGCGCATAATTGGGTCGTTGTTTTGAAAAACAAAAACACCGAATGGCCATCCACATCGCGAAGCAATGCCACAACAGGATTGAAAAGAATGAAGATGATGTGTGTGAAAGATGAATTTCATCTTTTCCCAGGAAATGCGATACTTGTAGGGCGTCGTGTTTGTTGACGTATTCCAATGATCCCGGGTCTTTGAGATGATTCCAAGTAATCAACAAGTGGGCAGATTCAGGAGCTGATGTTGTCTTAAAGGGCACATCATGGTCATGTTTTTTCCAACCGTGTCGGTACCATTCCCTGAATCCAATCCATCGATCGCTCTTGGCTGTTGCATCCAAGCGATAGGACATATTGTACAACAAGCTATGCCGCGCGCATTCTCTCAAAGGGCTGTTGCCACTTGATTTCAGGATGATTTGAATGAATTGAACAACGGAATGGGCGAGCACGCGAATTGTATTTTCCACGAAGATAGGTTAACACGTATCTTTGGCGATAATGGAGCAGAAGAATCAATTGGACTTGCTGAATGCTTTGCGTGGAATTGCCGCGTGGATGGTGTGTTTATTTCATGCTTCGTTTTTGGTCAAAGAGTTTTACCCTGGGCTTTATCGTTTCTTCGACATTGGGCAAGAAGGAGTTTATGTCTTCTTTGTTATCAGTGGAGTGGTATTGCCATGGTCGATGGATGCCGGAAAATACCAGTGGAAAAACGCTGATCGTTTTTTGATCAAGCGCTGGTTGCGTTTGTATCCGCCCTTCTTGGTTTCGGTGATTATTTGCACGTTTGGATTTGTTGGATTGCAAGGATTTACCAATCCAGTGATCTTGCACAAGATGATGCACAGCGTGTTATTTACCGCACCATTCTTTGGTGAGAAGTGGATCAACGATGTGTATTGGACCCTGTTCGTTGAATTTCAATTCTACATTTATCTCGCGCTTTTTTTCCCATTGATTGCTCATCAAAACCGCACGATTCGCACTACTGCGCTATTTGGCGGATTGGCTTTGGCCTTGCTGTCACAGTTTTTTACGGGACGATATGTGAAGCTGGAATTGTTCTTCCACTTGCCTGTTTTCACTTTGGGTTACTACTTGTATCTGCGATTGAAAGGAAGAATAGGCGAATCCGAATTTTGGATTGGATTGGTGGTGACGTCATTTGCAGCGTTGTATATCACAGGACATCTGCACGGCTTGTCTTTTCGCTTGGCGACAGTGGCCATTGTTACGGCGTTGTTGATTTATGCGGTGCGTAGAAAGATTCCTTATTTGGATGCGTTGGGTGAGGTTTCTTATTCTTTCTATCTCACGCATTGGTTTGTGATCTCGATGGCGAATTATTGGTTTTATCAATATTCGAAAACAGAGACTGGATCATTGGTCGTTTTCATCGGCATCCAAGTTGGAGCCATCTTGTTGGCAGCGTTGTTTTATCGCGTTGTCGAGATGCCATCGTTGCGATGGACCAAGAAAATCAAATATCGCGCTTAGAGCAATTTAAAGGTCATTCGGTGGTGCGGTGTCGTGCCATGCTCGGCTATTGCAGCGCGATGGTCTTTGGTAGGGTAACCTTTGTTGACCGACCACTTGTACATCGGAAATTCACGGTCGATTTTTTCCATGTATTCATCACGGTGTGTCTTGGCCAGAATAGAGGCGGCGGCTATAGAAGTGAATTTGCTATCGCCTTTGACGATGCATTGGTGCACAATGCCCACATAGGGCTTGAAGCGATTCCCGTCCACCAAAATCAATTCGGGTCGTGTGTTCAATTGATCCACACAGCGGTGCATCCCGATGATGGAGGCGTTGAGAATATTGATTTGATCAATCTCCTCTGCTGATACAGCAACCACAGCCCATTCAATGGCTTCTTTCTCAATAATCGGGCGAAGGAGCTCTCGTTGTTTTTCTGTGAGTTGTTTGGAATCGTTGAGCAGAGGATGGTAAAAATCATCGGGAAGAATTACAGCGCCGGCAAACACGGGTCCAGCAAGGCATCCACGACCCGCTTCGTCACAACCTACTTCGATGTAGTTTTCCGAAAATCTATTTTGCAGCATCCTCCAAGGTTTTTAAAATGCTCGTCCACAGCAGCGCTGCGGCATTTTCCCAAGTGTATTTTTCTAGAATTCTATTGCGCTCATTTTGCCAGTCGTTGTCCTGCACATCAACGGACAAAAGTTGGTGCATTTGATCAGCAATCTCTTGTACATTTTTAGAATGGGCATACACCGCGCATTTACCGCCTATTTCAGGCATACTGGTGTTGTTGCCTGCCAAAACAGGAACATTGCATTGTAGGGCCTCTAGAATCGGAATACCAAAGCCCTCAAAGTGACTCACCATCAACAACCCAGACGATTGTCCAAGTAGCGGAAACAAATCCTCATGAGCAATTCGCCCCAAATATTCCACCCCTTTTAGCGCTTGGCTTTGGTGACCATCAAACATCGACTCTCCAACGATTTT
Source organism: Bacteroidota bacterium (assembly GCA_039805365.1). Classification (GTDB taxonomy): domain Bacteria; phylum Bacteroidota; class Bacteroidia; order Flavobacteriales_D; family Sanyastnellaceae; genus CAMCTV01. The sequence goes on along the minus strand of JBDLUK010000232.1, from coordinate 282 downwards.
CAATTGAAATTCGGGATGATTTTTTTGAAAGATTTGAAATGCGCGCAAGGTATTTTCCAAATTTTTTCGGGGATGCAAGGATCCCACAAAAACAAAATAGGGTTGTCTTTTGGTATCACCAGTGATGTTCAACGGATTGACGCCATTGCACAAGACATCGATCTTATCCAATGGCACACGGTAGGTGTGGGCAATATCAGATTTTGAATATTGACTTACCGTTGCGATGCGCGTGGAAGCAGCTACCACCGCGGGAGTGGTGCGGTTCCAATATTGCGCATA
>JBDLUK010000231.1:0-3218 GCA_039805365.1 Bacteroidota bacterium | reverse complement strand
ACAAATGTTCACTTTCAACCATTGCCTCGATTGAGTTATTACAAAAGCTTAGGTTTCAGCGAATCGGATTTTCCGAATGCTTTCGCTCAGTTTGAAAACGAAATTTCGTTACCCGTTTATTTTGACTTAGAGAATGAGCAAGTGAATTGGATAATTGAAGAGATTGTTGATTATGTCAACGCCCAATTTGCATGAAGCGATTGTTTGACATAGGCTGTTCTTTGATTGGAATAGTCATTTTGATTCCAGCGGGATTGTTGCTGTCTTTTTTGATTTGGAAAGAGGATTTTCATTCTCCATTCTATTGGCAAGTTCGTGTGGGGAGAAATGGAAAAAAGTTCAATATGGTTAAGTTCCGATCCATGCGCATCAGAAAAATGGATGATTTGCAATTGACTGTTGGCCAAGATCCACGAATTACCCGTGTGGGTAGTTGGATTCGTAAATACAAGATTGATGAATTGCCGCAACTCTGGAATGTTTTGATCGGTAATATGAGTTTGGTTGGACCTCGACCAGAAGTAGAAAAATATGTCCTGATGTACAACGAAGAGCAAAAAAAGGTTTTGCTGGTTAAACCAGGCATAACGGATTATGCATCTTTGCAGTATTTTGAGGAAAATAAGCTTTTGGGAGAGAGCGAGAATCCAGAGCAAACTTATATTGATGTCGTCATGCCTGCCAAGTTGAAAATCAATCTGGCGTATATCCCCAAGGCAGGAATAGTAGAAGACATAAAAATTATTTTCTTGACCTTAAAGCGAATTGTTTTTTAAACCAAAATTTTTTGTATGATGAAAAATATGTTGATGATATCTGGTTTTTTGGGGTTGTCAATTGTGGCAATGGCCCAATCTGATGAACCCATTCATTACAAGAAAGAAAAGCACTTGACCAATGTCCGTCAACTTACTTATGGTGGAAATAATGCAGAAGCATATTTTAGTCCAGATGGTAAGTCACTGATATTCCAAAGTGACAATGCAAAATGGGGAGTGGGCTGTGATCAGATTTTCACATTGAAATGGGAAGCAGTAGGTGATTCTACGCGAAAACAAATGATATCGACAGGCAAGGGTCGAACGACATGTTCATGGTACATGCCAGACGGGCAGCACATTTTGTATGCTTCTACCCACCAAGGAGCCGAGGCTTGTCCTCCTGTTCCGGAGAAAAAGCCGGGTCAATATGTTTGGCCTTTGTATACAGATTATGATATTTATGTCGCTGATTTAAATGGACAAATAAAGTTTCCACTTACACAATCTCCTAGGTATGATGCCGAAGCCACTGTTAGCCCAAAAGGAGATAAAATTGTTTTTACCAGTTTAAGAAATGGAGATTTGGATTTGTATACCATGGATATAGATGGAAGAAATGTAAAGCAAATCACGAGTACTTTGGGATATGATGGCGGAGCAACATTTTCACCTGATGGGACCAAAATTGTTTGGAGAGCATCACGGCCCACACAAATGGAGGACATTAGAAAATACAAGGACTTATTGAACCAAGACTTGGTTGAACCATCCAACTTGGAAATTTTTGTAGCCAATGCAGATGGAAGTGATGCCAAGCAAATTACCCATTTGGGCAATGCCAATTGGTCTCCCACCTTTACACCAGACGGTAGATCGATTTTGTTTTGTAGCAATTATAAAAGCAATATTGGTTTTCCGTTCAATATGTTTTTGGTGAATATCGAATCCGGTAAAGTAGAACAAGTAACATACGATACGGAGTTTGATTCTTTTCCTATGTTTTCCCCGGATGGAAAGAAATTGGTTTGGTGCAGCAATCGTCACAACGGAAGAACAAGAGATACCAATATTTTTATTGCGGATTGGAAATGATTTGGACCGAGGAGCAATTGGATTTTTTCGCTGAAAAGAAATATTTGATTGTAGATCAATTCTTGTTCCCAGCGGAAATCGCGGCCTTGAGAAACATGGCCGATCAAGGCATGAATTCAGGTCAATTCAAAGAGGCAGGAGTAGGTAAAGGATCAGAGCAACGAGTAGTCAAAACGGAAAGAGGGGATTGGATTTGTTGGCTAGACGCGCAGAGCAATAGTGCAGCGATTCAAGTGTATTGGGATAGAATTAACCAAGTTCAAAGTGTTATCAATCGCAATTTCTACTTGGGTTTGAATGATATGGAGGCCCATTTGGCTGTTTACCAGTCGGGAGGTTTTTATAAGAAGCACAAGGATCGCCATCAAATTTCCTCAACCCGAAGAGTTTCTTTTGTGTTGTATTTGAATGAAACATGGAAGAAGAATGATGGTGGAGAATTGATGATTTATTTGGATGGTGAAACCGTCGAGGTGGAGCCAATATCAGGAAGGCTTGTTGTCTTCATGTCAGAATTGGAACATGAAGTTTTTGAAACCAAGGTAAATCGATACTCTATCACCGGATGGGCGCATCAAAGAGAATTGATATAAGTAATAATTATTGATAGGAGTGGAATCGTTCCTGCAGTATTTTTACCACGTAAGATATCTTACTGTAAACACGCTAATTTTTTAATCATGAGTACAATAGCGAATGTACATGCCCGACAAATTTTGGATTCCAGGGGCAATCCAACAGTAGAAGTAGAAGTGATCACAGCAGAAGGCGTGATGGGAAGGGCTGCGGTACCCTCTGGTGCATCAACAGGAATGCACGAGGCCGTTGAGTTACGTGATGGCGACAAGTCGCGATACCTTGGAAAAGGAGTTGAGCGCGCGGTACAAAATGTTGTATCGTCGTTGAACGAAGCTTTGCAAGGCGCTTCCATTTTTGAACAGAATTTAATTGACCGTGCAATGTGTAGCATTGACGGTTCAGACAACAAAGCCAATTTGGGCGCCAATGCCATTTTGGGTGTATCTCTAGCTGTTGCGCATGCTGCAGCAAACTCTGTAGGTCTTCCGCTATACCGTTATGTAGGTGGCGTTAATGCCAACACATTACCAATTCCTTTGATGAACATCATCAATGGTGGTGCGCATGCAGACAACAAGGTAGACGTACAAGAGTTTATGATTGTTCCAGTTGGAGCAGAGCGTTTCTCTGAAGCTTTGCGCATGGGTGCCGAAGTTTTTCATCACCTAAAAGCGGTGTTGAAAAAGCAAGGTCACATGACCAATGTAGGTGATGAAGGTGGATTTGCACCCAACTTAGCAAGCAATGAAGATGCACTGAAAGTTGTGATGCAAGCCATTGAGGCGG
>JBDLUK010000230.1:0-4275 GCA_039805365.1 Bacteroidota bacterium | reverse complement strand
GGGTACTGCACGTCAGTAATTCTAGAAATAAACACGAATTAAAAATCTTTTAAAGACTTTTTAGAATGGCAGGCGGTAAAGAAACCCCACGGCAGAAGATGATCGGGATGATGTACCTGGTCTTGACTGCCTTGTTGGCGATGAATATTTCCAAGGATGTATTGAATGCATTTATTCAGATCAACCATGGTTTGAATAAAACAAATACTATCCTTGAAGAGAAATCTCAGCGCACCATTGATGGCATCAACAAAAGTCCTGAAGGTGCTAAGGCAGTACCTTTTCAGAAGGCTGTTGGTGATGTGGACAAATGGGCGGATGAGTTGATTGACTATATTGAAACGATGAAAGCGCATGTAATGGCTTCATCGAGTAAGGCCAATGAAACAGGTGATGGATTTGATGAATTTATGATTCCGGATCCAAATGATTCCAATCGTAAAATAGCAATTGCTCCTGATGCAAAGAATGCAGAAGGCAAATTGATTATATCAAAGCCGGACGAAAACCAAAACAACACTTCGTTGTTGATTGGTCACGCTCCTGAAGCTCCGAGAGCTGATCCCTATTCTGCTACCGATTTGAAAAAGCATTTGATTGAGTTCAAAGAGCGTTTGTTGAAGATTAATATTCAACGTGCGGATAGCGGTGCTGCGGCATTTACACTTCCAGAAGATCTTCAGGAAGCTATCAAGGGTACTTTCAATTTTGATGGACCATTCTTGGACAAAGACGGTAAAGAAGAGTCATGGGAGGTAAATAATTTCTTCCACATGCCTTTGGTAGCTGTTTTAGCTAGTATGACGAAAATTGAAACCGATGTCATGAATATCAAGAACAACGTCTGTATGGCTTTGGCTCAAGGTATCAATGCTACGGATATGAAATTCTCGGATATCACTGTGGCGGTTGTTCCAAAAAGTGGAGCAGTAATCAAAGGTGGAGATTTTGAAGCAGATGTATTTTTGGCGGCATTTAACCGTTCAAGTAAATCAAAGATTTACATTGGTGGTGAGTGTGATCCAGAGGCGTCACCAACTGTTTTCCCAGCTGGTGGTTCTCCAGAAGCTGAGTCTGACAACAATGGTAAATGTCATTTCAAGCGTAATACTGGCGGTATGAGTATTGGAGAGCATGCATTCAAAGGACAAATTGAATACATGAAGAATGGTAAACCTGAGTATATCCCATTTATCATTCCTGCATTTTATGTGATGGAGCCAATGGCTGTAATCAGTGCATCAAAGTGTAACGTGTTGTATTCTGGTTTAGATAACCCAATTGAGGTTTCTGTACCAGGTGTTAACGGAACGATTACACCTTCATGTCAAGGATGTCAATTGTCAAAAAGTGGCGCAGCTTACATTGCGAAGCCAGATGCAAATGTGAAGAAAGCTGTTATCTCAGTAAGTGCAAGTGTCAATGGACAGAACAAGAACATGGGTAGCAAAGAGTTTCGCGTGAAGAACGTTCCAAGTCCAGATCCTGTATTTGCTGGAAAGAAACCAATGGATAATACGATTTCTCGTGGTGAATTGATTAGTAATGGAACAGTTGCGGCTGTTTTGGATCAATCATTCATTTTTGAGGGAATCAGTTACAGTGTGACAGGATTCAGCATGACAATCAACACAGGTTCTGTAACCGTTGAGAAGAAGTCAGGCAATAGTCAATTCACACCAGAGATGAAGCAATTGTTGCAAAACGTAAAACCAGGCGCTACTGTGGCTTTGACAAACATCACAGCTGTAGGTCCAGGTGGTGGTTCACGTCGTTTGGCTCCAATTGTATTAAAAGTAAACTAATCAACTCAGTACTATGAACAAGCACATTGTTGTTTTATTGGTCGCTGTTCTTACCAGCATGTTTGCCCAAGCGCAAACAGCGTTGGATGGAGCTTATGTTCCAGAACATAACCCTACCCGTCGCGTAGTTCCTTACCCTCATTTGCGTCAAGCTGATGTTATGTGGAAGCGTCGTATTTGGGAGGCAATTGATTTACGTCAAAAGATGAATTACTCTTTGTACTATCCGGTGAAACCGATCAAGGACAGAAAGTGTTTGTTTGATTTGATTGCAGATGGAATCAACCAAGGGCAAATCACGGCTTACAAGCCAGTAAACGCAATGTTGTTGCCAGATGATGAGTTCACAATGCCGATGTCTCCTGAAGAGGTTGATGACGCTTTGAATTTCATCGAAATCGTACCTTTGAAATCTGTTGCAGATCCGACCCAAGATTCTTTAGATTTGATGGGCAGCACGGTTGCTGATACAATCAAAACCAAGCTTGAGGCGGATAAAATCCTTCGCTATGAATTAAAGGAAGATTGGATTTTTGACAAGCAACGTTCAGAGCGATACGTACGAATCATTGGTATTGCTCCGGTTGCTGAGAAAAAAACGGCAGCAGGTGTGTCAGTAGAGAAATTATTTTGGTTGTATTTCCCAGAGTGTCGTTATTTATTTGCAAATGCGGATGTATTCAATTTGCACAACACTTCTCAACCTATCACTTTTGATGATTTGTTTCAAAAGCGTATGTTCTCTGCATTTGTAGTAAAAGAGGAGAACGTCTACGATAGAAGAATTGAAGAGTATTATCGTGATCCGATGAAAGCAATTTTGGAAAGTGAGCGCATCAAAGAGGATTTGTTCCTATTTGAACACGATCTATGGCACTATTAATAAAACTTAGATGATAAAAGCCACCGAAAGGTGGCTTTTTCTTTTTTACAAACACTACTTTTGCATCCGCATGGTAACCATTGGAAATTTAACAGTAAGTTTTGGATCGAGAGATCTATTTCAGAATATCACATTATTTATCGGACCCCGTGAAAGAATGGGTTTGGTTGGTAAGAACGGAGCAGGTAAGTCAACGTTATTGAAAATTTTGGCAGGATTGCAAAATCCTACATCGGGATCAATTGGACTCACAAGAGGTACAACTGTTGGATACTTGGCCCAAGAAATGGAGCATCGAGACGACGTGACGGTTCGTCAGGAAGCGGCTTCAGCATTTTCTGAAACCCTAGAGCTTCAGACAAGAATGGATGAGTTGATTGATGCCATTGCTGTGCATGAAGATTATACCAGTGATGATTATGCCAATAAAATTGAAGAGATAGAGGATATCAGTCATCGATTGAGTTTGGTAGATGCAAGCAAAATGGATGAGAAGATTGAGCGGGTGTTGTTGGGTTTAGGATTTAAAGCCGATGATTTTGAAAGAAGTATTTCCGAATTCAGTGGTGGATGGAAAATGCGCGTTCAGTTGGGGAAATTATTGTTGCGCAACCCTGATTTGTTACTGCTGGATGAGCCTACAAATCATTTGGATATAGAGAGTATCCAATGGCTAGAAGAATTTTTGGTAGACTACGAGGGAGCAATCGTCTTGATTTCTCACGATAGAGCATTCCTAGATGCGGTAACTAAGCGCACCGTAGAGATTTCTAAAGGAAAAACTTACGATTACAAGTTCTCTTATTCAAAGTATATAGAGCAAAGACTTGAAGAGATTGAACGCGCCGAAAGTGCGGCAATCAACCAACAGAAGTATATTGAGAAGACGCAAGTGTTGATCAATAAATTCCGTGCAAAGAAAGACAAGGCTGCTTTTGCTCAAACATTGATTCGAAAGTTGGATAAATTGGAAAAGGTTGAAGTAGATGATATTGATTCAACTTCATTGAATATGAGATTCCCGCCTGCTCCTCATTCAGGAAAGGTGATTTTGAAAGGTCATAAATTGGGAAAAGCTTTTGGAGATAAAAGACTTTTTTCTGATTTGGAATTCATGATTAACCGAGGGGAGAAGATTGCTCTTTTGGGGAAAAACGGAGTTGGAAAAACCACCCTTCTTAAAATTATTCTCAATCAATTGCAGCATGACGGAGAGATAGAGTGGGGGCATGCTATTCAAATGGGATATTATGCGCAGAATCAAGCGGAAGAATTGGATGGTGAAAAAACAATATTTCAGACCATAGATGATGAAGCAGTAGGGGAGATTAGAACCCAGATCAGAGCAATGCTCGGTGCGTTTTTATTTGGTAAAGATGAAATAGATAAGAAAGTAAAAGTATTGAGCGGGGGAGAGAAGGCGAGATTGGCATTGTGTAAATTGCTATTAAAGCCAAATAACTTTCTTGTAATGGATGAACCAACCAATCACTTGGATTTGGTTTCGAAAGAAGTATTAAAGCAAGCTTTGGAACAGTATGATGGAACTTTGCTACTGGTATCCCATGATCGTGACTTTTTAAAGGA
>JBDLUK010000229.1:0-2782 GCA_039805365.1 Bacteroidota bacterium | reverse complement strand
CTAAAAGCGGTGTTGAAAAAGCAAGGTCACATGACCAATGTAGGTGATGAAGGTGGATTTGCACCCAACTTAGCAAGCAATGAAGATGCACTGAAAGTTGTGATGCAAGCCATTGAGGCGGCAGGATACAAACCAGGTGTAGACATTTGTATCGCTTTGGATTGTGCATCGACTGAGTTTTACAATGCTGAGAAAAAAATGTACCAACTTGAAAGTACTGGAGAATCGTTGACCAGTGCGGACATGGTAGGTGTATGGGCAGATTGGTGCAAGCGTTACCCCATCGTGAGTATTGAAGATGGTTGCGCCGAAGACGATTGGGATGGATGGAAATTGATGACTGAAACTTTAGGTGATAAAGTTCAATTGGTCGGTGATGATTTGTTTGTTACCAATGTCAATCGTTTGGCCAAGGGAATCAATGAAAATATTGCCAATTCTATTTTGGTTAAAGTGAATCAAATTGGAACATTGACAGAAACCATTGATGCAGTTAATATGGCGCACAGATCTGGTTATACCAGTATCATGAGTCATCGTTCTGGAGAAACAGAAGATACAACCATCGCAGATTTGGCCGTTGCATTGAATACCGGTCAAATAAAAACAGGTTCGGCTTCAAGAAGTGACAGGATTGCAAAGTACAATCAGTTGTTGCGTATTGAAGAGCAATTGGGTAAGATGGCTTATTATCCTGGAAAGAATTTTCCTTTTATGCCGTAATAGTAAATCAGTGAATCGGTTGATCGGTTTTTAGTTTAAAATCCTGGGATTTGTCCTGGGATTTTTTTTTTACAACAAAGACAATATTCCAAGTATTGCAAATACCAGAATAACTCCAAGCAGTAGCGATTGCATTAATTTGTTTCTCCATTCTTTTTGGGTAGGTTGAATGGAAAGCCAAAATGGGGTAGGTGCTCCCGAAGGGAAAATCGACCAACTGATCAATCCTACAGAAATGGTTATTGTACCTACAATCAAAGTTCTTGATTCTTCGAAATTCAGTTGGAAAACTTGAAAGTTGAATGGGAAAATATATTCGTAAAGTAGCGTTCCCAAGAGCGATGTCACCATCACGATGATTTGTGTCCAAGGACCTATTGAAGGAAATATCCAACGCAGAATGTAGAATGGTGCAACCCCAGCAGATATGGCAAAAACAAAGTGACTTAGAGGCAATAATTTTTGACTTTGAAAAGCGATTATTGAGGCAATGCGAAGGAGTACAAGAAGTATTGTTCGAGATTTCCAAATGGACGCTTGAGGATCGTTGATTACCATTGCGGCTCCCCAATTGGAGTATGCCAAAACTTGAACTGTCATTAGTCCAACTGCTACATACATCAACAATGTATGTATTTCTTCCGGTACCAAGTTAAAAATCCCAACCCAAAAGGAAGGGGCCTTTTGGTTAGCCAAAAGGCTTGATGTGATAGCAACAAGAACAGTTGCTATTGCATTTGCGCATGCAGCGACTATCGCACTTTTTCTAGCGGCATGTTGTCTGTCTACTCCAGTAAAGCGCGAGGTTTCAACACTGCCACCATCAAACTGATTGGTAGACCACCATTGAAATCCAATGTAAAACAACCAATGCTGCCATCCCGCTGATTGATTGGGAAATAAGTCAGCGAAAGATGTTTCGGGATGTTTAGGAAGTAATGGAATCCAAACAAAAATAGCGATCAATAACAAGAAAATCAGATAAAGGACAAATACGCCAAGATCCCATTTGACTTGAAAATCTAGACTATTTATCAAGATGATAACTGCCAAGGAGGTGGTAATAAAAATCAAGGCAGTGGTATAATCCAAAAAGCCCAAGTCTGTTAGTAGTTTGGCAAAAGTGATAAGACCAAAGGCCATCAAAAAACCAGTTACCAAAACGCCAACATAGTAGCGTCTAAAATGAAATAGAATTTTACCGCCAACTGAGGGGAACCTTTCCAAGTAAAAAAGATTGTCATGGCTCAGTTGTAACTTATTCCAGAGCGGAGCAAATAATATGGGAATGATAAAACTACCAAGCAAACTTGACCAGAAAATCCACATTCCAGACCAGCCGGATGATTGCAGAACCTCAAAATAGAGCTGTCCTTGAGAAAATGATTGGGCTATTATAAAAAGAGAAACCCCTGATAACCACCAGGGGATGAATCTCTTGAAACGAAACAAAGACTGTTGCACAGCCTAAAATTTATCCGCGCTTGGCGTGTTTGAAGCTGTAGTAGGTTACAAAGAAGTAACCGATGGTCAACATCAAGTGGAATGGGAACAAACCGAAATCCACGTAATAGAATGCCAAAACCAAACCGGTCATGAAGTACAATACCATGAAAGCTTCAACGAAAGTCAATGGAGCAATTTTCACAGCACGGTATTTCTTGTCGGTCCAAGTTCCTTTTTTACCTGTTGAAATAGCAAATTTGGGTGTACGAACAAAAGCCGATTTCTTTCCTGTTAATCCTTCCATAACAGCAACGGCATTGTGTAAACTCAATCCCATGGATACAGAAAGGAAAGCGGGGAAGTCGATAACAAAGCGACCGAATTTTTGGAAGAATGGAGCAGGTGGACGACTCACCCAATAGAAATAAGCCAGAATAAAGAAACTGGCCAAGAATGCAGTTGCAGCCAAGAATAAATTTTGTATCAATTGGTTGTCTTCAAATTCATTCTTGATGATAAGCATGGGAAGACTCAACAATGAACATCCTAAAATGGATAGGAAAACCACGGAGTTCAGTAAGTGAAATGCGCCATGAACTTTGGTTCCGAAAGA
>JBDLUK010000228.1:0-4168 GCA_039805365.1 Bacteroidota bacterium | reverse complement strand
CCAGAACAAAAATACGGTCGGTCCTAAGCCCAAGGTCAAGCACAAGATTTATGGTCATATCGAGGGGCTAAAAGACACTACCATTTACTTGGCCAATTATTACGGCAAGCAGTTGTATTATAACGACACTGCAAGAGTAGACAACAAAGGTCGATTTGAATTCAAAGGCAAGCCCTATGAAGAATGTGGCAAGTATGCTTTGGTAATGCCGGGGCCTCGCTATTTCGAATTCATGGCCGTTGAGGAAGACGTCGAGTTTGCGTGCACAGCCGATGCTGACCCTACCAAAATTGTGGTTGTAAAATCAGCAACCAATCAAAAGTTTTTTGAATTCATCCGGGTAATTAATCAAAAACTAAAAATCCGTACGCCGTTGGATCAATGTTTGGCGGATAGTTTAAAGAGCGAAGAAGAAAAAAAATCGTGCAGAACTGAGTTGGAAAAATTGAACGAAGAAGTGACTGCATATCAGTGGGAATTGATCAATTCTGACCCCACCAATTTGTTCTGCAAATACTTGAAAATGGCCATCGATGTTAAACCATTGGACGCGCCAGATTCCTTGTCCGCTGATAAAAAACAATTGTGGCAATACTTGTATTTTAGAAAACACTATTGGGACAATACCGATTTGACTGATCCCCGAATGGTGCGTGATCAGCAGTTCCATCGCATTTTGGAAACATATTTGACCAAGGTTTTGCCTCAAATTCCAGATACGATGATCACTGAGGTCAATGCCTTAATCAAACGCGTTGAAAACAATCCTGATTTATTCAAATATGTCACGCACCAAGCAACTTACTTGTCTGAGACATCCAAAGTGATGTGCATGGACAAGTTGTTTGTGAACTTGGTGGACACTTATTACACTTCAGGTCGCGCCACTTGGAGCAGTGAAAAAAGTTTGAAAGACATGAAGGATGCTGCCGATAAAAAAAGAAACTGCCTTTGCGGTTCTATCGCACCCGACATTATTCTTCCAGATACTTCAGAAACCAAATGGGTTTCTATGCACAAGAACAAAGGCAAATACACATTGCTTGTGATTTGGGAAAGTACTTGTGGGCATTGTAAAAAAGAAATTCCATTGATCTTGGATGTATACCACAAGTGGAAAGACAAAGGATTTGTGGTTTATGCGGTAGGCAATGAATTGGAAAATGAAGGTTGGGTAAAATTTGTAAAAGAGAAAAATTTGGATTGGATTAACGTCAGTGACACCAAGGAAATCATGACCAATGAGATGGCCACCAAATTGATTCAAGAAGGGAAAACCTCATTATTGAGTTTGAATTATAGAACCACTTGGGATGTTACTTCTACACCAAAAGTTTATCTAATGGACCAAGACATGAAAATCATCGCCAAGAGTATTGGAGCAGAGCAAATTGACAAGTTCTTGGAGCATTTGATTGACGGAAAAGAACTCAATACAGAAGGAATGAAGAGCACAGACTATGAAGACGAAGGAGGTCACCAAGCTGCTCCTGTAAAAAAGAACACCAAGAAAAATGGAAAATAAATTTTCCGAAGAGATATTAAAAAAAGGAATGGGCGTCAAGGACGCCCTTCTTTTTGGCCAAATTGCGGCAGCCGATCAAAATTACTTTGAAGCGGTCTTCCAATACTGCATTCAAGCAGATGATAAAACTGCAGACAAAGCCGCATGGATTATTTACAAAGCGGCATTGGAATGCGAGTGTGCATTTATTCAACAGTACCGAGATCCATTGATGATGGCGCTCATTCATAGGCCCCTAAGTGCCGCCGTGAAAAGAGAATTACTCAAGGTTCTATTGCAGCTCAAACCAGAAGAGCACGAACTATTTGGACTTCTATTCGATCGAGCCAAAGAATGGATGTTTGAAGTTGATGTTGAAGCAGCTGTGCGATATGCGGCATTAAATGTCATCGAATTGGGCGGAAAGAAATTCCCGGAGATGATTCCAGAGTGTTGGGAGATTATCCAAGAGGCCAAGGAGTTGGTAGAGGGTCCTTGGAGACGACGTTGTAAAAAAGTACAAGAGGATCTAAATCGACGTTACTTAAAATGGAGCAATAAAAAAGGGTAGCAAATGCTACCCTTTTTACTTTATAAAAGTCTATCAATACTTTCCTAAATCCTTTCCGAAACGCTTTCTATCGTTTTCATTCAAGTATACCTTTCTCAAACGAATAGACTTTGGTGTAACCTCTACATATTCATCTGGTCCGATGTATTCCAATGCCTCTTCCAAAGTAAACTTGATAGGAGGAGCCATTACAGTTTTAGCATCCGTACCAGAAGCACGCATATTGGTCAACTGCTTGGTTTTTGTAACGTTCACCACCAAGTCATTGTCACGAGAGTGCTCACCAATTACCTGACCTTCGTATACCTCTTCCATTGCCTCAACAAAGAACTTACCTCTGTCTTGCAAGTTACTGATGCTATACGCAACAGCATTTCCAGTTTCCATTGAAATCAAAGAACCATTCAAACGACCAGGAATTTCATCCTTCATTGGTTGATACTCCTTGAAACGGTGGTTCATGATCGCCTCACCTTGCGTTGCAGTCAATAAATAACTTCTTAAACCGATGATACCGCGAGATGGAATTTCAAATTCGATAACTGTTCTATCGCCTTTGGGTTCCATGTTTTTCATTTCACCTTTGCGCTTAGAAACAGACTCGATTGCAGTTCCTGCCATATCAGATGGCAAATCGATGGTCAATTCTTCAATCGGTTCCATCTTTACTCCATCTACTACTTTCAAAATAACGCGAGGCTGACCAATTTGTAATTCGTAACCTTCACGACGCATGGTTTCAATCAATACAGACAAGTGAAGTACACCACGCCCGAAAACGTTGAAACGATCTGCTTTATCCGTGTCTTGAACACGCAATGCCAAATTCTTCTCCAACTCTTTTTCCAAGCGATCCTTGATGTGACGGCTGGTTACAAACTTTCCTTCCTTACCGAAGAATGGAGAATCGTTGATGGTAAACAACATGCTCATTGTTGGCTCATCAACAGAGATACTTGGTAATGCTTCTGGATTCTCGAAATCTGTGAATGTGTCACCGATTTCAAAATTCTCAATTCCGTTAATTGCACAGATATCACCTGAAACAACAGAATCTACTTTACGCTTTCCAAGACCTTCAAATACATACAATTCTTTGATACGACCTTTGGTGATGGCTCCATCTCTTTTTACCAAAGAAACGTTCATACCCGCCTTCAATTCACCACGGTGCAATTTCCCGATGGCCATACGACCAGTGTACGTTGAGTAATCCAAAGAAGTAACCAACATTTGAGGAATACCCTCACGAGAAATAGGAGCAGGAATTTTTTCGATAACCATGTCCAATAAAGGCTCGATGGTACCCGTTGGTGTTTTCCAATCCAATCCCATCCAGTTGTTTTTGGCAGAACCATAAACCACTGGGAAGTCCAATTGATCTTCGTTTGCACCTAGGTTGAACATCAAGTCAAATACTTGTTCGTGTACCTCTTCTGGTGTACAGTTTTCTTTATCTACTTTATTGACAACCACGATAGGTTTCAATCCCATTTGTAAAGCCTTTTGCAATACAAAACGCGTTTGCGGCATAGCCCCTTCAAAGGCGTCTACCAAAAGCAACGCACCTTCCGCCATGTTCAATACACGTTCAACCTCACCTCCGAAGTCACTGTGACCGGGGGTATCGATAATGTTGATTTTGTATCCTTTGTAGGGAATAGAAACGTTTTTGGCCAAAATAGTAATACCACGCTCGCGCTCGATATCGTTGTTATCCAAAACCAATTCTTCTGATGTTTCGTGCTCTTTAAAAAGCTTTCCAGCCAATAGCATTTTGTCCACCAAAGTGGTTTTACCATGGTCAACGTGTGCGATAATCGCGATGTTTCTGATTTTTTGCATAATTCGAAATTCGCCGCGAAAGTACGCTGATATTCTCATTTATCGTGGGATTCTAAGAAAATTCTTTATATTTGTCATATCTAAATCAGCAACTTGGCCTCAAAAAGACAATATTTTCGACTTGCCGCACTCATGATTCTTTTTCATTTGAGTGTATCAAGTAATGGCCAATCGGGGTTCATGGAATTCCTTACACGCCCTACCACCATTAAGTTGCAGGCCCATGCCATTGATGATGACAGGAACAC
>JBDLUK010000227.1:0-2670 GCA_039805365.1 Bacteroidota bacterium | reverse complement strand
GGAATCGCTGCAGGAGATTGAGAAAAAACCAAGGAGGGGATGATGAAAAGGAGGAGTGAAAGGAAGAACGAGAGAAGTAATGTGGAAGGATTTATTTTTTTCATAATCAAATTAATCTTTTAGGCATCGCACACTTAATCCACCTCTTTTGGAGTAGAATAAACTTGGAACAGACACGCTATCGAAATTGAGTCTCCGATATACCCCTTCAGATCCAAAGGTATTTTTCGTCCAAAAGTATCCATATACATTTTGCTGGCTATAGTTGCCATTGCTCAATCGGTAACCACCCCCTTTGCCGCCAAATCCAGAAGAATTGGTAGCACCTGTATTCGGGGCATTCCAACCGGTTGTCGA
Source organism: Bacteroidota bacterium (assembly GCA_039805365.1). Lineage (GTDB taxonomy): Bacteria > Bacteroidota > Bacteroidia > Flavobacteriales_D > Sanyastnellaceae > CAMCTV01. The sequence continues at coordinate 2,313 of JBDLUK010000227.1, read as the reverse complement.
CTTCAAAGTTCCTCCTGATGCAGATGATCCTCCAAGAAATTCAGTTAGTGTATTCCACTCAATAGTGGTAGGTACGTGCCAACCGCATGGACAAACACCACGGGTATCGGTCACTGCATAAAAGTTGTACAATTTACCAAATGTGTCGTTCATTGTAGGATCGTCATTGTAGTAGGCCCAAGCTCCAACAGATGATGATTGCCATGAAATCGAAAAGAGATCGGTAACGAGCGGGTCACCATTGCAATATTTGGATGTTTTCAGGTTTTGGGACAGCCACTCCTGTGTTCCAATTACAACAGAGGTATAGGCATTTCCATCAGCATCCAAGATACTCTCAACGGCCGGCGGGTTAGCCTCGCTGATGCCTGGGACGATGGTAACAGTATTACCAATGAACAGTGAGTCTCCAGTTGCACTTACGCGCATGTAAGTATCGTTGGCGTGTATGGCATAAGGAACCGACATCATTTGCTGAGTACCCAAGTCCACATTGCCATTTCCTGTATTCATCGACACCTGTAAAAACTTATTTCCCGTGGACCAATTCACACCGTTTAATGTTCCAAAAACAGCGGAACCTTCGCCCACATTCAAGCTAATTAACCCTTGTGCATTGGATGTTGTGGTGTGTGTTTCTTCAAACACAACGGGTCCTGATGCAGTGGTATCGTGTATTTTGAAGGTGATTGTTGCAGATGAGTTGGCGATTACAGAGCCGTCGGTGTTACGCAACACCGCTTGGTAGGGGATGGAGGACGGTGATTGTGAGAAAGAATGCAGGCTGAATGCGAGAAACAGAAAGAGAGCGATGTTTTTCATAGTGCGGGGTCAATAAAGCGAATATAGGGAAGAAAGAATCAATATTTTTTCAATTGGTATTGCAAAAACCCAGGATCATTTGCGCCAATAAGATGGAAATTAAAGTTGAATGTGATGCGAATGAAATCTTGATACCTCAGCGATCATACTGTGGTAGTATTTGTACCAAGCGGCGCCCCGTTTTTTGGCTTCGATATGAATGGGATGTTGTGCCCAGTTCTGCACGGCCTCCATGTCTTTCCAGTAGCTGATGAAAGTCCCGCGGCCATTGTTCTTCATGCTTTCGTAACCCAAGTACCCTGGCATTGTCTTCACGAGGTCGAGCGTTAGGACATCGTATTCTTCATAACCTTCCAAGTTGTCAGAAAGGTAGTAATTGAAAATGGACGCGATGAAAGGCGCTTGGGGAGGGGTAGGCGAGTTCCAGTTGATCATGGGTTAAAGGTAGTTGGGAAAGAGGGATTCGGTTTATGGGAGGCCTACTTGATGTGATACTGCGTTTTATTTTTATCTCCAACACTTTGAAACAACTTCATCTCAACCCCCTTTTTTAAATCCCTACTGGCTGTTGCAGAAGAGATGTCTTTGAAGGTATTCATATAGTCTTTTCTACTGAATGATTTTATGTTTAAACCCAAGAAATATTCAAGCCTATCGGAGTCTTTTAAAATTCGCGTGTTGTCATTGAGCAATGGGTCTAGTGACTTTTCAATGACTTCCAGCATGTATTCAATAAATGGAGTTGATTTCCCCAATTTGTCACTGAGTGCCAAGGCGTTGTAGTATTTCTTTTGTGATTCTTTGATCAAAGTTTCAAACGGAAGAAATTCAAAGACGGGATACTGTTGCATTAAAATGAAAGTTTGCCACAATCTCCCCATTCGTCCATTACCGTCTAAAAACGGGTGAATGAATTCCAATTCGTAGTGAAATACACAGCTTTTGATTAAAGCGGGATCTGAATCATTTTTGAGGTAGTTGAACAAATCCTTCATGAGATGCGGAACATTGGCATGCGGAGGTGCGAGATGTTCGAGTTTTTTTCCTTTTACGATGGCCACGCCTTGTTTTCTGTATTTACCAGGATTATCAATAAGGCCAGTCATTAAATCTTTATGCGCTTTTAAGAAGCTGTTTTCTGATAGGCATTTATACGATTTAATTTCTTCATAAACCTCAATAGCATTGGATACTTCTTGAATGTCTTTTTCTGGGCCCATCACCCTTTTGTTTTCGATGAGAGCGGTAATTTGTTCTTCGGTAAGGGTATTTCCCTCAATTTGTAACGAGGCGTGAATCGTTTTTACCCGATTTTGTTTTCTAAGTTGGGGAGAGGGCTTGATAAGAAACCGGGCCTTGATGGCGCCAAGTTTTTCGGATATGGCAGTAATCTGATGTAAGATATTGGGCGTAATGTCATAGGGAGGCTTCATGATAGTATCATTTGATAGTATCAAATGTAGGGGATTTTTGTTTGATGTGATGATGGCG
>JBDLUK010000226.1:0-3005 GCA_039805365.1 Bacteroidota bacterium | reverse complement strand
AATTTGGTTTGTGAGTATGCCATCAATGGTTCCAAAGAATTGATTGTAAGCTTCGATTTGGTTTGTTGAAGGCTCAAACTCCAGGCCAGCACCGTTTGTTAGGCTGTTATTGATTTCATCTACTAGAATTGATAGTTTCTCATAACCCTTGAGGTAGTTTTTGTCATTTTCGTTTTGTTTCATATCCAACCAACCAATTTTTTGGGTCTGGTAGATACAGAAACGTGAATACAGGCCATTGGTAATCGATTTCACCAATCCAAACAGATGTTCAGGGTTACCCGTTAGTAGAACAGAAAATCTTGGCTCTCGAATAGAAATCATAGATTTCATTGATTTTCGAGCCAGCTCTAATGGTTCATTCTCAAATGTCTTCAACAACATACTGGTTAGGTTTGCGCCCCAATCTTGCTTGAAGGTATTGAGAATTGTTTGTGCCTCAGAGTCAAAAATCAACCCAAAGCCATCGTTTTTTTCTATTAGGTCTACCAAAGAAGCTGAGCTAATGTCTGAAGGTAAAATGATGTGTTTTGGATTGGGTTCGGTTATTGAAACTTCTAAATCTTCGTATTTATTGTTATTAGAAGAAGATTCACTTTCAATGTTAATTTTTTCTGATTCTTCCACCTCCAAAGAGTTGAGATTTTCCTTCTCCTTTCTATTGTTCATCGCTTTCAGATATTTTGCCCTTTCCAATTGATACTCTTTCTTTAAGCGGTGTTGAACCTTATCCAAAATCACCCGAGAATGCAATGCGATTCCTTTGTTGCTAGCAGGTGGACCAGCGATTACTTGAAATAAATTACAGTTGTAGTTTTTCTTTCTGTAAGGGATTTTGATGTCATGAAGTCCTGCCGCCAGTGTTGTCAATGAACTCAGCAAAGCAATGCTCTTTTCTTCATCTGTTTCATACTGGTTAACCGCTTCTGCAAGGATGGGTGGCAAAGATTCGAATACGATCGAAGGAATTGTTGGAGGAAAATAGTTTGGGTCTTGAAAAATACCCTCGTGCAATATTGCAATTTCTGCAATATTGGCTTTTACAACCTGATCTAACCTCTGCTTATTCATTGTTAGACCCTTTCCCCAAGTTAGAAGTGAAAGTATCAATCATAGATTGATCGTTCACAGACCGCAACACTGAAACACTTGCAACCTCACATGATTCTGCAGTCGATTGAGGATCGTAATCCCAAATGATTGATTCCATTGCTTGTTGACTTTGTAGAACCTGTTTACCAGAGCGTTCTACTTGCTCTGCACTACCTTTCCTTTTCTCGTAGGGTAGTGATTTGTTATTAATTTTTTCCATAGTGGACCACAAAATTCATGTGGCCCAATTTGCAATCTTACACCCTTTTATAGGGGTAATTGATTCTAACTATATGGTTTAAAGTAATTTATGAAGCTCATCAGCGTACCAAATTAGTTTTTTAGCAGCAGCAGCTTCAGATTTTGCAAATAAATCAGAACGATTATCGCTCATAGTTGTAGAAGTCTCCATGATTCTGCGCCATGCGGTCTGAGTATCCTTCCAAGAACTTTCTATATCCACATGTTGCCAATCAGCAAAACCAAATCTGTAAATTAAATCCTTAAGATTTGACACATCCAATTCTTCCGTAAATTCATTAAATGCCCCAAGTTCTTTAAAGCTATATAGTATCATTAATATTTCTCTGTATGACCAGTTCCAATGAATATACCTCACATTGTCGAATACAAAAGGATAGTCGACAAGTATGTGTTCAAATGTGTTTTTAAATTCAATCCGCACTGTATTGACTATCTCAGATATTCGTTTTGTTTCTGGTTTGTTTTTTCCAGAGTCTAGGGCTACTAATTCACGAGTAATGAAATTGATGATCCACTCGATAAATTTTACTTTGTAATCTTGATGTTTGTATCCAGTCATATGTCTTTGTGTAGTTAGGCATAGTGATTCTATTTGGCTACGAACTTCTTCTGCTTTATATCCTGTTTTTTTTAATTGGTTTTCTTTTACCCAATGAATGAATTGATGTATGTCAGATTTGATCGCCGTAAATTTTGCTGCATATTGTTGTGTCATGTTCAAAAGTAAAACAAATTGTAATTGTATACTTGGGTACAATATAGATGTTATGCCATTCAAGCGACTCAAGCGTTGATTATGGTTTTACCTATCACAATGCTCGCAAAGCACTTTGTTCTGCTCCAAGATTCGAAGGATGCTATCACGGTCGTAAAAGTATGTCCCATCAATCTGGGAATAGGTGAGTGAGCGATTCACTCGCATCGTTTGTAACTTGGAGTCGGAAATCCCCAGCAGTTCTTTCACCTGTTTAGAACGTATCCACCGAGATTCGATGTTGTCATTTCTCCCGATGGTATTGGTGATGTCTTCGACCACTTTTTTTAAGCGATGGTCTAGATCTTCTGCTGTTAATACAATGACCGACATGTATCAAATTTACAACAACGAAATGATGAGTTGTTCTAGAGTTGTCAAGGTTGATTTTAATCAAAAGTGCCATCCTTTTGCCTTGTTGGCTTAGATTCAAATCGGGTACGTAATGCGCCCATGTCATCGGAGATTTTGTTGTCCAACACCTTTGAGTAGATCTGAGTAGTGGATATGGAGCTATGTCCCAGCATTTTACTTACGGTCTCCATTGGAACACCATTCCCCAATGTTATTGTAGTAGCAAAGGTATGCCGTGCTAAGTGGGTGGTTAGATTCTGGCGTATGTTGCAGATGGTTGCAATCTCTTTGAGGTAGGCATTCATCTTTTGATTACTGAGCACAGGCAGAAGTTTGTCATCAGCCATGCACTTGGGATGGTGTTTGTATTTGCTGATGATTTCCATGGCTCTTGGCAGTATTGGTAACCGTGTACGGCTATCTGTTTTCTTTCGATGGGTTTCTATCCACGATTCTCCATCTATACCTGTAATAATGTTGTTTCTGCTCAACTCAAACACATCAACGTAAGCCAATCCTGTGTAACAGCAGAAAACAAAAA
>JBDLUK010000225.1:0-21585 GCA_039805365.1 Bacteroidota bacterium | reverse complement strand
AAAATAAGAATATACAGAATCAATAACTCCCATATCATCTGTATAAAACATAGTTCCAAACGACACATGCAAAGCGTTATTTACGTCCACATATATAGCTCCAGTTCCATCGGTAGACATAATGGTGTCTTGGATTCCATCACCTTCGATGTCAGTGCCCATGTCAACTTCGTAACCGTCGATTGGGAAATCCCAAACAATTGTTTTTGTCCATGTGTTACCCGCGTCTTCGGAAACATAAACATAAGTATCATTCAATTCGCCAAAAACAGCAATGGCAACAGTATTGCCTCTTGCATGAATAGCGTACGTATCAGCAGTTACGTCTTTGGTAAAAGCCGATGACATCTCTGGCAATGCTCCATCTACTACATCCCAAGTGGCACCACCATCTTGTGATCTATAATAAAGCAACGCTGTTTCCAACCCGTTGTATGGTGTTGAGTTTCCTGGATCTGTTATGGCTATCATGTGAATGGTATTTCCGACATTGCAAGCACGTGGCCACAACAAAGCTTCACCTGTATTATTAGGAATTTCAGTTGTTGCATTCCATGCACCTGACCCAATCGTTGAACGATTTGTCATTTTAATCCCACCAACACCATTGTGCGCAATTACAACCTCGCTACCATTGTCCAAGTGCATCAAATTTGACCAGCCCGTACGGATAGATTCAATTCTTGAAGAAGGAAAATCATCCCATTGGTTTGTAGATGGGTTTCTGAAATTGTACCCAGTACCGCGATCTGAATATGTTCCACCACCTTCTAATGCAGAGAACGTCCATGTAGCAGCAACACCATTGGCGTCTGCCACGATACGCGGACAAATAGAACCGTTGGTTTGTAAATCATAAACTGAAATACCTACTTCTTCTTCCATCGATGTGCTCTTGGCTGCACCTGGAATCATCGGATACTTCTTTGCCTGTTGTGTCAATACCTGATGAATCACTTCATCTTTGTAAGGATTGTACTGTGCCGACGGACTATTGCCGGGACTTTGCTTAAGTTGACTTTGCGCAGACATAGAACCTGCAATGGCCAACATTAAACCAAATGAATAGAACTTTTTCATGGGCTTTTGGTTAAGTATAAAATAAATTTGTTTGAAGCGAATATAAAAGAAGATGGGACAGATTAAAAATGTTTGGGTAGATATATTATCTATTGGTGATGAACTCCTTATTGGACAGACAATCAATACCAATGCCGCCTGGCTAGGAGAAAAAAGCAATCAAGTTGGAATGCAAGTAAGAAGAGTCATTGCCATTCCCGATAATCGCGACGCTATCATTAGAGAAATCGAAACCAGTCTTCAAGAAGCGCAAGTGACATTTATAACTGGAGGCCTTGGCCCTACGAAAGATGACATTACAAAAAAAACACTTGCCGATTATTTCAATGATGAATTAGTTCGAGACATCGATACATACGAAAGAGTGAAAGCTTTCTTTGCCAAGAGAAATCTCCCCTTACTCGATAGCAATAACGGTCAAAGTATGGTACCATCAAAATGCACTGTTATCCCAAATTACCAAGGGACCGCGCCTGGTATGTGGATGGAGAAAAACGGAAACGTTTTAATTTCAATGCCCGGGGTTCCCTATGAAATGAAGGCCATGGTGGAGGAAACTATTCTTCCTCTTATTCAAAAAAAGTTTGAAATCCCTTCCATCATCCACCAAACCATTATGACGATAGGGGCCGGGGAAAGTTTCATTGCAGAACAATTGAAAGAAATTGAAAATGACATAGAAAAAGACGGCATTTCATTGGCCTATCTTCCCTCTCCAGGAAGTGTTAAACTAAGACTTTCCAAATATGGCGTTTGGGACAAAGAAGGAAACGCCAATAAAATCAAAGAAAGAGCTGCTCAAATTCAGTCTATTCTTGGGCAAATCGTTTTTAGTGATCACGAGATGACCATTTATAAAAAGATTTCAGAACTGTGTCAATCACAAAATAAAACACTAAGCGTTGCCGAAAGCTGCACTGGAGGAGCCCTGCAAAGTGCATTCACAGCTGAGGCAGGTGCCAGCAATTTCTTCAAAGGAGGAATTACTGCATATTGGATTCAAAGCAAAATAGACGCATTGGGCATCTCTGATGAAATTATCTCTACTCATGGCGTTGTCAGTGAAGCTGTAGCTATTGCCATGGCCGAAGCTTGTCATCAAAAAATGAATACGGACTTTGCCATTTCCACTACAGGTTACGCAGGTCCAGAGTCATCAGACCCTAATGTTCCCGTTGTAACCATTTGCATAGCTGTAACCGACGGTACGACTTCCATTGCCAAAACTTTACACTTCGGAAACAACAGAAGCAGAAACATTCAAAACACCTGTCTGCAAGCCGCCAATTTGCTCCGAGTCCAATATTTTAATAATTAACAGCAGGATTGTAAAAAAAAATATTATATTTGCACTCCTTAATTCGAATTTAAAAAAGAAGAATATGCCACGCGTTTGTCAAATTACCGGTAAGAAAACCATTTCAGGAAACAATGTTTCTCACTCTAATATCAAGACTCGTCGTAAGTTTTATCCAAACTTGCAGTACAAAAAGTTTTGGTCAGAAGAAGAGCAACGCTTTATTGAGTTGCGTGTTACTCCAAAAGGAATGAAAACCATTAACAAAATTGGTTTGGCTGCTGCAATGAAGCAAGCCAAAGCCAACGGTTTAATGGCCTAATACAAGATTTGACGCCTCTTCAGGCCGAAAATTGAACCGGCAATTTGCCGGTTTTTTTTTGTTCTCACCATAAAGGTGACTTTATTATATTTGCTACCTTACTAAACAGTATAAATTAACGTTACATGCGTAATAGATCGATTCTTTGGACTTTTGTCATCCTACTTGCGGTGGCAGTATTGTATTCTTTGTCATTCGGATGGGTGGCTTCTCAATACGAGAAAAACATTCACCAACTTGCGGTTGATTCGATCGCCAATACAGAGCTTCAGGGTGAGGCTGCTGATATTGCTATTTTTGAATTGGAGCGCAAAATGTTGCGCGATAGTTCAGAAGCAAAAGCGTATCCTTTCTTTGACCATACGTATAGCTATTTAAAGCAACATGAGCTAAGTTTAGGTCTTGACTTAAAAGGTGGTATGTCAGTTACTTTGGAAGTATCCATTCCTGATTTGGTAATTGCACTTTCTGACTACAATGAAACTCCTGCATTTACCAATGCAATTAAAGAAGCTGTAGCTGCTCAACGCAACTCAACTGAAGATTTCATCACCTTGTTTGAAAAGTCTTGGAAAAACCAAAATTCAAATATTGAACTATGGACTTTGTTCAGCAACTACGAGAACAAAGAGAAATTTCCAGCTAAGGCATCTGATAGTGACATCATTGCTGCTTTGAGAAAAGAAGCCAATGACGCGATTGACAACACAGAAAATATCATTCGTAAGCGTATTGACCAATTTGGTGTAACGCAACCTAACGTACAAAAGCAATCTTTGACTGGTCGTATCATTGTTGAATTACCAGGTGTTAGCGACCGTGAGCGTGTGCGCAAAAACTTGAAGTCAACTGCCAACCTAGAATTCTGGGATACTTACTTCAATACAGAAGTATTTGACGTTGTTGTAAAAATCAACGAGAACTTGGGAAAAGCAAATTCGCCTGAGTTGTTTGGCTTGTCTGCAAAAGCAGATACTGCAGCATCTGATACAGCAATGACTGCTGTTGTAGATTCAACAAAAATCAAAGCAGATTCTTTGTTGACCAAAGAAGAGTCTAGAAAGAAAAATCCATTGTTTGCCCTATTGGACCCACGTGTTCAAACTGGAAATAGCATGATCGGTATGGCTCGTGTATCTGATACATCTGCTATTAATAAATTGTTGGCACGTCCAGAAGCACGTCAAGCAATGGCAGCTAAACCTGAATTGCGTTTGTTGTGGAGTGCTAAACCCATGTCAAACATCGTTTCATTGTACGCTATCAAAGATCCATCATTAAAAGGAAAGGCTCAATTGGATGGTAAATCCATCATTGATGCTCGTCAAGATTTTGACCCTACCACTGGAGACGTTACGGTAGAAATGACGATGGATCCTGAGGTTGGAACTCCAGTTTGGAGAGACATGACCAAGAAAAATGCTGCTGATAACAAGCGTGCAATTGCAATTGTCATGGATAACTTGGTTTATTCTGCACCATCTGTTAATTCTGAAATTCCAAATGGACGTTCCGTCATTACATTGGGTACAGGCTCAAGAGACAAGCAAATTGAAGAAGCCAAAGATTTGGCTGGTTTATTGAAAGCAGGTTCTTTGCCCGCTCCAGCTAAGATCATTGATGAAGTTACAGTTGGACCGACTTTGGGAGAAGAAAACATCAAAGCAGGTTTGTGGTCTTTCGCAATGGCTTTCTTGGTGATTTTGATTTACATGGTATTCTACTACGCTTGGGCTGGTTGGGCTGCAAACGTTGCATTGATTGCTAACTTGTTCTTCTTGGTGGGTGCTATGATTTCTATCGGTGGTGCCTTAACATTGCCTGGTATCGCTGGTATCGTATTGACTATGGGTATGGCAGTTGATGCCAACGTATTGATCTACGAACGTGTGAAAGAAGAGTTGCGTTTGGGTAAGACCATTAATGCAGCGATGAAAGATGGATTCCTTAAAGCAGTTAGCGCAATCGTCGATGGTAACGCAACCACATTGATTACTGGTCTCGTGTTGTTGGTAATTGGTACTGGACCAATCAAAGGTTTCGCAACCACATTGATCATCGGTATCTTCACCACGCTTTTCACGGCGCTTATGATCTCTCGTTTGATTTTGTACAAGCGTTTGGACAGCAAGAAGCCTATCACCTTCTATAGTGACTTCACTAAGAATTGGTTCACAAATGTCAATTTTGATTTCGTATCGAAAAGAAAAGTTTTCTACGCAATTTCGTTGGTTATCATTGGCGCTGGTATGGTTTCATGGGTAACCCGTGGATTCAATATGGGTGTTGACTTTGCTGGTGGTACTTCTTACAAAGTAACCTATGCAAGTGCTGTTGATGCTGAAAACATTCGTACTTCGTTGAACAATTCATTAATTGAATCTAACGGAAACGTCGCTGCAACTTCAGTTCAAAGTATTGGTTCGGACAACAAGAGTTTCAAGATCACTACCAACTTTATGATGGATAGTAACGAAGCCAATATTGACGAATCTGTTACAACGAAAATGAATGCAGGATTGAAAAACGTTGGTGTAGACTACACAATTGATTCATCTTACAAAGTAGATGCAACAATGTCCGATGACTTCCGCACGGAAGCTTTCTGGTCAACCATTATCGGCTTGATTTTGGTGGGTATTTACATCTTTATCCGATTCCAAAAATGGGACTTCGCAGTAGGTGCTGCAGCGGCGTTATTCCATGATGCTTTGATTGTAGTATCTGCGTTTACTTTATTGAACGGTTTGGTTCCTTTCTCTTTGGAAGTAAATCAGAATTTCATTGGAGCAATCTTGACCGTTATTGGATATTCGATCAACGACACCGTGGTTATTTTTGACCGTATTCGTGAGTACTTTAATTCTCGTAAGAATCCAGAATTAAAGTCAACCATCAATGATGCATTGAATTCTACTTTGGGTCGTTCTATCAATACCTCAATGACCGTATTGTTGACGCTATTGGTGATGTTCTTCTTCGGAAGTGATGATATCAAAGGATTCTGCTTTGCAATGATTGTTGGGGTTATCTCAGGGGTATACTCAACATTGTTTATCGCTACACCAATTGTTGTTGATATGCGCAACTGGTTGGGCAAAAAAGAAAAATAATTTTGAATTATTCAAAAAAAAAGCAAGGGGCTCCACGTGAGCCCCTTATTTTTGTATCATGAGTTCAGGTGAAATCATCATCATATTGTTTGTCTATCTCTTGTTTTTTGGAGCAAAGGGTATTCCTAGTTTGGCCCAAACAATGGGGAAAGCTGTTTACCAATTTCGAAATGCTGCAAAAGATGTTCAGGATGAAATCATGAAGGGTGCGCAAGACATACAAAAAGAAGTTAGGGTACCATTGGATCAAATGGATGTTAATCAAAGCGCTGCACCAAGGAGAGAAACACCGATTACTGGACCTCATACCCCAGCGCCAGTTGAGGAATCATCGACAGAACCCACTTCTGAATCTCCGGAAAAATGATATCCGAACGAGTAGTGCTTTTTGAAGAAAAAAAACAAGCACTTTACTTGTATCCCGGATTGTATCATTCACGTTTTGACGCCAATGAATTGGATAAAACTGAATGGATTACCAGTATACCTTGGCATCATAACACGATCAGCATTTTTGGCAAAGAGCACAAAGAACCACGTCTAACATCCTGGATGGGTCCCGCTTATAAATACAGCTCTATTCAATGGCCAGCCGAACAATTCGTTCCGTTGGTTGACGAAGTAAAAACCGAACTCAACAACCTGTTGAACTTCTCATTCAATTCATGTTTGCTCAACTATTATCGCGATGGTCAAGACAGCATGGGGAGGCATAGGGACAACGAACCTGAGATGGATACTTCCTTGATTGCTTCCCTGTCCTTTGGTGGCTCAAGGAAAATAAAATTTAGGCATGCCGATGGATTACGGAAACTTGACATCACTCTCCATCATGGTGATGTGTTGATTATGCAAAATTTTCAAGACGACTGGTACCATGAATTGCCCAAAGTGAAAAGAGCACTACCTCGATTAAATCTCACTTTTCGAAAAATCAAGACATAAAAAAGGCTTCTTTCGAAGCCTTTTATTTTTTTGGGTGATCTATGGGGTTCGAACCCACGACCCTCAGAACCACAATCTGATGCTCTAACCAACTGAGCTAAGACCACCGTGTAAGCGGGTGCAAAGAAAATACATAAATCTGCTTCTTCAAAATTTTTTTACACCAAATCAAAAAGATTATTTACACCAAGCGTTCTTCCCACTTGAAAACCTTCAGCCATGGGCATTCCAGCTGGTCGACCGAAATCAATTGAGCGTGCTCTCAAGTAGTCAAAAAAGCCTTCGCCTGAAATAGGGGTTTCAGGTTCTTTGGAGTTAGGATCATGGAATTGACTTTTGTAGGCCATCAATGAATCCATTTTCACCTTCCAAAAGGCGGTGACATCTACGACAAAATCAGGTTCATTGTAATAATCTTGATTAAAATGATAGACCGCCTTTGGTCGCCAAATTTGCTCACCTGGGATTTTATTCAATCCGCTATAAAAGCAAGCATCACTCACCAACTTTGCAGCGCGAGCATGATCAGGGTGTCTATCCTTCAGCGCATTGGTCAATACAATTTCAGGTTGATACTTTCGGATCATCGCGATAATCTGCAAAAGGGATGCATCATCGTAACGAAAAAAACCATCCCTCAATCCCAGATTCTCTCTGAATGAAACCCCTAAAATCTTTCTGGCCTCTTCTGCCTCTTCCAAACGCAATGGACCTGAGCCTCTGCTGCCCAGTTCACCTTGGGTAAGATCTACAATGGCTACTGTTTTGCCATCCGCAATGTGTTTGGCTACGGTACCCCCAGCTGAAATCTCCACATCATCGGGATGGGCGGCAATGGCCAAAATGTCTACCTTAAATTCATTCATACTGCAAAAATAGGTGTTTTCATTAACAATGATTTGAAGGTAACTCTTCTTGAAGGTTGGATTATAAGATTTTCTCAACCTATTTTTGTAGCAATGCGGAAATCAATACTTACGGTTCTTTGGATTTGCCTAACTACGGCCAGCTTTGGGCAAGTAGAGTCCGCAATTGAATTGATGGAAGATTCCTTACACTGGTTGAATCATTGTACTACACTAATAACAGAGCCCAGTGAGGAAGAGGAGGATAGCATCATTCAAGTATCATTGTTGCAGCCTGCTCAATTGGTTTCAGAAGTTGATTTAAATTTATTTGATCACATCTACACTTTTGAAGCAGCGCCCCCCATAGAATTAAATATGTCCACGTTTGAAGATTCATTGGACATTATTCCTGGCTATGACATGGATGACCGCTGGGATACGAAAATGATCCATCAAGTAGAGGAGCTGGAATGGGAGATGGATACTGTTGCCTTTTTGTTGGCCATGGATAGCTGCGACTTCACCTTCCCTACCCAATATCCTCGAATCACTTCCCCATTTGGTCCGCGCTGGGGAAGAACCCACAAAGGATTGGATTTGGGACTTAGAACAGGAGAGCCTGTGGTATCTGCATTTGAAGGCATGGTTCGAATATCACATTTCAGTCCCTCTTATGGAAATGTTGTTGTTATTCGACACAAAAATGGATTAGAGACTTTGTATGCACACATGGAGGCCAGATTTGTACAACCCGGACAATGGATTCAAAACGGACAAATTATTGGATTAGGTGGAAATACAGGTCGCTCTTTCGGGGCACATTTGCATTTTGAAATCAGGTTCAAAGGCAATGCCATCGACCCTGCGCTGATTTTAAATGTGTCCCAAGCTCAGATCAAGAGTCCGTTGTTTTATTTGACCAAAACCAACGCCAAAGTACCGGCGCCCAGTTCAAGTTCTAAAGGAAAAGCAAAAAATGGAAAATATCACACAGTAAAGCGCGGAGAAACCTTATCTTCGGTAGCTAGAAAGCACGGCACTTCGGTCAGCAAATTGTGTAAACTCAATAAACTACGCCCCAGTTCAAAACTTAGAGTTGGACAAAAGGTTAGGGTTCGTTAATTTTATTCTTCTTCTGAACAACTTCCCTACTTTTTTGTTTAATGTTACGTGGGGAATAATACAACAAAACATATTGCCGTTATTGGTTCGGGTTTCAGCGGTCTTGCTGCTGCTTGTACATTAGCACAAAAAGGGTTTCATGTAACCGTATTGGAGAAAAACGAAAAAGCCGGAGGGCGTGGTCGAAGTTTTTCCGCCGATGGTTTTGTTTTTGATATGGGGCCAAGTTGGTATTGGATGCCTGAGGTAATGGAAGAATTCTTTCAATCTTTTGGAAAGAGTACTTCAGATTACTACACATTAAAACGACTAGATCCTGGATATCGCGTTTTCCTCAAAGACCAAGAAATTGATGTTGCCGCCGAGATGAGCCAAATTCAAAGTGTATTTGAATCGTTAGAACCTGGCGCAGGCCAAGCACTTGGTAAGTTTTTAGCTGAAGCCAAAGAAAAGTATTCATCTGGCATGGGTAAATTCGTCAGAAAACCTGCCCATTCCTTTCTTGAATTTGCAGAGCTAGATTTGCTCAAAGCCCTTTTTAAAATTCAACTTTTCACAGACATGCGTAGCCACTTGCGTAGTCATTTTACGCATCCTACAATATTGCAGCTTTTGGAATTTCCCGTGCTTTTCTTGGGTGCTAAACCATCCAAAACACCTGCATTGTACAGTTTAATGAACTATGCAGATTTGGAATTGGGTACCTGGTATCCAATGGGAGGAATGGCGAAAGTTCCTGAAGCCATGTTGGAATTGGCCAAATCGTTGGGTGTAAATGTTCAAACAAATCAAACCGTTCTTGGTTTTGAATTTGAAGACAACGAAATAGCTGCTGTAAAAACTCAAAATCAAACGCTTCTTGTTGATGGTGTTATTGCCAGTGCGGATTACCACCATGTTGAGCAGCAATTACTACCGAAGCAGTATCAGCAATACGATCAAGCCTATTGGGAGAGCCGAACGATGTCACCATCATCCTTGTTGTTCTATGTAGGGTTGGATACGAAGGTGCCGGGTTTGGAACACCACAATCTTTTCTTCGAAAATTCTTTTGATCAACATGCACAAGAGATTTACGATACCCCGCAATGGCCTTCGAATCCATTGTTCTATATGTGTTGCCCCTCAAAAACGGATAGCACTGTAGCTCCCGAAGGTTGCGAAAACGTATTTTTCCTTATACCTGTTGCTCCTGGGTTAACTTCAACAGAAGAGCTAAGGGAGAAATATTGGAACTTGATGTGTGATGCTGTTCTGAGAAGAACAGGCAAAGACATACGTCCACATGTGAAATACAAGCGAAGCTTTGCACATGAGGAATTTCAATCTGAATACAATTCATTCAAAGGGAACGCCTATGGATTGTCCAACACCTTGATGCAAACCGCTTTTCTAAAACCCAAAATGAAAAGCAACAAATTAAAAAATTTATATTACGCTGGGCAACTCACCGTTCCTGGTCCTGGTATGCCTCCGGGCATCATCAGTGGTCAATTGGCTGCGGAAGAGATATCCAAACAACTTATTTAAGCCTTGGACATGAACAATAAAAATCTTTTCGATCAAATCTCTGTTCAATGCAGTAGACTGACCACATTGAAATATTCAACCAGTTTCAGTTTAGGTATTCGCACACTATCAGCTGAGTTTCGTGAACCCATCTATGCCATATACGGTTACGTGCGATTTGCGGACGAAATCGTAGATACTTTTCATGGATATGATCAGGCCTATCTGCTCGAGAAATTCAGAAACGATACCATAGAAGCCATTGAGATGAAAATCTCATTGAACCCCATCATCAATGCTTTTCAAGCGGTTGTTCATCAATACAACATTGAATGGGAATTGGTAGATACTTTTTTGAAGAGCATGGAAATGGACTTGGACGATCGTGTCTATGACCAAAAGGAATACGAGACCTACATTTTAGGTTCCGCTGAAGTTGTTGGATTGATGTGCTTAAGAGTTTTTACACGCGGAAATCATGAGCAATATCAAATGCTTAAACCCTCCGCAATGCGCTTGGGTGCTGCGTTCCAGAAAATTAACTTCTTGAGAGACTTAAAAAATGACTTTGAAGTATTGGGCCGTGTTTACTTCCCAGGCGTTGACCTATCTCATTTTGATGATACCACCAAAAAGATATTGGAAAAGGAAATAGAAGCAGATTTCAGAGAAGCTTACAAAGGGATAGTACAATTGCCAAAAGAAGCCCGTTATGGCGTTTATTTGGCTTATACCTATTACGTTCGTTTGTTCGAGAAAATTCGTTTGCTCCCTGCATCTGTCTTGATGAAAGAACGTGTTAGAATTCCAAATCCAAAGAAACTCACTTTAATGTTTGGTTCTTACCTAAAACACAATTTCAATTTGCTGTAATGTTTCGAATCGTTTTCATCTTGTTCTTTCTGATGTCCTTTGTTGCTGGGAGCCATCCCAGAGACCTTTGGTTTGGATTGGATTCAAAAGAAAACAAAGAGAAATTTGTCATTTGCTGTTCGTCGCTCAGTGTAAAGTCAACCGTTGATGCCGCTTATTTGGCTGCGAGCAAAATGATTCAAGCCGATTTGTCTTATTTGCCCACTGAACAGCTTAGCCTTTTCAATCAGGGTAAAGAGCAATTAGAAAAATGCGTAAAGTCTGACCTTTGGAATACTGAAATACGTTTTATCCGTCTTACACTTCAATGCCAATCCCCCTGGTTTCTAGGCTATCATGATGAGATTGAAGAAGACGCGAAAATTGTAATCGACCACGTCCATTTGGGTTATGTGCAAAAGCAAAATACTTACTGGAAAAAAGCCTTAGAATTCATCAAGATGCAAGATAAAGTTCCCGCATCGCTAAAAAAAACTATATAAAAATGCAAGAAGTCATTCTCGTTACTGAAAACGATACGGAAGTTGGCCGTTGTGAAAAAATGTATGCACATGAACAAGGGCTTTTGCATCGCGCTTTTTCTATTTTTCTATTCAATAGCCAGGGCGAAATGCTTCTACATAAACGTGCACTTGCCAAATACCACAGTGGTGGGTTGTGGACCAATGCTTGTTGCTCACATCCTGTTCCTGATGTTCCTATCGAATTAAGCCTACAAGAACGCCTTCAATTTGAAATGGGAATGCAATGCCCGCTTACTCATGCTTTTCACTTTGTATACAAGGCGCATTTGGATCATGAGATGATTGAGCACGAGTTTGATCATGTTTACATCGGCGTTACCGATGCACATCCTGAACCCAATCCGAAAGAAGTAGCGGAATGG
The DNA here is from genome assembly GCA_039805365.1 of Bacteroidota bacterium. GTDB lineage: Bacteria > Bacteroidota > Bacteroidia > Flavobacteriales_D > Sanyastnellaceae > CAMCTV01. The sequence continues at coordinate 9,590 of JBDLUK010000225.1, read as the reverse complement.
CAATATTTCAAGACAGAAGAATTACAGAAAATGATGGATGAAAATCCTGAACTATTTACAGAATGGTTTAAAATTGCTGTTCCAAAAGTTTTAAAACACATTGAAAATACGAAGTTATGGGTGGCATAATTACGTTGATGACCTTTCTTGCAATGGAAGGTATGGCATGGCTCACGCATCGATTTGTGATGCACGGTTGGATGTGGTACTTCCATGAAGATCATCACAGACCGCACAACAAAATACTAGAACGTAATGATGTATTCTTCCTGATCTACGCCATCCCAAGTTGGTTGTGTATCATGTTTGGCATGATGAACGGCAATGACTTCAGATTGTACATTGGCTTAGGCATTTTATTTTATGGCATTGCTTACTTCCTTGTTCACGAGGTTTTGATTCATCGTCGGTTGAAGTGGTTTGACAATGTTGACAATTGGTATTTTAGAGCCATTCGCAAAGCACACAAGGTCCATCACAAAAACATGGAGAAAGAAGAAGGTCAGTGCTTCGGTATGTTGTGGGTGCCTTTAAAATATTACAAGGAAGCGCAAAAAGCGAGTCAAGCCTGATGTTTGGTCATTACACGTATCTCTTTGTTCTGGGCATAACTTTTATTGCTCCTTTTCTTCTAGGCTTCCATTCCAGTGTCAACTTTAACCGGCAATGGCGAAAGATTTTCAAAGGACTTTTCTGGATTGCATTGCTTTATATCCCTTGGGATATTCTCAAAACATATTATGGCGTTTGGTCCTTTAACCCTGATATGATTTCAGGTTACTATCTAGCTAATCTCCCAATTGAAGAGGTGCTTTTTTTTGTAGCCACTCCATTTGCTTGTCTATTTTCTTATGCCTGTGTTCAATATTATTGGCCACAAGACATGGCAAAAAATTACGCCATTGGGGCTAAGACTGCTTTAATCTTTCTGATGACCCTATCGCTTCTGGTATTGGCGCAACATCCTACAGCATGGTATACGTCTAGTGCAATTGGTGTGGCCCTTATCATGACCATTCTCGCTTATAGAAAGCTAAAAAACCGATCTTTTTTCCTTGGCGTAATTACTTGGATGATATTGCTTCTACCCTTTTACGTATGCAACGGGATATTGACCGGTTTGGAATTTTGGCAATACCCATTTTGGAATTCACATCACGTAGATATCAAAGAAGCCGTTGTTTTGTACAACAACGCAGAAAACGTTGGAATTAGAATTTGGTCCGTTCCTTTGGAGGACTTCTTTTATGGAATCGGATTTTATTGGATTGCGGTGATGAATTGGGAGCGTTAGTGCTTCACTACTTTCACCTCTTTGCCATTGACCCAAGTACTTTCTTTGATCAATTTCCCTTTGCTATCATAATCTGAGCAAACACCATTTTCCTTTCCCTTGGTGTAGTATTGAATCGACTTGATATTACCGCTCTCGTAATAATACACCCACTTTCCATCTTCCAATTGGTTCTTATAATTGCCTTCCCATTGCAATTTTCCATTGGTGAAGTAAACCTCCTCACGCATCATCTTTTGACTCTTGCTGTCAAAATACATCACAACATAAGGTTGACCATTGGGATGTTTTCGCATTACTTCTCTGGTCCAGTTTGGATCTTGAAATGCGAGTGATAATACAGCGATGATTACAAGTAAGTACTTCATATTCAAAATAGGTTGACGCAATTACTGCGCCAACCTTTTGATATTAGAATTTTACGGTGTCTTTGGTTACGTTTTTGGGTTTCATCGTATCCTGAACAACAGGTTTGGGTCTAGGCGCAGCCTTCGGTGCTTGTTGAACTTCAAATCCCAATCGATTCATTAGCTCCTCACTTGACTTTTTGAATTCCAAAAATTCAGCATTGTTTGGCTCTGCCTTTAACACGGTCTCAATGATACGATCACTTACCTGAACACGGGTTTGAATATCTTGTTCCATGATGACCTGTCTATCATTGTCCAAAGACTCATAGAAATCCAATTCTTGCTGATTCAGTTCAACCAATCGCTTGGCCCATTGAATACCCTTGGTTTTATCGCCTGCATCAAAATACAACTCAGATAATCTCCAAAGAATTTGAGACTGCTCATGTGGCGCAATGTTCTCAGGCATTACAGTCATGCACTTGTCCAATACTTCAATTGCACGCTTCTTATCTCCTTGCTCAATCAATTGCTCGGCCAAGTGAGAGAATTGCAAACGCAAGTTGGTCACCATTCTGCGGTTGTTCTCATCCAAATAGATATTGCCTTTGTCCATGTTGCCAAATTGGAATTTGGTCATCATGTTCTCGTACATGATATTGGCATTAACACCTCCGTCAACGTAAGGATTTAATGCTTTCTTGTGCAAGATCGGAGTTAAGCGATAAGCCAAACCTTCCAATTGGAAGTACGGCTCCAATCCCAAATAAGTATCACTTCCGGTAGTTACAGCAAAGTAGACAGGACGATTCCAATCCATGTTGCTCAACAAATCCAAAATCATCATTTGAGATTTGGTCACATAACGGCGAGGTCGGCCACGCTCATCTACCAATTGGAAATTGATGTCGCGAACCAAACTATCTCCTGGATTCATCATGCCCCGGAAACGCTCAGCTGACAATGAATCAACCTTCATCGTCAATCTGTGATTGGGCAAATAGTTCACGTTACGTGTACCAAAATCCAACATGTCTTTTTTGTCATCACTCATCGCAAAGTTCATGGCATCTTTCAAGCGCATGAAACCTTGGGTATCCTTGTTGCTTTGGATGTAAATGATGTCACGCGTTCCTTGACGGTACTTCTGCTCCAACATTTTAAACGGAACTGGCGCACTCTCATAAGCTCTGCGCTTCATTTGATCAATGTACCAATCCGTGTTCAATAAAGACATATTTACAACGCGAACATCTGTACGAATGCCTTCAACTTCTTGTGCATACCACAATGGGAATGTGTCATTATCACCGTTGGTGAAAACAATTGCATTGGGAGCCAAGCTTTGCAAATAGTTGATGGCCATGTCCAAACCAGTGCGACGATTGGCGCGGTTATGATCATCCCATCCGTCCTTGGCCATGATGTATGGCACAGGCAATGTCAATGCGATGATGATCCAAGCCTTGGCAGCTGTGGGCGATTGAACCTTTTGCATGGCCCAAGACAACAACAACCAAATGGCTCCAATCAAAGTAATGAAAATCAAGCTGTACGAAACGCCATGTTCCACACCTGCAACCAATTCAATCACATAAAATGCGATAGAAGCACCACCGGCATAACTCAAAGCTTTACTCAATCCTTTCCACTCCAATTGGGTTGCTGCGTAATACAACGCATAAACACCCAAACCTATCCAAATCGCAAATGCGTAGAATGAACCTGCATAGGCATAGTCTCGCTCACGAGGTTGGAAAGGCGTTTGGTTCAAATAAACCAAAATAGCGAATCCAGTTAAGAAGAATAACAATCCCACTACGATGAAGTCCTTGTAGTTTTTGATCAATTGATAAATCAATCCAATCAATCCCAAAACCAATGGAAGGAAGAAAAAGAAATTGCGACCTCTGTTGTTTTTTTCGATGTCGGTAATTTTTTCTTGGTTGCCCAAACGAGCCTCATCCACCATTGGAATTCCTGACATCCAGTTGCCATCAATAAAATCACCCTGTCCTTGGCTATCGTCTTGACGACCCGCGAAATTCCACATGAAATATCTCCAGTACATCCAGTTGATTTGGTATGACATGAAGTAACGATAGTCCTCAGTAGCGGTAGGCTTCATCTCACTATACAGACGGTCCAAAGAACGCATCATCATGTTCAATTCACCACGTGACTCGGCTTGTTGGCATTGGGCTTCCAATTGTGCAATCTGCGCTTCTTTTCTGCGCACCTTCTCTTCTCCTTGAGGTTTATTCCAATCGTGGAAATTTGACCACTTCTTGTACTCTTGAATGTGGTTGGGCTGCGAACTGTGCATACGAGGCAAGAAACCTGAAAACTCCTTGCGGTAGTTCACCACTGATTGACGTTTTTCACCTGTCTCCAAATACTCTTGAACCATTTCCAATTTGGCATCCTTGTGAGCCGCCATGTATTCTTCTGCTTGGTATTTTTCACGACAAGAAATCACCAATTTGCCTTTTGCATCGCGAACACTGAAAGAAGGAATCCAAACATCCGCACCATCGGAATAAGGATTGGTTACATCCTCAGGGGTATTGAAATATTGTCCGAACAACAAAGGACGATCACCATATTGCTCACGATTCAAGTAACTCAACAAAGCAAACATGTTCTCAGGATTGTTTTCATCCATTGGCGTGTTGGCTTGAGAGCGAACCAAAATGACAGCAAATGTTGTATATCCGATGATCGCCATCGCAATACCCAAAACCAAAGTATGGGCCGCCAACATGGCCTTTTTCTTGAAATACCAAAGACCAAAACTGATCAAAGCGGCAATCACAATCAAATAAAATACAACACCCGAATTGAATCCAAGACCGAAACCATTCACGAACAACTTCTCCATGGCGGCAGCAGCTTTAACGAAGTAAATGATGATCCCGGTTTGCATGATGGTCAACAATCCCAATGAAATCAAGAAAGTGTAAATCATTCCCTTGATGGTGACGTCGTACTTTTTGAAATAATAAACAAAACAAATGGCAGGGATAGCAAGAAGGTTCAATAAGTGAACACCGATTGAAAGTCCCATCAAATAGGCAATCAATACCAACCAACGCAATTCATTGTCTTCCTTGGTTACCATGGACTCCCATTTGAGAATGGCCCAAAACACCAAAGCCGTGAACAACGAAGACATCGCATAAACCTCACCCTCAACAGCACTGAACCAAAAGGTATCACTGAATGTGTAGATTAAACCGCCAATCATTCCAGAACCCAATACAGCCCACATTTTTCCTTTGTCAGTCTCCGCTTGCGCACCTGCCATCTTTTTAGCCAAATGTGTAATGGACCAGAATAAAAACATAATGGTCGCACCTGAGCTCAGAGCCGACAAGAAGTTCACCATAAATGGAACCTGTGATGGGTCCACAAATGCTGAGAACAAACGCGCAATCATCATGAACAAAGGCGCTCCGGGAGGATGACCTACTTCCAACTTGTAAGCTGAGGCGATAAACTCACCACAGTCCCAAAAAGGCATTGTTGGTTCAAGGGTTAAAGTATAGACGACGGTAGCAAGGATAAACATTGCCCATCCCAAAATGACATTGAGTTTGTTGTATGACATAATTTTCAAAAAGTACGATGGCGAAGATACGCGATTTCACCTCAAAATTTCACTATTCGCTGGGTCGATTCGAATCCCGTTTTGGTGGTTGTTTTTAACATCCAAAATCCACTTGGAACCGTGCTGGTGTCTATCCTCAAAGCTTCAGCGTTTTCTCCAATTAAAACCACCTGACCACTCAATGAAATCAATTGATAAGTTGCAATTGCATTGGGTAAAACAATGTAACCATCAAAAGGATTGGGATAAACTTGAATTTCATTTGAAAGACTTTCATTTACACCAACGAAACAGCTGCCTAACTCCAATTCAAAAGTATCCCATTGGGTATAGTCCATCGGAGACAATAGACCACTAATCACAGAATCCGCCAAATTCCATTGGTAGTCCAAATAGGTTGCTCCCCAAGTAGATTCATCCAACCAAGTATTCAAACTGTAACAAGTTAAAGGCAACGGTATGCACACAGAATCAGACACCGAAGGCCACGCATCATTCACATACAATGTGCCCTGTGCCAATTGGATTCCGTTGATGGAGACCACATTCCAATACAATGTATCTGGACTGAAGAAAGGCGGTACCGTCAAATAACTAGCATCCACACTAAGGTTCAACCATTCACCATCACAATTGGGAGCAGTGCAATCAGCGTTCAACGAAAAGAAAACATCGCGACCAAAACAAGATTCAACGTAAAAACTCTCTTGAGTTTCAAATTGCAGGGGTTCAACCAAGTCGACAAAGAAATTCGTATCCGCGAGAGGTGTCGGAGCACACAGATGTATTTGATAGCAATCGTCCGCTAGGCAGTAATTCAAATCCACCACAGGATTAGCATTGGTGAAATTTAAAGATTCCATCACCAAAAAAGTATTGTCATCGTTTACTAATGTCATGGTAACAGAACCCGGACCTTGCAAATCCAAAACGGATGAAAGCCCAATAAAAACCTCTTGGCAACTGATACAATCTACGGTTAAGGTATCCCAAAAGGTTATTGGTAAATTCTGTGGACAACCTTCTGGTCCTGCAGGAAAGTAGGTGGCAATAACTTCGTGTAGTCCGTTTTCCCAATTAACAGTAATCTCCGAGAATCCATTATTCATAGGCATTCCATCAATTTGCCATTCCACCAGTCCGGGAACTGGTACATCAAAATGAATGTAATAATCTTGACACGTCAAAGGTTCGATAACCAGTGCCGAAGGGCAATCCCAACTCGAATCACAATTGATATTGATTGGTACATTTAAGATATAGGCAGGTCCACATCCAGACGCATCAACTGTGGCAAGCACATTATAAAAGCCATTCTGGGTGTAATTGTGCAATTGATAATTGCCCATAGGATCATTGGATGTATCCCCAAAGTCCCATGATACGTTTCCAAAACTCGCATCCACATAAAAAGAATACGAATCACAATCCAACATCTGAGACTGAACTTGACTAGGACAAGGAATTGTGCAGCAAAATGTTGCTTGAATCAACCCGTTCTCTAGGGTGTAATTTGAAAATTGCAATGGAGCTCCCAATGCCCAGATTTGAAAATCAAAGCTATTATCAGCAGGCCAAGTTGATGCATCTATGGTTATAGACAAATTGCAACCGGCCGTCATACACAAAGTATCAATTTGCTCGGTGTTGTTAATGTCAAAACTTGCACTCCCCGACCCCACAGACAAACCTGCTGCGTTGACATTGTAGTATATCGCTGAGGGCCCACCGGCAGTGACGTTGGACTGAAAATGCAAAACATAATCAATGCATTCCTGCGCTTGAGAAAGCACCGCAAACAAAGACATTAAAAAAATAAAAATAGCTCTCTTCATTGTAGGATAAGTTACCGAGTAAAAGTAAAACAATATTCATGGGCATGACGGCGAGATCTGTTAAATAAAAAAGGGAGACCGAAGTCTCCCTTTTCAATATTCACATTTGACTTTTATGCCATTCTAGACTTCAATTCTGCATCAATTGCATCCAAGAAATCTTCTGTGTACATGTAATGCTCTGGTTGTACTTTATCACCATGGATACAAACGGCCAAATCTTTGGTCATTTTTCCTGACTCAACCACATCTACACAAACGGTTTCTAAAGTTTTAGCAAAACGAATCAAATCTTCATTGCCATCCAACTTACCGCGGAAAGCCAAACCCTGCGTCCATGCAAAAATGGAAGCAATGGGATTGGTTGATGTTTTCTTTCCTTGCTGATGCTGGCGATAGTGACGGGTCACTGTACCATGCGCTGCTTCAGCTTCCATGGTCTTTCCATCTGGTGTAATCAACGCTGATGTCATCAATCCCAAAGAACCAAATCCTTGCGCAACGATATCCGATTGAACATCTCCATCATAGTTTTTACAAGCCCATACAAAACCACCGTCGCTCTTCAAACAATAAGCGACCATATCATCAATCAAACGGTGCTCATACGTGATTCCAGCCGCTGCAAACTTTTCAGTGTATTCCTTTTCATAAACTTCTTGGAAAATATCTTTGAAACGTCCATCATAGGCTTTCAAAATGGTATTCTTAGAAGAGAAATACAAATTCCAATTGCGCATCAAAGCTTGGTTGAAACAAGAACGAGCGAATCCATAGATACTTTCGTCTGTATTGTACATGGCCATGCCTACTCCATCTCCTTGGTAGTTGTAAATGTCCCATGTTTTGGCTTCACTACCATCTTCTGGTGTAAAGGTCATGGTCAACTTACCCTTTCCCTTGATAACAGTATCTGTTGCACGGTATTGATCACCAAAAGCATGGCGACCAATGTTGATGGGCTTTGTCCATCCGGGAACCAAACGAGGAACATTAGAGCAGATGATTGGCTCACGGAAAACAGTTCCTCCAACAATGTTACGGATTGTACCATTGGGAGATTTCCACATTTTCTTCAAACCAAACTCCTTCACACGAGCTTCATCAGGTGTGATGGTTGCGCACTTTACTGCAACATTGTATTTTAAAGTTGCTTCCGCAGCGTCAACAGTAACTTGGTCATCTGTTGCGTCACGGTTTTCCATTCCCAAATCAAAATACTTGATGTCCAAATCCAAGTATGGGAAAATCAACTTATCCTTGATGTGTTTCCAAATGATACGGGTCATTTCATCCCCGTCCATCTCAACGATGGGATTGGCAACTTTAATTTTATTCATGGTGCAAATATTTATGTAATGATTAAGCGATTTCGCGACCAGCAAAGAAGAAAGAACCTTCGATAGCTGCATTCTCATCAGAGTCAGAACCGTGAACTGCGTTAGCCGCGATGCTCGTAGCAAACATAGCACGGATGGTTCCAGGCTCAGCTTTGGTTGGATCTGTAGCTCCGATTAAGTTACGAAAAGATTCTACAGCATTGTCTTTTTCCAAAATAGCCGCAACAATTGGAGCGCTGCTCATGTACTCACACAATTCGCCATAGAAAGGGCGCTCAGCGTGAACTTCATAAAATTTTTGAGCATCTGCTAAGCTCAATTTGGTCCATTTCATCGCTTTGATGGTGAAACCAGATTCGATGATTTTATCGATAATTTTTCCTGTGTTACCAGCAGCTGTTGCATCTGGTTTGATCATGGTGAAAGTTCTGTTTGACATGCTAATTAATTTATTGAGCGGCAAATTTACGAAGACATTACCTTTGCGAAAAATCATTTTGCAATGAATCAAGTAGTTATGACCAGTCAGTTGGCCATGGAATGGGAAAACCAGTATGGCGCTCACAATTATCACCCACTTCCAGTAGTCCTTGACAGAGGCGTTGGCGTTCACGTATGGGATGTGGAAGGCAAGCAATATTTGGATTTCCTTTCTGCATATTCAGCGGTGAACCAAGGTCATTGCCACCCTCGTATCATTAATACGTTCATTGAGCAAGCTCAAAAATTGACACTCACATCACGTGCTTTTTACAACAGCAAATTGGGTGAGTACGAAAAATACATCACTGAATTCTTCGGATACGATAAGGTTTTGCCCATGAATACCGGTGTTGAAGGCGGTGAAACTGCTGTAAAATTGGCCCGCAAATGGGGGTACAATGTAAAAGGCATTGCTGACAACGAGGCGCAGATGGTTTTTGTAAATGGAAACTTTTGGGGACGCACTTTGGCGGCTATTAGTTCCAGTGACGACCCATCCAGCTATGCGGGATTTGGTCCATACATGAGCGGATACTTGAGAATTCCTTACAACGATTTGAATGCGTTGGAGGAAGTGTTAAAGAACAATCCCAATGTTGCAGGTTTCATGTTCGAACCTATTCAAGGCGAAGCCGGTGTAGTGGTTCCGCATGATGGGTATTTGAAGGGTGTCCGCGA
>JBDLUK010000224.1:0-19723 GCA_039805365.1 Bacteroidota bacterium | reverse complement strand
TTCCAAATGCCAAGGCACCAGCGCCTTTAATTAATTCAATATTCTGAATAAATTCTGTTGGTGGTGTGTAATAAGCCTCTGGATATCCAATAGGATCGCTGGCGATATCCATTCCGTCCATGCGAACATTTAAATCCCATGAACGATTTGGGGACCATCCTCTAGTTGCGACTGAAGTATTTAATCCTGAACCATCACTTTCCCATACTGTAACTCCTGGTACTTTAGAAAACCATTGACGAGCGGCGTTAGAAGTTGCATCAACTTGCATGTTCTTGAGCATTACATTATGTGATGCCTTACCAGCGTATATAATACCCTCCTTCATTTGAGGCATAAACTCTTGGGTATTGGTCTTTGAATAATCAAAGAACTCCAAAGGATTCAAAGTTGTATCCCGTAAAATTCCGTTCTTAGAAATGACAGGCTGAGCTTGTGCGAAAGCAAATCCGATTAAAACAATGGTCGCTGAAAGAAGTATATTTTTCATTATTTAGATTAATTCTTAATAATGCAAATATTGCGATGAACACAAACTTCAAACAATACCTTGATTGCGGTATTTTGCCTTCTTGTAATATTGTTCACGCTGATCAAAAAGAACTTTCAACTCTTCCTTGGATAGCGAGTTTGCGAGAGGACGATCATTGATCTTGGCCAACCTTTCAACTATCACATCCCAGGGCGTATCTAACCAAATTGTTTCTGAAGTTTTATTCAGCCAATCCATAATATCAGGTTGACAAACAGATCCCCCACCTGTGGCGCAAACAAAAGATTCTTGCTTACTTAAAAGCCCATATAAGACGTCACGCTCCATCCTTCGGAAATATTTTTCTCCCCATTGATTAAAGAAATCAGAAATCGACATTCCAATTTTCTCTTCTATTAGCGCATCTGTATCAACAAAGGGTAGATTTAATTCTTCAGCCAAGCGTTGACCAAAAGTAGTCTTGCCACTCGCCATGAAACCGATGATGAATATTTTTCTATGCATTGAACTGCAAATATGGCTGCATTAGGTTCAAATAACTGCCTATATTACACTATTGTTCAACAAAAGATGCCATTGTTACCGAAATCCTATCGTGGAATGATGGTTGGTCGTCAAAAAAAAAAAATCAATATGGATTTAAATCAATTCACAATAAAATCACAAGAGGCCATCACCAAAGCACAACAGCTTTGTTTGAGCAATAATCAGCAGCAAGTTGAAAATAGCCATTTACTCTTGTCACTCATAGAGACAGATCAAAATGTTGTCCCACACATATTGCAGAAAAGCAATGCCGACATTGCCATGGTTAAAGCCAATTTGCAAAAAGCAATTCAATCCTATCCACAAGTTACAGGTGGACAGATTCAATGGTCACAATCAGCTTCAAAAACTTTATTGAATGCTTTATCAAAGGCTCAGAAGATGAATGACCAATATGTAACGGTTGAACACATTTTGTTATCACTTTTTGAAAACACGGATTCCACCTCTCAAATTTTGAAAGATCAAGGTGTCACTTTGAATGCCTTAATGCAGGTAATCAAAGACATGCGCAAAGGAGAGAAAGTAACATCATCATCACAAGAAGAAAGCTTTCAAAGTTTAAGCAAGTTTGCCAAAAACCTCAATGCACTTGCTCGAGACGGCAAATTGGATCCTGTCATTGGCCGAGATGAGGAAATAAGACGTGTACTACAAATTTTGTCACGAAGAACCAAGAACAACCCATTGCTGATTGGAGAGCCTGGTGTCGGAAAAACTGCAATAGCAGAAGGAATTGCCCATCGCATTATCAATGGCGACGTACCAGAAAACCTTCTAGACAAAACTATCTACAGTCTTGATATGGGGGCTCTAGTTGCGGGAGCCAAATACAAAGGTGAATTTGAAGAACGACTAAAGGCAGTTGTCAAAGAAGTCCAAAGTAGTGATGGCAATATCATTCTATTCATAGATGAGATTCACACTTTGATCGGTGCTGGAGGCGGAGAAGGTGCCATGGATGCCGCAAACATCTTGAAACCTGCACTTGCTCGGGGAGAATTGCGCAGCATAGGAGCTACAACATTGAACGAATACCAAAAATATTTCGAGAAAGACAAGGCTTTAGAGCGCCGCTTTCAAAAAGTATTGGTCGACGAACCTGATCGTGATGATGCAATTGCCATTCTGAGGGGTTTGAAAGAAAAATATGAAAATCACCACAAAGTACAAATCAAAGATGACGCAATCATAGCAGCTGTTGAGTTGTCGCAGCGATATATAACGGATCGTTTCCTGCCAGATAAGGCAATCGATTTAATTGATGAGGCAGCCTCTTTGATTCGCATGGAAATGAATTCAAAACCCGTTGAGCTTGATCAAATCGAAAGAGAAATCATGCAATTGGAAATTGAGCGCGAAGCGATTAAAAGAGAGAATAATACAGTTCGTTTAGGTGAAATTGAAAAGGAGCTTGCCAATTTGCAAGACAACCGTCAAAACCTCCACATCAAATGGAAATCCGAAAAAGATGTTGTAGAAGAGATTCAACATGGTAAGACTCAAATTGAAAGTTTAAAAAACCAAGCTGATCAAGCCGAGCGCGAAGGCAATTACGGATTGGTTGCCGAAATCAGATACGGAAAAATCAAAGAAACGGAAGAGCAGATTGAAGTGGCCAAGAAAAAGTTGGTGGACTTACAAGTCCATGGAAAAATGGTCAAAGAAGAAGTTGATCCTGATGAAATTGCAGCAGTTGTTTCTAAATGGACAGGAATACCTGTCGCTAGAATGATTGAAAGTGAGCGAGAGAAACTACTGCGATTAGAGGATGAATTAAAGAAAAGAGTGGTTGGTCAAGAAGAAGCAATTGAAGCAATCAGCGATGCAGTGAGAAGAAGCAGGGCCGGTTTGAGTGATGAACGAAAACCAATTGGGTCATTCATTTTTCTTGGAACTACTGGAGTTGGTAAAACAGAGGTAGCCAAAGCGCTTTCAGAATTATTGTTTAATGATGAGAATGCAATGACAAGAATAGATATGAGTGAGTACCAAGAAAAACACTCCGTGAGCAGATTGGTTGGAGCACCTCCAGGATATGTAGGATATGACGAAGGCGGTCAATTAACCGAAGCTGTAAGAAGAAAGCCATATTCTGTAGTATTGCTTGATGAAATTGAAAAAGCCCACCCTGATGTTTTCAATATTCTGTTGCAAGTGCTTGATGATGGCCGATTAACAGACAACAAAGGTCGCATGGTGAACTTCAAAAACACCATTATTATCATGACCAGCAACATGGGTGCGAGCATCATACAAGACAACTACGACAAAATGAAACCCGGAACTGAAGATGCTGTATTTCAAAGAACCAAGGATGAGGTTCTACAAGTCCTTAGACAAACTCTTCGTCCTGAATTTTATAATCGTGTTGATGAAATTATCATGTTTACCCCTCTTGATAAAAGACAACTAGAAGGAATTGTAAAAATTCAAATGAAGCAGTTGTTGGATAAATTAAAACTTCAACAAATAGACCTGCATTTGACCCAAGATGCAATTCAGTTCATCATCGATCGTGGATATGATCCTGCGATGGGTGCAAGACCGGTGAAGCGTGTTATTCAAAAAGAAGTTCTAAATGCCCTTTCAAAAGCTATATTAAGCAATGCCGTAAGAAAAGATGCATCCATCGTAATGGACGTATTTGATGGGCAAGTGGTATTTAGAAGTCCAATAGAAAATGAACGATTGGTAACCTTTTAGAAGAATACCAAAGAGAAAAAAGGTCCTGGAATCAGGACCTTTTTTATTATCAGTAAAAACTATAACATATAAATACTATCGATTTAAACAATGGATTTCGATAGCTAGTTTTACGACAAATAATTTAACATGAAAAAAGCACTTTTAGGCATTAGCATGTTGGCGTCGACATTGATTTTTGCGCAACATGACATGGAAAAAAAAGATGGCGCATCTTGCCCGTTTCATCAGGGTCCTAAGACTGGACAGACAGGTACTGATATTCAAGATTGGTGGCCCAACCGATTGGATCTTGGTATTTTGAGACAAAACTCAAGTATGTCTAATCCCATGAACCCTGATTTCAATTATGTAACTGCATTCAATTCTTTGGATTACTTGGCCATTAAAAAAGACATTCAGACATTGTTGACCCAGTCTCAAGATTGGTGGCCTGCAGACTTTGGCAATTATGGCCCTTTGTTCATTCGCATGGCATGGCACAGTGCAGGAACATATCGCACGGGAGATGGTCGCGGTGGTACGCGCTCTGGTATGGAACGCTTTGCCCCTCAAAACAGCTGGCCTGACAATGCCAATTTGGACAAGGCTAGAAGATTACTTTGGCCAATAAAACAAAAATATGGAAATAAAATTTCTTGGGCCGATTTGATGATTCTAGCTGGAAATGTATCAATGGAATCCATGGGATTTCCTATCTATGGATTTGGAGGCGGTCGTGAAGATGTTTGGGAGCCAGAGCAAAATGTTTATTGGGGTTCAGAAACCAAATGGTTAGATGATAAACGCTACACAGAGGATCGCAAATTAGAAAATCCTTTGGCCGCTGTTCAAATGGGATTGATTTACGTTAACCCAGAGGGACCAAATGGGAATCCTGATCCAATAGCTGCTGCCAAGGATATACGAGAAACATTTGGCAGAATGGGAATGAATGATGAGGAGACCGTTGCCTTGATTGCAGGTGGACATAGCTTTGGTAAGACCCATGGTGCAGGTCCTGCAAGTCATGTTGGACCAGAGCCCGAAGCCGCTCCTATAGAAGAGCAAGGATTAGGTTGGAAAAGTGACTACAAATCCGGTAAAGGAAAAGATGCCATTACTTCAGGATTAGAAGTTACATGGACCACTACTCCAACGCAATGGGGCCACAGCTATTTTCAAATCTTATTCAACAATGAATGGGAATTGACTACAAGTCCAGCTGGCGCAAAACAATGGGTGGCAAAAAATCCAAATGTTTTGGTACCTGATGCTTTTGATCCAACCAAGAAAATTGTTCCTTCCATGTTAACGACAGATTTGTCAATGCGCTATGATCCAGCATATGAGAAAATTTCTAAAAGATTCTTGGATCATCCTGAAGAGTTCACTGCTGCATTTGCCAAAGCTTGGTTTAAGTTAACCCATCGCGACATGGGACCTAAGTCGACATACTTGGGACCAGAAGTACCAAAGGATGATTTGATTTGGCAAGATCCTATCCCCACCTGCAACCATCCTGTCATCGGAGACAATGAAATCAAAATACTTAAGCAAGAAATCATGCAATCGGGATTGACCATCAGTGAAATGGTTGAAGTTGCATGGGCTTCCGCTTCAACTTACCGTCACTCTGATAGAAGAGGCGGTGCAAACGGAGCGCGAATTGGTTTGGCTCCTCAGAAAAATTGGGAGGTTAACAATCCTAAGCAATTGGAGAAAGTTTGGAAAGCACTTGAAAAAATTCAAAAGAAATTCAATGCCAACGCTAAAGATGGTAAGAAAGTTAGTATGGCTGATTTGATTGTTCTTGCAGGAAATACTGCTATTGAGACAGCCGCCAAAAACGCAGGTTTTGAAATCAATGTAAATTTCAAGCCAGGCAGAATGGATGCTACTCAAGAGCAAACAGATGTTCAATCTTTTTCAGTTTTGGAACCAATGGCTGATGGTTTTAGAAATTACTCCAAAACACAATACACCATAACATCAGAGCAATTGTTGGTGGACAAAGCTCAGCTATTGAGACTCACTGCCCCGGAGATGACCGTTTTGGTTGGTGGACTTAGAGTATTAGGTACTAATTACAACGATAGCAAATACGGCGTATTTACACAGAGTGAAGGGAAATTGAACAATGACTTCTTTGTGAATTTATTGGACATGAATACAACTTGGAAGCCCAAGGAGGATAACAAAGAATTGTTTGAAGGTCGCGATGCTAAGTCAGGAGAATTAAAATGGACAGCTACACGTGTCGATTTGATTTTTGGTTCACATTCTGAGTTACGTGCCCTTTCTGAAGTTTATGCGAGTGAAGATGCGAAAGAAAAATTCGTTCTTGATTTTGCCCAGGCTTGGACCAAAGTAATGGAATTGGATCGCTTCGACTTACAGTACAAGAAATAGACAGATTAACATGTTTGAATAAAAAAGGGAGGCAATGCCTCCCTTTTTTTATTCTAATAAATCATTACTCTATGATCAACTTCTCAGTGATGTTTAATCCGCCGTGATTCATATGTACGAAGTACATACCTGTTGTCCAATCTTGGGTGTTGATCTCTAATCCGCTTGTAATGTTCGATTGATTAAATACCAATCTTCCATTGTTATCTAGAACTTGAACAGATGCACCTGTTGGTACAAACAATCGAATACTTTCAGATGTTGGATTAGGAAATACCGACAGTTTCAATAGGCTTGCATTATTCTCTGATACCTCAACACCTGTATAGTTCGAAACTTCCACATCATCTATATAATAAAGCCCCTGTCCTTGCGCCATGTCTGTTCCAAAAAAATCAAACCCTGATAATTGGTTTAGGCCTTGTGTACCATCTGCATTATTCAATGACCATTTGGAAGCTGCGATAAGATTATTGTCCATTTTCACCCAAATACTATCCACATCGAGATCTATGATAATTTTCATAGCAAACCATTGATCGATTGGATTGCTAATTGGACTGGCTGTTGTCGCTGATCCGATTACAACTGAAGAAGCGCCAGCACCGTCGAAGAACATATCCATTCCCCATTCGTATGCTGTTGAAGAGGCGGACCATGTGTGTAATCCATTGAAATATGCTCCTGTGCTACCTGTTGGAATCAACATGTTGAATGAGGTAACATACTTACCTGTGGTATATGGCCCCATTGGTAAAACCAAATCAACTGCTTGTCCGTTAATTTCAGCACTATTGGCCAATGAAGAAGCATAGAGGTTGCTGACTGTTGCATCTGAAGGAGTTGCGGACCAGAAACTCCACGACGAATTAGACGCCACTACCCCGCTGCCTGCTGTATAGACATCAAAGTTGTCCGAGAAAACTGGGGTTTGTGCATTGAGCGAAAAAGCCAATGCAATTGCCATGGCAAAAGAGTAAATTTTTTTCATAGGTATAAGGTTTAGTTGAACACGAATATAGGAAAACAATATTTGCTGTAGAAATTCAAATGTTGTTGTACCCGATTCTGAATTACTTTCGTTAAAACATAACAACCTTGATCGAAAAAGAAATTTATCTTCCTGATATTGATCCGATAGAATTTTTCGGGTCCAACAATAACAAATTCAAGCTCATTTGCGCCAAATTTCCAAAATGTAAAATTGTTTCTAGAGGCAATATCATTAAAGTTCAAGGTAGTCAAAGCGACGTTTCTCAATTGGATGATCTTTTGACTTTGTTGTTTTTACACATTGAAAAATTTCAAAACTTATCCATGCAACATCTTGAGCTGATGTTGGCTGGTGAAAAAGAGTTTGGTCCAAAGGAAGGACGTGATGAAGTCTTGGTGTATGGACCCGGCGGAACTCGTGTTGTTGCCAAAACTCCAAACCAACATAAAATTGTCCAGGCGTGCGATTTGAATGATATGATATTTGCCATTGGGCCAGCAGGAACAGGTAAAACCTACACTGCCGTTGCTTTGGCCGTTAGAGCATTAAAGGAAAAACAAATCAAGCGCATTATCCTTACTCGACCCGCTGTAGAGGCCGGAGAAAATCTTGGATTCTTACCAGGAGATTTAAAAGAAAAACTTGATCCGTATTTGCAGCCCCTGTACGATGCCTTAATGGATATGTTGCCCTATGAGAAATTAGCAGAGTACATTGAAAAAAATGTAATTGAAATTGCACCATTGGCTTTTATGAGAGGACGCACTTTGGATAAAGCATTTGTTATTTTAGATGAAGCTCAAAATGCTACAGTAGCTCAAATGAAAATGTTTCTCACCCGAATGGGACAGAACGCAAAATTCATCATTACAGGAGATGCGACACAAATTGATTTGCCTAAATCACAGAAAAGCGGATTAATGCATGCTGTCCATATCCTTCGGAACACCCCTGATATTGCGATTATTGAGCTCGACGAGCAAGACGTCATCCGCCATAAATTGGTAAGAAAAATTATTGCAGCTTATGAAAAATCTGAAAATACCCAAGCTTAGTCTTGGGTGTTTTTTTATCTAATGCGATCGATTGCTCTGATCTTAGCTTCGTCTTTCTGCACGGCACGCAAAGCAAACCAAGTTAAAAGCATCGGAACAATTGGAATGCTTATCCACGCACGATTATCGTAATTCCCACTGGTTCTAGCTATCCATTCAATTGCGACAGCAAAAACACCCATTGATAACATCGCAATTTTGGTCCATTGAATTTGCTTTTTTCGATTATTAAATTGAAAAATAGAAGCAATAATCATTGCAAAAGGAAGTGCTTGTAAAAGAACCACACTCTGATCTTTTACCCAATAACCCCAATATGCTTGGAACACCAATGTAAATGAGGCTCCTAGCCAAAATAATGTTTGAATTCGCTGAATCATATTGCCAAAGATAATACCCGCATAACTTTTAGGAAAAAAAACTTGTTCATCCAATTTTCTTTCGTACAATTGCAGCGCCCACTCGGGTAAATTCCTAAAAACTAATTCCATTTACATGTACGATATAGTTTCGCTAAACGCGATGAAAGTTGGAGAGTTACGTGATATTGCTGAAAAAGCTGGTGTAACAAATACCGACAAATTAAAAAAGCAAGACTTGGTTTTCAAGATTATTGATGTACAAAACGCACATCAAACATCAGCAGCACCCAAGGTTACTGCTGCAACTGAAACCTTTCCTAGTGGGGCTACAGAAGAAAGTAAAGATAATGTGCCTGCTCCTTCAGTTGTTTCAGAAAACAACGAAAAAGATTTCAATGGAAAGAGAGAAAGAACGAGAATTAAAACATCCCCTGCTGAGGCTGGAGTAGATGCTCCTTTGCAATCGCCCGAAGATAAACCTACGGCTGATAATCGTCCACCACGACAGCATCCACCAAGAGAGCATCGCGAAGCGAGAGATACGCGTGATACAAGAGAACCTCGCCCTCACAACGAGAATAGAGAGCCACGAGAAAATCGCGAGCCCCGTGTACAGAACGATCAAAGAGGTCCACGTCCTCAGAACGAGAATAGAGAACCAAGAGAGCAACGTGAAAACAGAGAACCTCGTGAACAAAGAGAGCACAGAGAACCACGTGACAATCGTGAGCATCAAGACAGAAAAAATCGTCCTGAGCACAAACATGAACATAGCAGTCCAGCCAATCAACAAGGTGAAAACGAGCATAAGAATATAGCGCGACCAGATCGTTCTAAGCGTGGTCAACCCGATGAACATGGATACAATTTCGATGGAGTAGTTATCGCTGAAGGTGTATTAGAAATGATGCCCGATGGTTTTGGTTTTTTGAGATCCTCAGATTTCAATTACTTGAACTCACCCGATGATATATATGTGAGTCAACAGCAAATCAAAACATACGGGTTGTTGACAGGAGATACTGTTCGTGGTGCTATCAGACCGCCTAGAGAAGGAGAAAAATATTTCCCATTGATTCGTGTAGACATGATCAATGGTCGTGAACCAAGCTGGGTTAGAGATCGTGTACCATTCAAGTTCTTAACTCCATTGTTTCCAAATGAGCGATTCAAGTTGGCTGATAAAAACAACAATATATCCATGCGCATTATGGATTTGTTTTCACCAATTGGTAAAGGTCAACGCGGAATGATTGTATCGCAGCCCAAGACAGGTAAAACAACTTTGTTGAAGGATGTAGCAAATGCCATTGCACAGAATCATCCTGAAGTTTATTTGATGGTGCTTTTAATTGATGAGCGTCCCGAAGAAGTAACGGACATGAAGAGAAGTGTGAAAGGTGAAGTTGTTGCTTCAACATTTGATGAGCCTGCAGAGCGTCATGTGAAAATTGCCAACATCGTGCTAGAGAAAGCCAAAAGATTGGTAGAATGCGGACATGATGTTTGCATCCTTTTGGATTCCATCACCCGTCTTGCCAGGGCTTACAATACTGTAGCTCCATCAAGTGGTAAGGTATTGAGCGGTGGAGTCGAGGCCAATGCATTAGAGAAACCCAAGAGATTCTTCGGTGCAGCTCGAAAAATAGAAAATGGCGGATCATTGTCCATCATTGCCACTGCCCTAGTGGACACTGGTTCTAAGATGGATGAAGTTATTTTTGAGGAATTCAAAGGAACGGGTAACATGGAATTGCAATTGGATAGAAAAATTGCAAACCGCAGAATTTATCCAGCCATTGATATTTTATCTTCAGGCACAAGAAGAGAAGATCTTTTGCATGACAAAGATGTATTACAAAGAATGTGGATTTTGCGTCGACACTTGGCTGATATGAATGCTGTTGAAGCCATGGAATTCGTAAAAGATAGAATTGAGAAAACAAGAAACAACGAGGAGTTCCTCATTTCAATGAATGCGTAAGTTTTTAACTTCCCCATACATGGTACTATTGATAGCAGCGCTCTGGTTAGCAGGGCGCTGCTTGATTGGTTATCTTACTCAGTATAATGCCGCCGAGGGCAGTAAATGGGGAGTTCTAACCCATTTGTTTTTCATCCTAATGGCGATTGTTGTAGCAATGATTCGTTCACACCAAGAGAAGAAATATGGGTTTGTTGCTCTTTTTAAAATAGCCGCAAAGTATGGTGTTTTGTATGCATTGCTCGGAACCATCATGGTGGTAACTTATTACAATTGGATCAGTGATGAAATGGTGATCAAGCAACAACAAGACATTGCCACAATTATTCAATCGATTGATAGTCCCGAGGAATATAAGGCGATTATCAAAGAAAATCCAACATTATCAAAATTGAGTGCCGATCAAATTAAGGCCAAAGCCATTGAAAGAACATTGCTATTTACAAAAACAAGTTCAATGGCCAGTTTAGGAGGTGTCGCCATGATTATTGTGGCCATGATTTATTCCCTCATTGCGGGCTGGATGTTCAATATGTTTTTATTCAAAGAAAAAGTATAGATCTACCCCTCGAAAGAAATGGTAAAAATATATGCTCTGGTTCTCAGAGCTTGTATGGGCGAAGTATAACGTGTGCCGTCTTGGATAATCAAATTTGGAAATCCATAAGAAACTTTGAATTCCGTAGCAAACTTAAAGAATGGCATGAAAAAATCCATTCCTCCCCCAACTTCTAAACAATAATCCTTATTGGCCAATTTGATTATGGCCTCTCCAGCCAATGCACTATTGACGTCTTTTTGAGTTTGCATATCAATCGAATACTTTCCACCAACCAAGGAATAAGCGGCGAAATTTCCAATTCGATTGGTTCTCATTTTAAGCAGCAGAGGGAACTCTAACCAAACAGATTCTGTGCGGACCATAATATCCTCTTGCTTTCCATTGGCCTTTAGGAAGCGATATTGAATAGCTCTATCTTGAAATGACAAACCAGGAATGAAACGAAGGCTCAATGGTTTCCATGGATTGTATGATGCGAGCAATGCCAAATTAAAGCCTGCTTGTGGTACATTGATAGCACCTAAAAGAGAATCTCTGAAAGTAAAATCAGGCTTGTATTGAATATCAAAAAAAGAACGATTTCCAGATACTAGAAATCCAAAATGGAAAGGATTGTCATCAAAATCAGACAAATTCTTGGGCAAAACTTGTTGTGCTATAGCACTACCCCATCCCAAAATAATAAATAAGCAAGCAATAGTTTTTTTCATGAGCGCTTTTCAAAAATACAATTAGCTGAACAATAATTGGTCATAAAATAAAAAAACCGCCCGAAGGCGGTTTTATTGCTTTGAACGATGGTTATTTCTTCATCCATTTCATGTGATATGCACCGTTGGTACCTTTCACTTGAATTTGATACATGCCTTGACTCCAATTTTGCGCATCTACAACAATCATGTTTTCTCCTGTTGAAGCAGTCGAAACTATTGCAGCGACCTTTTGACCTGTCATACTGAAAACTTCGATTTGCAATTTTTCATTTTGAGCAGCTACATATTTGATTGTAAAATCAGAAGATCCGGGATTAGGGAACAATGACACATTACTCAAATTGATTTCTGCATCATTTACACCATTGATACCTTGACATTCGCAACTTGCTGTATAAACATCATTTTGTGTTAATGGATCTAAGTCATCACAAGGACTTCCTGGGTACATACATGAATTATCTGTTTCAGTAGCTATGGCATTGTAATTACATGCAGTTGCATCCATACAACCCAAAACAGACCCAACAAAAACTGTTACAGGCTCCAGAGGAGATGAACATGCATAAGATGGTGTACTTACGTGCCAATCAAAGAAGAAGTAATAGTAGTTGTAACTATTTGGAGCTGCAACGGTAGTTCCTGTGATGCTTACCAAATTGCCTACGTTGTATGGGAAATTCTGAACTGAACCATTACCATCTCTCCACAACCCTGGCTGTGAACCCGATACTGGACGCAATCCATAACCAGTTCCGGCAGGAACATCAAAATTCAAAGTGATGTATGATGCTCCAGCAGGAATATTTACTGATGTTTGCGTTAACTGGTTTCCAGCATTGTCCACCAATTCAATCTGACGAACTCCTCCAGTTTGCGCATAAACCAAAACGCTATCAATGATTACATCTTGATTTGCATCAAACAACAAATGGAAAGTAGAATTTGAAAATTGACC
The DNA here is from genome assembly GCA_039805365.1 of Bacteroidota bacterium. Taxonomy (GTDB): domain Bacteria; phylum Bacteroidota; class Bacteroidia; order Flavobacteriales_D; family Sanyastnellaceae; genus CAMCTV01. Next base: position 6,959 of record JBDLUK010000224.1, on the reverse strand, counting down.
ATTTGCAGCATCTTGTGCGACCTTACCTCCTTGAGCATTGCTTCCAACAACTTCGTTGGTTGCTTGAACATAGTAGGTAGTAGTACTTACAACATTGGTATTGATAGTTGAACCCGTTCCAATCAAGTTGTTGTTGGCATCATACCAAGAGATACTTCCTGATGAAATGGCTGTCAAATCTACGTTTCCAGAAACATCAATCTGCTGGTCATCCGCGCTGATAGTAGGTGAAGCCAATACTTCAACCGAAATTGTTTGCACTGAAGCAACCAAACCGCAACCTGCATCAACTTGCACAGTATAAGCACCAGATTCAGTTGGCTCAATTGTTTGCGTAGTTTCACCATTGCTCCACAAATAAGATAAACCCTCGCTTGCGCTGAGTGTTGTTCCGCTGCCTTGACAAAATACCATATCACCATTCAATGCAATTGTAGGAGTGGATTGGTCGTCTACACTAATAGAGATTTGCTCCGAAGAAGTTGCACAACCTAAATTATCGTAAGCAATAGCTGAATAGTTACCTGACTCGGTAACAACGATAGAGCTAGAAGTAGCGCCATTTGACCAAACAACATTGCTTGTTCCAACCAAAGCAGCAGTCAATTCAACCGATTGACCTGGGCAAATCATTGTAGGACCATTGGCAGCAACAGTAACTGTTGGTGCATTGGTACAAGGCGTTTCAATATGCTGATGATATTGGTCAATAGCGGGGTTCACAATCACTTGGGTTCCACCTGCTGGCCAATGAATCACCGCATAATCAATGGAGGTATTGGCACCTATTCCAAAAACCAAAAGGTTTGAGTTTGTAATACCGTAAGAAACACCAGAGCGAATTTCTCTGATTTGCGTTCCGAAAGCACCATGGATTTCTACCAAAGCACCCACAGCATTTTTATTAGATATTGTTCCTTCTAAATCAAAACCAACCCAGTGGTTACCGTTTGGTTGACTCAACCAAAGAATATCGGCTTGATTAGATGGGGTAACATAGCCATTGGCATTGCCATAGTTGGCATAAATATCAGTAAATCCATCGTGGTTCAAATCGCCCAAGCCGTAACCGTGCATGGTTTGAGGGTTAGCGATAAGATTATTCATTTGGGTAAAAGTCCCATTTCCATTGTTGTGGTAATAACCAAAATTTCCACCCGCGTGAAGAACATCCAAATAACCATCATTGTCAAAATCAGCCAATTGTCCTTGCATGAAAAAGCCTTGCGTTGTCAATCCACAAGCCTGCGAAATATCTGTAAAATAACCCAAACCATTGTTCTCGTACATTTTGATGCCATCAGAGTGGGTAGTCATAAAACAGTCAAAGTCGCCATCATTATCGATGTCACCAAATGTTGCAGTCCATGATTGTTGAAGATTTACCAAACCACGAGCAGCAGCATCATCGGTATAGTTGTTGTTGCCATCATTGACAAATAATAGATTTGTTCTGCGAGGATCTAGAGGGTCATTAGAAGCCTGACGACACTTGGCCACCAACAAATCCATGTCACCGTCGCGATCAAAGTCTGAGAATTCATTTCCATAGTTACCTGACATCAATGGATCAGAGGTACCTGGATAATTACCAGGGTACAAGTTGTAGTTGATCATGGTTTGATCGGGGATCATATTTCCTGTTCCATCGTTGCGAAACATGTATGATGGACCATCATCATGACATGCGAAAGCATCTAACCAACCATCATTGTTGATGTCACCAAACAAACATGCTTGCATGAAAATGCTAGCTCCCATGTTGCTGTAGATCGCATTTCCTGATTCGTCAATATTGTAAAAATGAACACCATCATAGTTACCACCACACATTACATCTCCAAAACCATCATTGTCAATATCTGCAACAGTCATCCCCCATTGCGATTGGCCAAGAGGAGAAGTTGCAGTATTTACTTGAGTGAATGTTCCATTGGATTGCTGATACAAAACTCTCAACGTAGTGCTCTGGTCCATAACAACGATGTCATTTAAACCGTCATTGTTCATGTCCCACACGCCAGTTACCCCGCCAGAACGATATGTTCCAGGCAAAGTTCCTTGGACGAATGTCTGCGCAGAAGTCATCAAAGAAGAGATGATGACAAAAGCGAATAGATAGATTTTTTTCATGTAATGTTTTGGGTTAATTTTTCTTGCTCGCTAAAAATAGGCATCATCTAAGTCGAACAAAACAATTTTAACTTTTTTCTTTGCTTGGCATAATTCTTATGTTTGCTCTGTTAAATACAACATATGAAAAAACTAATCTACATCGCAGGAATTTTGGCTATCGGCCTAACCTCCTGTAGCACTTCTGCTCCTATGGGACAAAAGGTAAAAGAGCCATTTAGCGGCAATCGATATGAAAGCAATGATCGTTACTTCCGAGGAGTTGGCAAGGGTGAAAGTAAAGATCAAAATATTTCTGAAAACAAAGCAGATTTACAAGCCAAGAAAGAATTGGCGCAACAACTGAGCACGAATATCAAAGCAGTAACAGACCAATATTTATCTGAAACCGCTGTCGATCAACGTTCAGAACTGAATGATAAATTTGAAAGTCTTGTTAGAGAAGTGACCAACACTTCTTTGGCTGATTTGAGAAAGATGGGGCAAGAGCAATTTTTGAATAATGAAGGAGTATATACCACTTTCGTTGCATACGAAATTCACAAAAAAGATATGTTCCGTTTTTTAAAACGACAAGCGAAGTCCAATGCAAAATTAACAGAACTTCAGCGCAAACAGATTGAAGAAATTCTGGATGAGGAAATCAAAAAAGCAGATGCTTTGGGGGAATAAAAAAAGGGGGCCAGTTGGCCCCCTTTCATTTCTATAATAAACCGAATTAATCGTTCTTGTTTACTTTGATCAATTCAACTTCAAAAACCAATGTACTGAAAGCTGGAATTGTTCCCATATCTTGAGCTCCATAACCTAAGTTTTGTGGGATATAAAGCGTTGCCTTACCACCCTCTTTCATCAACTGCAAACCTTCTGTCCATCCTGGAATTACTTGATTCAATCCAAAGGTAGCTGGCTCACCACGCTTGATAGAAGAATCGAAAACAGTTCCATCAATCAAACGACCTTCATAGTGAACTGTTACTTCGTCATCAGCATCTGGTTGTGCTCCTGAACCTTCAACATTGTGCTTGTATTGCAATCCAGAAGCAGTCACTTGAACACCTTCTGCAGATTTGTTCTTGTCCAAAAATATTACACCTTCTTTCTTTTGTTCTTCTGCTTTAGCTTCAGCCAATTTAGAAAGCTCTTGTTGAATAATCATGTTGCACTGCTCCTCATTCATTGCGGCTTCTCCACCACTTAATACAATTTGCATAGCCTCAGCTAATTTTGCTGTGTTTAGTTCCTTAACACCAGCTTGCTTTAGGTTATTTCCAATAGAAATACCCAAGGCATACGACAATGAATCTGTGTTGCTCATCATTTCTTGTTTTCCTTTTTTGTTCTTTTTTGGTTTATCATTTTTCTGCGCCATTACTTGGCTGTTTGACAACACGAGCATTGCTGCAAAAAATAAGGTGAAAATCTTTTTCATTTTTCTTTGTATTAATTATTTGGCACCACCGATTGAAAGAAACTCAATCTCAAAAATCAAAGTTGAATATGGAGGAATTCCTTGATTGCCTTGTTCTCCGTAGCCCAATGTGTATGGCACATATACCATTGCTTTATCTCCAACCTCTAAAATTTGCATGGCTTCTGTCCATCCGGGAATCACTCTATTTAAAGCAAAAGTTGCTGGCTCACCTCTTTCAACCGAACTGTCGATTACTTTACCACTTAAATCTTTCAACGTATAGTGAACAGTAACCTCGTCAGTTGGCATGGCCTTCTTACCTGATTTTTTTGAAGACAAAATCTTATACTGCAATCCACTGGCTGTTGTAATAACCCCAGCTTGCTTTTTGTTTTCTTCTAAGAATTTCTCTCCTTCTGCTTTATTGCCTTCAAACTTTTTCATCTCCTCTTCACGCAATCTTGCCTCTTGTTTGTCCATACATGCGGTATAGAAAGCTTGAGCTGTTGCCATATCCATTGCCATTTCACGGGTGCTATCCATTGCATCCAACATCGCGTTTTTAACTATTTCCATGTCCAATGAATCCAAATCATAGCGTTCGTCCATTTGCGCCAAATATTGACCAAATGAAAGACCCATTGCATAAGACAAACTATCTGAGGAAGATTCCAATTCGGCCGAACTTGAACCACCGCATGAAGCCATAACCGCGGCTCCAAACAAAATCACTAAAAATTTATTCATATTAAAAAAATTGTGGTGCGAATCTAAAACATTAAATGTTTGGTTTTACATAAATCCAGTTTTGATCATCGGATAAATTGTTATTAAAACAAAAACCCAATACTTCAAGTTTCTTCAGTTCATCTAGGCTCTTGATTTTATGCTGCATAGCCAACTTGACCATCTCACCTCTCGCTTGCTTAGAAAAGCTAGAAACACTTACAAATTCAGCTCCCTTTTGAACTTTAAAATCAACAAAAATCCATTTCTGAATTGGATTAGGCAAATTGATCATTTGTGCATATTCCTGTGATGCCGTCATCACTCCCACACAATCCGAATAATTGGAAAGTTGATCATTTACTCTTTGCTGCCAAAACTGATAAAGCGATTGTCCATTGGCCAATTTCCAGGGCGCACCAACCATCAAACGATAGGGTTGAATCAAATCTTTTGGTCTCAACCAACCGTACAAGCCGCTTAAAATAACCAAATGATTTTGAGCAAAATCCCAAGTCTCCTTTGACCAATCCCTTGCGGATAATCTGGTGTAAGCATCCCCGTTATACAATGATGCTGCTGGCCATTCTTCTTTTCCCTTGTTCCAGTTTTTATGAACATCTATTACCTCTTCTAACAACTTTCCTTTGGCAGCCATCACTTTTTCCAACTTCTCTTTGGACAAGCTTTGAATTTCCTTCATGATTAATTTTGACTCCTTATCATAAAGGACTTTCGTCGATTCACCATGTAAATCGAAGGAAGATAAATTCATCTTCTTAGCAGGAGATAAAAAAAACAACAACCGGCTCATTAGAAATTGGGCTTCAAAAGATACTTGCTGTAGAATTTATCAATTTCGGTCACCGCCTCTTCGGCACTGTCCACGATAACAAACAAATCCAAATCTTGAGGGTTGATGTTATGCTCAGATTCCAACAAGGTGTTTTTAATCCATTCAACAAGACCTGACCAAAATTTCTGACCTACCAAAATGATAGGGAATCGTCCAATCTTTTCGGTTTGAATCAAAGTCAATGCTTCAAAAAGTTCATCCATTGTTCCAAAGCCTCCGGGCATTACTACGTATCCTTGGCTGTATTTCATGAACATTACCTTTCTGACGAAGAAATAATCAAAATCGATACTCTTATCATGGTCGATGTACGGATTACTGTGTTGCTCAAATGGAAGAACGATATTTAATCCAACACTAATTCCATTTCCTTCCTTGGCTCCTTGGTTTCCTGCTTGCATGATACCGGGGCCGCCTCCTGTTATTACGCCATAACCTTTTTGGGTAAGCTGAAATGCAATCATTCGTGCCATTTCATAGTAAGGATTGTCTGGTTTCGTTCTTGCTGAACCAAATATGGTAACACAGGGACCGATGGCCCCCATTCTTTCATATCCATTGACAAACTCTCCCATGATCTTAAAAATCGACCATGAGTCATTTGATTTGATCTCATTCCAAGATTTTGGTTTGAGCTTGTTTTTTATTCTACTGTCTTGATCCATCTCTTCAATAAAAATTTATTAGGAAGAGCAAGGTAGAACTAAAATTTTTTCTTTTTCTTATCTGGAGATGATTTTTTTTCTTTTTTGAAAGAAGCTGCAAACTTCTTTTCATGAAAAGCTCCTTTGAAAGTTGGGTCTTCTTTTCTTTTTTGCCAATCGATATCTCTATTCTGCTCAATCATTTCTGATTTAGGCGTTGTGTGCACCTTCACTTCCTCTGGCAAATCTACAAGTGGAATAAACTGCTTCATTACCTTCTCAATCTTGTGGACATGGTATTTCTCTGATACATCCATAAAAGTAATGGCCTCTCCTGTTTTGAAAGCTCTTCCAGTTCTTCCTATCCTATGAACATAATCTTCGTGCTGATGCGGTACTTGAAAATTGATCACGTGTGAAACTTCCACGACATCAATACCTCTTGCGCTCACATCTGTCGTTACGAGCACGCGAATATTTCCCTCTTTGAATTCATCTAGCGCATTGATTCGGGCATTTTGTCCTTTGTTGCTGTGGATGATTCTAATTTCACCAAACTTTTGCTTGACCAGCTCCTCTGCCAATTGGGTTACCATTTCTTTGGTACGACAAAACACCATCACGCGAGTCATGTCCTCTCGATTTTTCAAGAGATAGACCAACAGGTCCAATTTGGTCGCCTGATTGGGCACAGCGTATACACTTTGAGCAACAGTAGAAGCTGGAGTAGCTGCTGGAGTAACCTCCACTACTTGGGGGAATAACAGAAAGTTATCTGCTATACGCTGAACCTTTTCTGGAAAAGTAGCAGAGAACAACAACTGCTGTTTCTTATGTGGAATCTTTTCTTGAATGTCTCTTAGTTGGGGCCAAAAACCCATGTCCATCATTCGATCACATTCGTCCAAGACCATGGTCTTGATTTGTTTTGTAAGGAAAACCCTTTTGGCATATATCTCCAAAAATCTGCCTGGTGTAGCTATGATGATATCCACGCCAGTTTCTATTTTCTCCGTCTGGGCTTTGGGGCCGATCCCTCCATACAACGCCACCCATCTCAAGTCCGTATTGACAACCAATTTGGCGAGAACTCGCTCAACTTGAACAACCAATTCTTTAGTAGGCACTAGAATCAATGCCCTTGGATCTATCCCATTGGCAAACTTTAGCTTATGTACAATAGGCA
>JBDLUK010000223.1:0-9924 GCA_039805365.1 Bacteroidota bacterium | reverse complement strand
GCAACAACATAGCGGGCTCATCGCCTGGATGAATCCAAGCAGTATCACCCAAAGCTCCGCAAATATTCACGATGGCATTTACATCGGAAGAATAACCGGCATTGCCGCTATTTCCTTCCATCGAGTTGTCGATACCTGTGGCATTCATATCCAAAAATGTAGGCAACTCTTCAGGTTGATCCAAATAGGCAAGGTGCAATGCGCAGAAACCTCCGGCACTAACACCTGCGGAATAAATCAAATCAGGATTGATGTTGTAAGGGTTATTGTTTTCAGCAACAGATTTTCTGAAATAACGGACTGCTGCCTTAAGATCTTGCGTTCCGCGCATCACTGCGGCAGTGGCCTCTGCTTGCAAGTTTGCAATGCCAAATCCCAATCGGTAATTGATGGACGCAACCACATAGCCCATTTTGGCCAGGTCTTGACAAAATCCTACAACATCAGGACCTGTTTTGGAACCTGTAATAAATGATCCACCATGTGCCATTACGACCAAAGCTCTAGGAGCACTGACATCTCCTGCGGGTTGATAGATATCCATCGTAAGCGACTGGGGAACTCCTGTGTAAGTGACGTTGCTGCCATAAACGATATCGCTTTCCAATGTGTAATTGGAAAATACAAACTGGTGGTAACGTCCGTCGGTACACTGGGCAAAAAAAGAAAGGGTGGAAATGAAAATTCCACCCAAGCTCAAAAGTAATTTTTTCATAGTCCTGGTTAGAGCGACTAAGATAAGGGAAATCTATGACTATTTAGATCGCTTTGGTTTCCCTTTGTTTGGATTTGAAAAGGATTTGCTTTTCGTTTTCACTTCAAAGCTTCTTTTCTTTTTCTCATGATCGCGCTTATCGGCTTTGTCAATTTCCTTTTCGAATCGATTTCTTGAAGGACCTCTTTCTGCTTGTTCACCATAAGTGCGTCTGGGTTTATCGTCGTTGTCTCTGCGAGGTGGACGATCTCCATATGTCTTTCTTGGCGGACGATCATCCCCATCTCTACGAGGAGGGCGGTCGCTGTATTCTCTTCTAGGTGGACGATCATCCCCATCTCTACGAGGTGGGCGATCTCCATATGTTTTTCTTGGTGGACGATCATCTCCGTCTCTTCTTGGAGGACGGTCGCTGTATTCTCTTCTTGGTGGACGATCATCTCCATCTCTACGAGGTGGGCGATCTCCGTAAGTTTTTCTTGGCGCACGATCATCACCTTCTCTTCTTGGAGGTCGGTCGCTGTATTCTCTTCTTGGTGGACGATCATCACCGTCTCTGCGAGGTGGGCGATCTCCGTATGTTTTTCTTGGTGCACGATCATCGCCATCTCTGCGAGGAGGGCGGTCGCTGTATTCTCTTCTTGGGGGACGGTTATCTCCTTCTCCTCGTGGAGCGCGATCACCAAAGTTGCGTCGGGGTTGTTCCATGTCTTGGTCGAATTCTGATTTTTCCGATTCAGCACGTCGCTTAGATCCTCCCTCTCTGTTACGCTCAACTGTCACTTGGGTGATGCGTTTTCTTTTTGAATCTCCATCTCCATGGCGAAGTGGCTTAACATTGCCATCTGCATTTTCAACATCCTCAGTACCTCCTAAACGAATACCTCTATCGGTCAATGTAATTTTTTGCTCTTTGTACAACAATCCCGCTGCTTTCTTGAATGTCTTCTTTGACATGGTGAGGTATCTTTTGATATCCTCTGGATCGCTGTCATCGGTCAATCTCAAATATCCTTTGTTGCTTTCAAGTACAGATAGGATTCGCTCTGCCGCTTCGTCGATAAGGGCTTGACCTTCTTTCTGTGTGCTGACTGTAATTTCGTTGTCTTCTACTTTGCGGATATATCCCTTCACTTTATCTCCTTCACCATAAGTCCTGAGCATTTCTTGTTTGAAAAGCAAACCCATGTATTTTCCTTCAATGATTACACGACGCCCCAATTCCATGCGCTCGCCAATGACCATATCAACTTCGTCTCCGCGATCAAAAGGAACGTATCCATTTTTGATGTGAGAATTAAGTCGGGTTGATGCATATACACGTTGGCTCATTTCATCAAACAATAAAATCACCAAAGCCCATCTTCCTTCTTCGAGCTCATCGCGCATTTCAGGGAAAGGAATCAAAATATCTCGCTCGGTGCCGATATCGATAAAGGCACCAAGATTATTCATGTTTTTTACTTTGAAGCTACCTATTTGACCAACCTCAATGGTCGGTAATTTGGTAGAGGCGATCAATTGTTTGTTGTTATCAAAAAATGTAAACACAGTAACTTCTTTACCTTCTTCAGCAAGGCCGGGAAAGTCACGTTTTAGTAAGGGAACTTGTTCATTGGCGTCGCCGAGGTGTATAAACTTCCCCTCAACAGAATGCACCAACAGCGTCTGGATTTTTCCAGGTGTTATCAAAGAATTCATTATTGCAAAGGTAGAGCCTTGTCTTGTGTTATTTTTGTAAAAAAGAAATTCAATGAAAAGAGTATTGTTCATGATTATGGCAATGGCGTCAATTACTGCCATGGGACAATGTCCCGCCAATCAAGTGGAAGTGACGATTCAAATGTTTACCGATTTTTTTCCAGAAGAAAATTACTGGCAATTAACCCCCAATGGTGCGGGTTGTGGAAATAGCGTAATTACTGAAGGTGCCAATTTGGACGTGGGATGTGCGGGTAATGTTAGTGATGCCAATGGCGAGGAATATTTTCCTGAGGACACAGTTTTGGTAGGCCCAATGTGTTTGGACAGTGGATCTTACGATATCATCTTCGTTGATTCTTGGGGAGATGGAGGAATGGACTTTCAAGTGTTTGAAGGCAGCACATTAATGAATGTATACATGGGCTCAGGCAACGGCAACGTATTTACATTCACAATAGGCTCGAGCAATTTGCCTCAAAACGATATGCCTTGCAATGCTACTTTGATTTATCCAGATAGTCTTCCTGTTTTGATGAGCAATTTGGCTTCCACGACCTCTGCAGGTGAGCCTGCCCCGATGACTTTGGGATGTGCAATCCCTGGTTCTTGGTGTGAGAATTCCATTACGAATACGGTTTGGGCCAAATTCAATCCTGAAGCGGATGCAGCTTATCTAATTTCAACTTGTGATTCATTGACAGATTTGGATACTCAAATCGCACTTTACCGCGTTTCCGATTGCAATGATTTCAGCACTTTTACATTGGTCCATTCAAATGATGATCAAACCAATGGTTGCATGAGTGGTGCTTTTTATGCTTCAACTTTAACCACTTCATGTTTGGACACCGCTTATACGTATTACATTCAAATAGATGGTTATGGTGGCTCGATAGGTAATTTTGCTTTGCGCATCGAAACTGCTGCTGTCGTGTTTGATACTTTGGAAGCTTACATTTCCAATATCATGTGTCCTCCATCTCCAGGTCAAGTTCAAATGGGAGCCATCATGCCTTATATCACGGATATGGGTGTTGATTTGCATTGCAGTTGGACATCTACAAATGGTTTTGAATCTGGTGAGAATTACATCGATAGTCTATTGCCAGGTACATATTATTTAACAGCAATTGATGCTTGCAACAATACATATAATGTTGAATATGTAATAGCAGAACCAACTCCATGGACTGTTGAAGCTATCAGCCAAGGACCGGCTTGTCCTGAATCCAATGATGGGTCAATCAGCATTGTTGCAGCTGGTGCCACGGCTCCATATTTCATGTTCTGGCAAGGGCCCAATAACTTTTTTGAGTACACACTTGATATCACTGACCTAGACGAGGGATTGTATCAAGGGTTCTTAAGCGATAATTTTGGTTGCCCGTACAATTTGGAGGTTACACTTGAACCCACTTTGGATTTGAATCCAGGGTTGCCTGATACCACACAAATTTGTTTTGGCGATGAGTTGGTTTTGATTTGCGGTACTTTGCCTGCCGATGCTTCTATTGTTTGGTCTGATGGTTCAACCGGAAACACATTGGCTTATCCAGCCATGTCTTTTCCTGTTACAAGCCAAGTAGATTTTTCAGTAACCATCTCAACGCCCCAAGGATGCGAAGAGACGCACAATGTTATTGTTTTGGTTGATCAGTCTTGCGTAGGGGTTGATGAATGGAGTGCCGTCGATGTTTCAATATTCCCCAATCCTTCAAATGGTTTGTTTCAGGTTAAATCTGTAAAAGGAGGTCAATTCCAAGTGTACAATACGCAAGGTCAGTGGATAGAAAGTTTTAAATTAAATGCCAACGGTTCCATTGCATTGGGCCAAGATTGGTCTGCAGGTTTGTATATGATTACCAACGGAGAAGAAAGTGTTCATTTGATTAAGGAATAATTGTATATCTTCGTCTGTAATGATGAAAAGAATCGCCATATTGTTACTCCTTGCGGTGTATTTGCCGCAAACCATGGGGTTACGTATGGCGATTCATTTTTGTGCTGGTGATTTTGAGCGTATTGTTTTTTTCGATGACAGTGAATCGTATTGTGAATGTGGTCAACATATATTGAAGAGTGGTAAACCGCACAAGTCATGTTGCAAGGATATTCATGTCAAGTGCGAATTAAAATCCAAACAGATTCCATCGACTCATTTGTTTTTGGATCTGGTTTCAGATTATCAGTGGGTGAGTGATTTAAATATCCCTACTCAACAAGTCTTTTTTTATCAAAACCAAGAGCGTAAAGCTTATACGGGCCTAGACCCTCCGCCCATTCTGTTTGAGAAGGTTTATTTGTTCAATGAGGTATTTAGATTGTAAAGATTGGATTGTTCCCGCTTCAAGGATTCAATTCAAACTTTATTATTTACATACATGAACAGAAAAAATACATTTTTAGTTTTTGCCGTCATCATAAACCTAGGTTTATCGGCTTGCCGTGACAAGGAGACAGATGAGGTTATTCCTCAAAATCCTAAGGTAAATCTTTATTTTTCCCACAAAGTGGGCACAGAAGAGATTGTCCAAGGTCAATTCTACAATCGTTCGCAAGGAGAGAGTTTCTCTTTTGATATGTTGAAGTATTATTTATCCAAAGCAGCATTGGTGAATGATGCAGGAGATACGCTGTACTTTACAGGACACAATTTGATGGATGCATTTAATCCCAATCGCAAGAAGGCGAGTGGTTCGGTTAAAATCGATGACGCCCAATTAACATCTTTCAATCAATTGATTTTTGGCATTGGAGTGAGCCCAGAATTTAACACATCTGGTGATCAAGCCGGTGATTTGGATCCGGTTTTTGGAATGATTTGGACTTGGTCTACAGGATATATCTTCATGAAACATGAAGGTCAATTTGTAGATAGCACTGGAGCAATTCAACCGCTGCTGTATCACTTGGGAACCACAAGAGCATACCAACGTTATTCAGTACCCATCAATATTCAACTGAAAAAGGACAAGACGTATAACATCAATGTTGATTTTGATTTTGCTCAAGTATACAACAACCCCAACTTGGTGACGTTTACCGACAACAACATCATTCAAAGTAGCGGTGCTCAAGACATTCCTTGGATTACAGATGTTACCCAAAATATGCACCAGGCATTTTCAGTTTCTTCGATTCAAATCAAATAAAATGAGAAAGTCGAGTTTTTTTATTTTGTCTTTTTTAACCATGGTTGCAGCTTCATGTGATCGATGTAAGGATCAACCTGAAGAAAGCCAGGCTACTCCCTATACGTTGGATATCCCTGAGAGTTTACCTCCCATGTCTATACCATCGAGCAATCCATTGACTGTAGAAGGAGTCGCCCTGGGACGAAAACTGTTTTATGATCCGATTCTTTCTGGCAATAACACCCAAAGTTGTTCCAACTGCCATATTCAATCATCGGGATTTGCCGAGTCATCTCAGCACAGCACGGGTATTGACGGTATTCAGGGCAATCGCAATGCGATGCCTATTATCAATTTGGGATATCAGCCCAACTTCTTTTGGGATGGCGGTGCTACAGATCTGGAAAGTCAGGCCCTTGGTCCTGTAACCAATCCAATCGAAATGCATGAAACTTGGGCCAACGCCGTGAATGAATTGCGCAATCATGCAGATTATCCGACTTTATTCAAACAGGCTTTTGGCATCGATCAAATAACGTCACAGTATGTGGTGAAGGCTATTGCACAGTTTGAACGAACCTTAATCAGTGGCAATTCAAAGTACGACCGTTACGCGGCTGGGCAGGAGAGTTTATCGAATCAAGAGTTATTGGGACTTCAGATTTTTACCGATCCCATGAAAGGGGATTGTAACCACTGCCATGTATTGGGTTCTACATTCTCGGATTTTGAATACCGCAACACAGGGTTGGATAGTATTGCGGTTGACGAAGGTCGTTTTATCATTACTTGGAATAACTCAGATAAGGGCAAATTCAAAACACCATCTTTGAGAAACATCGAAGTAACAGCGCCCTATATGCATGATGGTCGTTTCATGACTTTGTTGGAGTGTGTCGAGCATTACAACACGGGCTTTCATTATGCACCCAATTTGGATGCAAATTTGTACACGGCCGTAAAGGGTAGAATGACTTTGACAGAAATGGAAGCTGTTGTGGCTTTTATGAAGACGCTCACGGATCATGAGTTTTTAAGCAATCCCAAATTTGCTGCTCCTTAGGTAAAGTCTTATGGAAATAAAAAAGGCGACCAATGGGTCGCCTTTTTGTTTTCATTCTATAACTATTCGTTTGGCAAATAAGTCAAACTCGTAAAATTCTTGGGGTTAAGATATTTATTGGCTACGTGTTGAATATCTGCTGGCGTAATGCCATTGATTACATCAAAAACTTCTTGCATCGTATTGATTCGATCGTATACCCAGAGGCTCTTTCCATGATTGAACATCAAAGATGAACCGCTATCTTGAGAAAGCGCCAATTGACCTTTCAATTGGGTTTTGTATCCCTCCAAAGTTCTTGTACTAAAGGCAGTATCTCTTAGTTTGGCCAATTCTTTATTGATAAGCTCATTGGCTTTTTCCAATTGATGAACCTCGGTACCCAAATAAATAGAGAATACACCTGTATCAGTGAAAGGAGAGTAGTTGGAATCCACTTGATAGGCGATACCATATTTCTCTCGAATTTTTAAATTCAAAATATTGTTCATCGCGGGGCCACCCAAAATATTATTCAAGAGAATAAAACTGTGTCTTTCTCTCTGATGCAAGTGAGGCCCTCTGCACGCAATGCCAGCGTGGGCTTGGTGAATCTCCTTGAATACGCGCAAGTGTTGCTTCTTGTAGCTCGGATAATCCGGACGATTGAAAGTGGAATTGCCTTTGGCAACACCCTCAAAATGTTTTTCTAGTATGGATTGAAGTTTTTCCATGGCCATGGGCCCGGCGTAACTGAAAACCATATTTTGAGCAACAAAGTTTCGCTTGTAGAAATTGAGGATGTCTTTTTGCTTGAAAGATTTAACAGTATCTTCTGTACCCAGTATACTTCTTCCAATCGGGTGAGATGGAAAAACCATGTCATCCATTTCTTCAAAAAGCATATCGGTTGGAGAGTCTTTGTAGCCATTGATTTCATCAATGATCACATCCTTCTCCTTTTCCATTTCGTCTTTATCGAAAGTAGAATTTAATGCAATGTCAGCTATCAATTCCACTGCACGGTCAGTATGCTCATGCAGGAATGATGCGTGAATCCACGTCTCTTCTTTGGCGGTAAAAGCGTTGATTTCGCCACCGACTGAGTCCAAACGAGACAACACCTGGGTATTGTTTCTTTTCTTGGTACCCTTGAAAAGTCCGTGCTCGATGAAATGCGCCAAGCCATGCTCAGCCGGAAATTCATCGCGGCTGCCGCATCCAATCATCAAACCACAATGACCAATTGCGCGTTTCATCGGTTGATGCACCACGCGAATACCATTGGTCAGTTGGTAAACAAAAGGGAAGTCTAAATTTTCCAATGCGCTAATATTTAATCAATCCAAACACCCATTGCATCAATGGCTATGGCTGTTTCGGGTTCAGTGATTTTTTCGATTTCTTCTTTGGATTGGCCGGCATCTTCCGCCAGATGTCTTAGATATTCAACGGACAATTTGTATCTGAAAGCGCGTCCGTTTACCAAGCATTGTTTTTTCTCACAACCTTCAAGCGGAACTCCAAACGCGTGATCTTTCATGAAAACCTTGGTCTTCATGGTTCCGTCAGCATTTTGAATTTCCATCCAACAACCTGCTTTTTTACATGTCTGAACAATCTGAGCTGTAACCACCATATCCACGCTATCCGCCATGTCCATGGCTTTGTATAAATCATTCAAAGAATGACTTTTATCCTTGGCAAATTGTTCTCCATAAAATTTGGATTGAGACCATGATGCCAATGACAAGGTCATCGCAAGAAGTATTAAAATCTGTTTTTTCATGCTGCAAAAATAGGGGTGATTGTTACATCGATTTAACAAAGAATTCCGTTCTTCTGTTCTTCCAACGTCCTTCTTCTGTGTCATTGGGTGCAATGGGTTGGGTTTCGCCGTATCCTCTTGCTGTAATTCTCTTTCCATCTACACCTGATTTGACCAAGAAGTTCATCACCTCAAACGCGCGTTCCATCGATAACGCCAAGTTGTCTTCGTCCCGTCCCGAGGCATCGGTGTGACCTCTAATCTCGATAATCATGTTGGGATGCTCGTTCATGAAAACGGCAAACTCGCTCAAAATGGGCAATGAACTTTCTTTGAGCTCTGCTTTATTCGTACCATAAACAATGTCTGGAATAGGGAAGGGCTGATCGTTGGTCAATGTCTCTGTTTTCATGTCCAGTTTGATTAAAACCGGTGGAACTGTATCTTCTTTGTGTGAGATGACCCTTGTATTAAAAGCGACATCATCACCTTTTACACTCAATGTAACATCTTGTCCCGTTCCTACTTTCATGATGGTGGCATAGCTTCCATCGTCGTCATTGACTTTCACTTTCTCCGTTTCTCCGGTGCTTGAATATTTGATTTCTACCGATGCGTTGGCTGCAGGTTCTCCTTCTTTGTTCTGAACATTGCCCTTCACAACCATTACTTTCTCTGGCTTTGCAGGTGGAGGCATTTGAAAAGAATAAACATCCCAAGTTCGTTCTCCCCTGAATTTTTTAGCCCCAAAATAACCCAATTCGCCGTCGCTGCTTACGACAACTCCAATTTGATCGTTCTCATCATTGATGGGATATCCAATATTTTTAATTTCAGAAAATGACATGTCATCGTTCATTTTCGTGTAGTAGATGTCCAAACCGCCAACACCCAAATGACCATCGCTGGAGAAATACAACGTCTTGCTATCACTGTGAAAGTAGGGGCCTTTTTCTTGTCCTTTTGTATTGATGCTTCCTTTCAATGGCTGAGCCACGCCCCAGGTTCCATCGGGTTGTCTCAAACTATAAAACAAATCATGTGAGGGATTACCGCTTCCATCTTTGATGGTGCCTTCTCTTACTGTAGCAAACACCAACATTTGACCATCACCGCTCAATGTGGGTTGACCCTCCCAGCCGTTGTCTGTATTGATGTTGGGTCCAAGATCGATGAGTTCCTCCCAAACATAAACCTTGTTGCCTTTGTCGTCAATTTTTTTTGTATAACGGGTACTAAACAAATCGAAGTTACCTTGGTTTTTTGGTTTGGGATTTTTCTTGGCAACAATCATTTCTTTGTTGTCCAACGATATTGTAATCCCGCCGTAGTTGGATCCAATGTTGAAGGGCCTTGGCAATGGATTTCCATCATCAAAGAAAGCATTGATATCTGACCGCTTGGACCAGGTAAGCTCCTCAACCATTTTGGGTTCGACATCCCCTTTGGCTTGACGCATGAATTGTCTGGTGTAAAACATGATCTCGCCATCAGGGGAGAGTAGAGGTAGATATTCTTCTTTGTCAGTACAAACACCTTCTACCTTATTGGGTTCAAAGGG
>JBDLUK010000222.1:0-5759 GCA_039805365.1 Bacteroidota bacterium | reverse complement strand
TCCTCTTGCAAACCTTGTGGTTTATCTTTCCAAAATTTGTCGTACTCTTCTATGTAATTAAGTCGATAAGCAAATCTGCCTCCAGTCAACTGTGCCAATTCATCCATCTCTATCTTTCTTCTGTTGTGGAGTTGCTCCAAATAATCTTGACCCTCTTGACAATCCCAACCTCCATAACCCTGAGCAGGATTCTGCAATACGTATCTGGCTTGAAATTGCTCTTGATTTGAAGTTGTCAAAAAATTAAGGTCAGCTGGAAAATGTGCTTCATCGTAGCGAACATGCATTCTTGTAAAGAAGATATTGTTCCAACCACCTGAAAGACCAACGCCAGCCATGGTAAAGTCGCGACTCATGGGGGGAGGGCCCACACAAGGATCACACTTCACACCTCCCCAAGAAGGCGTTACATTCCAAGCATACTCCAAAAAGACTGCATTCTTACCCTCGCGGCCCCATGCTGTTTCAAAAACATCTTTGTAAAACATGCCAAAATCACTTTTAATGTACAATGGGATATTTCTGTCGGTAGGAACTTTTACATTTCGATAATTGGAGCACTCGATTCGTCCAGAAGGTGAAAAAGCGTAGACAATCATATCTTGTGTACCACTGCTATTGGCCATTCCAAGACGAAGGGGCAACATGAACTTGGGATGATTAAATCTAATTTGAATGGGTCGCAATTCATTGTAACCACCACGCTTCATTTCCTCTAGATTGACCTTAACCACAAAAAACTTCATGTTGCTCTTGATGTAAGGCGCCAAGACACGCTCTGCTTTCGCAGGAATCTTGTATCCATTGTCAATCAACCATTGCTTCAATCCGCCACTCTCATTGGCTGACAACAACATGATATCATACTCGCCTACTGTGTATTGTGCTTCAATGGTAACACCGTAGTTTTTTTTCTCTAAAACCATATGGTCATTGGTTGTCGGAACTCTCATATTGGATTCTTCAACGGGTACCATATCCAAATCATATTCACGCCTTGTACCACAAGGCTCCGCATCATAATACTCCGCCAATCTGGGTGAAGAGTATGCATCCAATCTCGCAAAAATACCCTTGTCCACCACCGCAATATCAGAACGATTCAAGACAACGGGAACAGGAACGACCATCGCAAATTCCTTGACATCACCTTTAAAATCACTTCCCATTGTAATGACGGTAAAATCACCATTGCGTACCAAAATGACCTCACTCCGATTGTTGAATAAAGTAGCATCCGCTTTGGCGACATAAAATCCGCAAAAAGCATAGGACACGGCGCCCTGCAATACCATTGCAAACGCAATTAATAAATTCCAATTTGATTTCATATTGTATTCGATTTAAAATTTAACTGCCAATTCCATTTTTCTGATTTCATCCCATAATTGATAAGCGGCACCATTGGTGTCATAAAGAACAATACCCAAACTGGTGCTGTTGGAATAAACATGAGATGTTGTACATAAAATGTTATTCCACCCAATGCTGCAGCCCAAATCAACCGAGTTGTACGATTTTGTGGAGTTGTCATGGGATCTGTTATCATGAATAACGCATACAGCCAAAAAGTGCCTGTGTTAAACTGATGCCACCAAACTTCGATGTTCCAGCCTTGGTACAAAACAAATCTCATGAAACATAATACAGCCAAAGTCAATCCGAACACAACTGCCATATCCCATCGTTGTGCATTGCGCAACACCAAAGATCCTATAACCACTATAAACAATGGAATGGCTAAGAAATGCCCCCACTGGCCAGGAGAAACCCACGCTTCATCGGTGAGAGCTATTAAAACAACCATCGCGAAATTGGCTGGATTCCAAAAATGATATCCATTCCAACGAAATAAAAATTTTTGACCAATGGACAATGCTGCAGCGGTTACCATGATAAAAGGATCACTTACCCGCAATAACAAACACAGTCCCAAACTGGTGATCAAGCTTGAACGCAAACTTGAAGAATCAGGTAAAGCCAAATACTTGATGGCCAAAGTCTGAAAAAGAAAACAAGAAAAAATGACAACAGCAAATGAAAATATATATTCATCCCATCCCAGGAAAACGATGCCCGTCAATAAGAAAGTCAGTTGTCCTGTTATTTGAAAGTATCTGCTGTCGATACTTGAAAATCTTGTTGCCATTGCCTCTTTTTTGAAGCTGTACAACACGAATTAGATTTCGTTCAATTTCCTTCCGAAAAAGAATTAGAAAGGTCACGCAAAGCTTGATCCATCTGCTCAAAATTCACTTCTTCATAACCCTCAGGGCGAACAAAAACTGAAGGATCTTGCTTTTCAAACTTCACCTCTGTTGCCCTCAATCGCATGCGCTTACCATACATATTCACCTCATAACCCATAAGTACACCCTCTAATCCTTCAAATTTATTCCACCAGTTATTGTCTTTAAAACCAATTTCATTGGTTGAGTATAAATCAATCGTAGGCAAACTATCAATCATAAAATGTGCAATGGTCTTTTTGCATTTGAATCCCGCTATCTCCATCGTTTCATTGGTGGGCTCCAATCTCACGTCTGGATAGCGCTTCAACCAATCATGCACATTGGTATGGTGCATGTGTATTACTTTTTTGTCACTAAAAGATTTGAGGTAGTGTGAAAAAAATTCGTCTTTCTGACCAATGAAAAAATCCGTACTCACCACACCGTATGCGGAAGATAAAACCGCATGAGCCTGCTCTTCATTGAAGTAAAACATCATCTCTTTTGGATAAAACTGCAACATCAAACCTGACTCATATGGAAAGGCAACTTCATACTTGATATAACCCTCTTTCTTGTTTTTCAGGAAAGGCAATGATGCATCTCCACATGAAATCAATAACGAATACATTAACGTTATTACAACAACAGCCAACCAATTTTTCATTGCTGCTAATTTACGTCAGAATAAAACGTAAAAATGAAAAAACGCCCTGAAGGGCGTCTTTCTATTTCTGCTCGAAAACCAACTCTAGATGATGCTGATCGATATGCTTCCGCAAATTGATGAGTGCATAGCGCATCCTTCCCAAAGCAGTATTGATGCTGATATCCAATCGATCTGCGATTTCCTTGAAACTCATGTCCAAGTAGATGCGCATCAAAACGATCTCACGTTGCTCTTCTGGTAGAACATTCAATAACTTTCTCGTTTTATCCAAAACCTCACGCTTGTTCAATCCCTGCTCGACATTCAACTCCCTATCACTCACCAAAGAAAGTGGATCAAACGTATCCGTACCCCTTTGGATGGGTAGCTTTTTCTTCAATCTAAAATGATCGATACATAGATTATGTGCAATGCGCATAACCCACGGAAGAAATTTACCTTCCTCATTGTACCCTCCAGCTTTCATAGCGTAAACAGCCTTCATCAAAGTATCTTGAAAGATATCTTCCGCTACGGCCCTATCTCTAACGACCATTACGATTTTTCCAAAAATCTTAGATTGATATCTGCGCAATAAAAACGCAAATGCAGTTTCATCTCCTTTCAGATAAGCAGATACCAAAACTTGATCATGGGTTGAAGCATTGTAACACATATTGACCTCCTGTTTTTAAGGGTTAATAAACCATTTAAAGAGTAGAGTTCAATCCGATAGGCGCGTTACTTTATTAGAATTATAATTACGAATATAACCAAAACCTTTCACAATGCAAAACATTTTTTAATCGATGAACCAATTGAGCAACCATTTGTTTGAATTTTGCAGTATGGCGACCCAAAAAAATATCCGTGTAGAAGGTGCTCGAATGCACAACCTAAAAAACATTACCGTTGAAATTCCTAGAAGATCTTTGACGGTAATCACCGGACTAAGCGGGTCAGGAAAAAGTAGTTTGGCATTTGATACTCTTTTTGCAGAAGGCCAAAGAAGATACGTTGAAAGTTTGAGTGCTTATGCCCGCCAATTTCTTGGTCGTCTGGACAAACCAGATGTAGATCGTATTACAGGAATTAGCCCTGCCATTGCGATCGAACAAAAAGTTACCTCCAAGAGCTCTAGATCTACCGTAGGTACTTCGACTGAAATATATGACTATCTCAAATTGTTATATGCCCGAGTTGGTAAAACATTCTCCCCCATTTCAGGTAAAGAAGTTAAACGTCACACCACTTCCGATGTGAAACAATTGATGTCCAAACACAACGGAGGGAAATTCTTAATTCTCGTCGATCTTTCTGAGAAGAATTGGTCTGTCGATTTGTTGATTCAAAAAGGTTTTAGTCGAATTTGGGTGAAAGACGAACTTCAAAAACTTGAAGATCTGCCTTCATCGCAATCACTAGATTCTGGTTATTTGATCATTGATCGTTTGGCGATGGACAGTGAGAATGAGGACGAAATGAATCGTCTATCCGATTCTTTAGAATCAGCCTTCAAAGAAGGTAACGGTGAAATGTCATTGTACCATGCCGATGCAAAAAAGTACTACACATTTTCCAATAAATTTGAATTGGATGGAATGACTTTCGAAATTCCTTCACTTCACTTTTTTTCTTTTAATAATCCAATAGGAGCTTGTAAAAAATGTGGCGGATTTGGAAGCATCATTGGTGTAGATGAAAATTTGGTTATTCCTGATAAGCGTCTCTCCGTCTACCAAGACGCAGTGCAATGTTGGAAAGGGAACGTCATGAGCGAGTGGAAAGATCAATTGGTATTAAGTGCAAAAAAATCGAACTTCCCCATTCACAAAGCTTACAAGGATTTAACCAAAGAAGAGCGAGATATGCTGTGGAATGGCACACCGCATTTCCATGGCATTTATGACTTTTTTCAATTCCTAGAGAAAGAAGCTTACAAAATACAATACCGTGTTATGCTTTCTAGATACCGTGGCAAAACCACTTGTCCAGATTGCCAAGGAACGCGATTGAGAAAGGATGCCACCTATGTCAAGATTCATGGAATGGACCTGAGTACAATGGTTCAAATGCCCATCAAAGAATTAACTCAATTCTTTCATGAAGTAAAATGGACAAAGCCAGAGTTGGAAATTGGCAAGAGAATATTTCAAGAGATTACGCAAAGACTTCAGTTTTTAATGGATGTGGGATTGGAGTACATTACATTGAATCGATTGAGCAGCACGCTCAGTGGAGGCGAAAGTCAACGGATACATTTGGCAACCAATTTAGGTTCGTCTCTAGTGGGTTCAATTTACATTTTAGACGAACCCTCCATCGGACTGCATCCCAAAGACACGGAAAAACTAATTGGTGTTTTAAAACAACTCAAAGAACAAGGCAATACCGTCATTGTTGTTGAACATGACGAAAAAATAATGCTTGAAGCCGACCATCTCATTGACATGGGGCCCGAAGCTGGATCTCTTGGAGGACAAGTTGTGTTTAGTGGTCCAGGAAAAAAACTACTACAACACAAAGAATCTTTGACTGCCCAATACCTGAACAAATTCAGAAAAATAGAAAGAAAGTCTCCTTCAATTATTGGAAAAGATTTTATCACATTAGAAGGTGCCCACGAGCACAACCTTCAACATGTTGATATTCAAATTCCACTTCATGCACTCACCGCAATCGCTGGTGTAAGTGGATCAGGAAAATCAACACTGATCAAGAATATATTGTACCCTGCTCTTTCACAGCATGTGGGAGAGCCCATCAGTGGATCCAATAAATACACGCAACTAGGCGGTGCGCTGAAGAAAATAAAGCATGTCATTTTTGTTGATCAAAATCCCATTGGAAGAAGTTCACGAAGCAATCCGATAACCTAC
>JBDLUK010000221.1:0-5175 GCA_039805365.1 Bacteroidota bacterium | reverse complement strand
GTTGGAACATTGCATTTGAGAAAGCTGGATTTAAAAATGCTGTTGTCTGTTTGGAGCAACCTGAAGATGCAACATGGGATGCGGGAGATATCCGATACAACGTATTGCGTTGGTCCTCTACGCCGGCTCCTCCCTTTGGTGGTTATGGTCCTTCATTTGTTGATCCCCGAACTGGAGAGATTTTGGGAGCAGACATCATGTTGGAATTTGTTGCCATTATCAATCGTGTAAATGCAGAGAAATTTTTCAAAGGCAACTCATCCGAGAATGAATTTGGGCCACAAAATCGCAATCCATTTTTGTGCGCTGCCAATGGCATGTCTCAACACCAAATGGCTTTGGGATCTACTATCGCGGATGTTTTTGGAATGGGTGATGCAATGAAGAAGGAAGTTGCTCGTCAGTTGATGTACCGTTTGATTTTGCATGAAGTGGGTCACACGCTTGGTTTGACACATAACATGAGAGCAAGTACATTGCAGAAGTATGAGGACATCAAAAATGTTGAGAAGATCAAGAAGGAAGGATTGGCCAACAGTATCATGGAGTATCCAGCTTTCAATTATCAGTTGAACGAGAAAGATCAAGCTGCCTATTGCGATGAGTTTGTTGGACCTTATGATTGGTGGGTAATTGAATATGGTTACTCAGTAGAATCTACCGATCCCAATGAGGAAGCTGCAAGATTGAAAAAGATTACAGATAGAAGTGTTGAGCATCAATTGGCTTATGGTAATGATGCCGATGACATGCGTTCTCCAGGTCGTGGAATTGACCCAGATGTAAACATCTACGACTTGTCATCAGATCCCGTCGCGTATGCCGTTGATCGTTGTTTTATGGTGAACGCATTGGTTCCTAAACTCAAGGACAAGTTGGTGAAGGACAATGAGAGCTACCAAGAATTGATTCAAGCTTTCAATTCTGTTACAAACGAGTATAGCATTCAGTTGGGTGTTATGACCAGACAAATGGCGGGTGTTCATTACAATAGAGCTTTCAAAGGTCAAGCAACACAAGAACTTCCATTGACTCCAGTTTCTTTGGAAAAGCAAAAAGCAGCAATGAAGGCATTGTCACAATATGCTTTCGCACCCAAAGCATTTGATGAATGGGGTTCTGTTTATGCATACATGTTGACACAAAGACGTGGCTTCAATCACTTCTCCGACAACGATGATCCAAATATCCATGGACGTGTATTGTCTATGCAAAAAGGTGCGTTGTCTCATTTGTTACATCCCAATGTTTTGCAAAGATTTTCTGATGCAGCGATGTATGGTAATGCCTACAAGTTGGATGTTTACATGAGTGATTTGAATCAAGCGATTTTCGCAGAGGACTTGAAATCAAGTGTGAATACTTTCCGCCAGAACTTGCAGATGGAATATGTAAATCGTTTGATCAAAGCATTGGATCCTAAAAATGGATATGACCATGTATCAAAAGGAATGGTCATTTATTCATTGAATCAAATTGATGGATGGATGAAGTCCAATCCTGGTAATGATGTACTTACACAAGCGCATCGCGCGCAAATCCGTTTGGCAATAGAAATGTCCAAACAACCGTAAAAAGTTGATCTTACAAAAAAGGGCTGCATTCGCAGCCCTTTTTTATTTCTTCTCGTACACCCGGATGTTGTACCAATATTTGTTGAGTGTCAAAAAAGGTTTGTCTGGTTCTACAACCATCACCAATTGAAAAGTTGAATCTTTTTCTATTTCCTCTTTGAATACTTGCTCTTCATTTGGGCCAAAGTGACCATCCCAAACGATGATATCTCCCTTTTGGGCTTTGCGCCAATTGTGCAATCGGTCATTGATGTTGGTATCAAAAGGGTCAATGTCCAAAAGCAGATTGATGTAGGGGTGAGCAGTATATGTTTTCTTCCCGTCCATCTCATATGTAGATATTAATTGGGTGTACAATTTTCTATTCACCTTTTCTTCAGATCCCATGTTTGGAAATACACGGATTTCTTGAAACGAGAAAAGACGCATAACAAAAGGTGCAGCAATCACCAATGAAATGAATATCCATTTGTTTCTGGACTGAGCGAAAAAAGTTCGCTTTTCTTCAAGACGTTCCCAACCCATAACTGCAAGAATAGCAAATGGAACAGTAATGACCATCATTACACGGATAAGTCCCAGCGATGCCCACATTCCCAACCACCACAAAACGGTATGCGCCATGAAGTATCCCCAGAAGCTACCGAGAATCAACCAAAATTTAATTTGCTGTTGGGATGTCCAAACTTTTGTTTCGAATACTTTAGGGACGCTCGGAAAATTTTTCCAAGTCTCGGAAAGAACCAATAAAAACGGTATGCCGAACATGGGCACAGCAAGAATAAAGAAGTGAAAGAAACTACCACTTCCATATACTTTGATGCCCGTGTTGATGTATGGATTGTTGTCAAAAATCCACAAAGCTTTTCCGGTAACAAAAAAGCCCAGTGTATTAAAGATCAATGTGCCCAACAAGAGAACTGGAATCTGCTTCCAACGTTTGGAGAACAAAAAGAATATCATAGCAAGTAGTACCATCACGAAACCTTCACTTCTCGCAAATGGCATAAAACCTAGAATCAAGGCAGCCAATGTCCATTTGTCTTTGGTGGCATAGTACAAGAACAAAATCAGAAAAATTGCGCAAATGGGCTCAGTAAGTCCGGATTTAGAGTTCCCCAATAGAATAGGAGTAAAGAAATAAATCAAGGTCACCCAATGCGGACGACGAATATTAAAGTGCTGAGCAATTTTAAAAGCCAAATGACCACCCCATAGAATTAGCGCCAAGTTGGCTAGGTTAACCGCCAAAAATCCCCATTGTGCAACAGGAGAAAAAAGAATGGTGAAAAGTGGTTTTCCCCATTGATCCATCAACAGTTTAGGATGGTCCCATGAGTATTTTGAAATTTGGTAGTGTGTGATGCTATCAGCTCCACCATTAAAACCAGGGCTTAGCCAGATGTTGGCAATGTAGAGCAAAAAGGCAATGATTAAAATGATACGGTGTGTTTCCGCTGAAGATGAAGTTTTCGTCATGCCGCAAAAGTAAGCTTTCTTTTTTTCTAGAATAATCCAATGGACACAATAAATAATTGATTTTCTATGAATTGAAAGAAATAAAAAATAACTTTATGGCACATTTAACGCCTATGAAACGTTTTCTATTTCAATTGATTATTGTATTTGTGATTTTTAGTGTTTCGGAATCTGTACGGGGTCAATCTTTCCCTTTTCAAACCAGTCCAACCGGTTCCTATGTTCCGGCTCCCCATATTTTTCAGGATCCATCCACGTTGATTCAGAAAATGGGAATGCACTATTCGGCATGTGAACTAAAAATGCGTGCATCTTCCAAACTGGGATCGATTACGTTTGGTTCATCGAATACTGCAGGTTTGAATGCCGGAGCGGTTGTTAATGTATATCTGGATAATTCCCAATATTGTGATCTGAGAACTTGGAGATCTTGGACAGATGTAAATGATAGTATTGATGCTTCAGGTCAAGCGCAATTGGTGATTATTAACGCTACCAATTTTAGATTGGTATTTTCTTCCGCACTCGCAAACTCGTTTGTTTACGAGGGAGGAGGGTTGGACGTTTTCGTTGAAGGACTGGGTCAAGTATCCACAGAGACTTTATCTGGTTTCGAAAGTGCGGGCAATGTAGGATTTTGGGGTTTAAATTTACCTGTATTTGGAACCAATGTTATTCGCCCCGTAATGGCGGGGAATTACGCCTTAACTACCCAAAATATTCCACCCACGTGCATAAGAACGGTGACTTGTTCCAATCAGACCCAATATTGTCCTGGAGAAAGTTTTTGTTTGTACTTGAAGAAACAAGATGGTGTTTTTGTGAATGATGGTGGCTTATCTTTTTCTTGGGAAAGTACAACGACGCCTTGTGACGCAGCTTCATGGACATCGGTGCCTGCCTCGAGCAGTTGGAGCCTTCAATTGGCGGCGCCCTCCTTATCGGGCACTTATTATTACAGATGTAAAATAACGGATGGTGCTAGTTTATACTATTCCAGTTTGTCAGGAACATGCAGTGCCGCAGGGTGCAATGATTATTTTTCCATTACCGTCATCCCAGCCTTGAACACTTTGGGTTGTTATGATGAACCGGATATTGAAAGTATTTCGCTTGGTGCAAGAATTTCAGAAGTTGAGATGAAAGTAAATGGTGCACTGCTTTTGAAGTCCAATACCAATTTTGTCAACGGTGTTTGTACCACAGGAGCGGATTTTTATTCGGTGTATGCCCGGCCGAATTCTGGATCTTCATTGACATCCATTATTGAAGCTCCAATCATTAGTCCAATCAATTCTTGGATGGATTTTTCTGACGCATTGGCCGCAACTGTTATACCTGAAGTTCATCCTGGTGATTTGATTGATTTCAAAGTTCGAATGAGCAATTGTGATAAACCTCAATTGTTCAATCATGCAGTGCGCCTTGAATTTGATTGGGATAATAATCAAACTTTTGAGTCGATTTATGATTTTAATTTTTCAGAGGCAAACCCTGTGTTGTCTTATTACCAAGGATCTACAGAGTCTTTGTTATTGAATCCTTTGGATGCAGATTCGGTGGTTTATCAAAAGAGTTTTACGGTTCCTTGTGATATTGTATGCGGTAACAATGTGGTCACAAAGTTCAGGGTGTCCTTAAAAAGATTACCTACTGGATGGGGTGATGCGGAAGATTACGCGATCAAATCATTATGCAATGATATTACCATCAATTTTTCGGGAAGCAGCACCATTTGTCAAGGTCAGTCTAAGTTGTTAAGTGTTGGAGTAGGAAGTACATTTCAATGGAACAAAGATGGGGTCCCTATTACTGGAGCTACCAATAGTACTTTCTCCGCGAATCAAAGTGGTGCTTATACCGTGACAGTTCAAATCGCCGGTTGCACCTACACATCTGGAGTTGTAAATATTACAGTGGATAATGTAATCGTAAATGCAGGATTGGATTTTACAAAAACGTGTGTGACCAATCCTTCGGGATCTGCAGTTGGGGAGTCGAGTTCTTCGGGATTTACCTATGCTTGGTCACCAAGTTCGGGATTGAGTTCAGCTGCCATTTCCAATCCGATTGCTAATCCAAGTTCAACAACCACTTACACATTAACCAAAACCAATTCAAC
>JBDLUK010000220.1:0-3784 GCA_039805365.1 Bacteroidota bacterium | reverse complement strand
CAGGCAATCGTTGCTCCCTTTTCGAGTGCCAAATCAAGCACATTTAGCTACACAATGAATTTTTATGGCGTAAGGGCAAACTACAGACTTTCTGATCCCGAGTCTACACTGGTTCCGTATGGTTTTGTTGGCACAGGGGTTATTAGATCTACGTATAATTTCATGGGGTCCAAGTCATCTTCAAATTATTTGGGATGGAACATTGGTGCGGGGTTAGAATTTTTCCCAAATTTCTTGGACAATCTTGGGGCTAGTGCTGAATTAGGTTATGGATCTATGAATATTAACACACTTGGCACTGCTGTGAGGGGAGTTTCTTTGGGATTGGGTTTGCATTATTATGTCAAATGATATGAAGTATCTCGTTTTGTCATTTCTATGTGCAATTGTGTTTGTGAGCTGTGGTACTAATAATGACACCCCTGAACCCTCTACAAATGCCAAAGTGGATTATTTTGTTGAATATGAAATAGATGGCAAAAAGGAAAAGTATATAATTGACACCGGTCATTTAAATACTGTTCCTGCTTTGTTTTCTATGCTTTACACTAGTAACGCATTGTCATACAATAAAATCTACGACGGAACTAATTATCAAATTGGAGTTGGTGGATTTTCATTCCCCGTGCTTCCGTTTGGCAAAAGTGTCTATACGCAAACAATGTACCCAAATTTTGCTTTGGATCTTGTATTGAGAAACTTCTCGTCAATAAAAAACGGTGATGTCATAAACATTGACTCATTTAGTATTAATCAGCCTCTCGGCAATGCAGTAGGTTTATCATACGTCCCAACTGCACCCCCAATTAATGACAGTTTGATTTGCTTTTATGAATTGGGAATAAATCCTCATATACCATTCGCTGGACGTCAAATATTGTATAATCGTATTTCAAATGCAGCAATTAAAGGTAAAAATGGAAAAATTAATATAATTACTAAAACACTTCATACAGTACTAAAACATCCAAATCTACCTGCAGTGAGTTTTTACATAGTGAAAGGCGAAATTACGGGCGATTTCATGAAGTACAAATTGTTATCCAAAGATGGGGTTGATTTTATTAAAGTAAACCTTGGTCACAAATCTGGCAAAGTGACTTTTCAGCTTCCATTTCAGACATTGTAGACTCTCTATGCGACAGTTAATTGCAATCAAATTTAGGTAACAGAACGCATTCGCGTTCTGCTATCTAAATTTCAACAAAAGGATTTTCAATTGCGATTATCCGTAAAAATCAACACTCCGATTTGCGATAATCCGTAATCGCATGATATTCCCTGTTAGTAGTTTCGAGCTATGAAAAAGACAATCTTATGTTTAGTTTGGGTACTGATTGCAATCGTTTCATCATTAGAGGCAGAAACAACCAATGCCTTTGAGACCACCCAGCAATCATATGTACTCAAAACAAACGATGAAATGGCTTCATTGCCACCGTCTTCCATCGAGAATGGAAACACTCAAAAGCCAAACAAAAAAAAGGCTCCCAAACCAGCAAAGAAAGGATTGAGAATTGTTGGCAATGTGCTTGTGGGGCTTTTAGTTGGTTTTGTAGTGGTTGTTGCAGTATTTATTATTTCATACGCAGGAAACCAACATTGATAAACATGAAGCCAACTGTTGTACTCACGACAATCCTTATTACTTGTGTGAATATAGGGCGTGCTGCCAATACACAGATGACCACAAGTATGCATCAAACAACCGTACATCACAGTTATCAATCGCAATCAAGCCCATCTCTTCTGCTGAATGGTGATGAAATAAACGCAATCAACACAAAAGATGAATATCACAAACCACCAGCTAAGTCAAAGCCCAAACGTCAAATAGGCCTCAAGATTTTTGGTGGTGTTGTGGTTGCGTATGGCCTATTGGTGGTATTGTCTGAAATCTTTGGGCCTTTATTCCCATACAAGTAAGAAGTAAGACAACCTAACCCCATAGCGATCCTACGTGCTTATGTATAAGGGGTAATCTCAATTGTTAATGTTATGATATGCACAAAAAGTTATAGCCCCAGCAGTTGCCAGGGCTAAATACATTACCTTTTTACCAATCAAAGCTTAACTGTTTACCACGGGAATTGATGAATGCTCGGTATTCCTTTTTTGACATACCGTTGGTTTCAGTGTTCTTCCATGGCGGTGTTTCTTGGATTTGAATGGCCTTATGCCACAGATGTTTAATACTACCATGTTTATCTTGGTTGTTATTCTGTTTGGGGTCATTTTTAGCGATGAAATTTCCCACCTGTTTCACGAAAATGTACTTCCCAAGATCATGTAGAGGTTTCAACGTATCATATATCCACCTTTCTCGACATTCACGATACTTGTGCTTTCCGTATTCATTGCCAGACTCTCCTCCGATGATGATCCATTCAAATGAGTCAATTGGTCTCTTGCCGTCAATTTCTTTGGTGAAGTCGACTGTTTCTAAGAGTGGCTCAGCAGATACAAAGCGAAGTTTTGCAGAGATTTCTGACAGAGTTTCTATTCGATGAAATGCATCGTTATCCTCCACTGAAACCCCCAACCAAACGTTGGGATAGCCATTACCCCAGTCTGGGGGTAAGCAATCTTTGATTCTCTCTGGACGTTTGGTTAAAATCAACCATGTATGTTGTGGTGTCAACGATATGATTTCCCATGCTTCAGATCTCCATTTATCTGCTTCTTCTATAAAAAAGTCGCTCATAGAACATGTAAAAATCAATTTTTGACCTTCCCACTTTAATGGCTTCCTAAATCCATCAAATTTCACTATTACGTTTGGATCAATACTTTTCCCGTCCTGGATGCGATGCATGTAGCAAAACTTGCATCCCGCTGAAACTTTGTGACACCCAGACCAAAAATTATGGGTGCTATCAGTCCACTCTATTCTTGATTTGATCATAATTTACAAATTAGAATGTGAATCAAATCCATGGTGAGGTAATTCATACCACCCTTCGACAATCTCGATCAGCTTGCCTTGTTGAATAGCAAGTGTTATCTGACTTAATCGCTTCATGTAGGTTTCATAACCAGAATTCTGCAAAATTCTGTTAATCGCCTCGCGATCATATTCCGTATGCTTCTGCAATTCATTCAGCCACTCAAATTGCAGCAGCTTATCAGTAACATTTTCATAATCATCACCAACGGACTCTTCAAATAGAGGGTCCTGCAATTTTGCAATTTGTGCAATATCACCTTCAACAAACTCTGATTGGGAAAATTCACTCTCGATTGATTCTATTTTATCGCAGAGCAGATCATTACCAAGCGAAATTTGGGGTTCGTCCTGCTGGAAATCCGCTTCTTCAGCCTCAAATTGCACATATTGCAATGTTGCAGGGGTGCTTTTTTCATAGGTGCCATGTGTAACTTTCTTGATTTTCTTTGTTCCTGTCAGCTCTTTTAGATATGTATCCATCCTTCTCGATTTAATGCCGAGGCTTTCAGCAACTACCATGGCTTGTTGCCTGTTAAAACTGTCAGGGAGATTGTTGTAAAACTCATTTATCGGAGAGTTGGTGTCTGCTGTTGTTTTGAAAGTGTAAACACTGTGCTGCAGCAGAGTACAACATATAGATATAGCTATTGCAAAATCCTCGTCCTTGCATGTCAATCTGCCATTGGAATGTGATTTGTCCCGTATTACACCAAGAATAGCCGCTATCCTAAATGAAACAACACCCATTCGTTTAACAACACTCGAGAAGTTGGGATCAATTTGGCTAGTGAGTATATCATCAATGGTGCCAAAGAAATGATTGTAAGCTTCGATTTG
>JBDLUK010000219.1:0-10398 GCA_039805365.1 Bacteroidota bacterium | reverse complement strand
GCATAACCTATTTCTTCAGGTTAGTTCAATTAAAAGAGTTTTATATGAAAAAAATATTGGGCCTTTGCTGCACCCTTTGGTGGTGGCAGTTAGGGGCACAGACATCCGACACGTTGAAATTGTTGGAGTCTGATTCGCTTCATCCCTTAGAGCATCTGATTATTTCAGAGGGATGGATTGGGATCACAGATCGTAAATCAAGTTTGGATATCATTCGCATTGGTCAGCAGGATTGGCGAGCAAATCGTGCATTAAACTTTGCTCAAACTTTGTCTTATTTGCCAGGGGTAAGTGCCCAAAGTACAGGAGTTGGTATTGCACGCCCTGTAATCAGAGGCATGTCAGGGCAACGCATTGTGGTGGTGGAACGCAACATCAAACAAGAAGGTCAACAGTGGGGAAGTGATCATGGGTTAGAAATGGACATGTTCACCGTTGAAGGTGTCGAGGTGATCAAGGGCGCTGCGGGATTGATATATGGCGGCGATGCAATTGGCGGTGCTATTCGTATACTGGCACCCAAATGGAGCGCAGGGAAGCAGGAACTTCGTTTGGCCTTACAAGGAAGTAATAACAATCAAGAGCGCGGTGTTTTCGCATCGTTTCAGAAGAAATGGAAATGGTCGAAAAGTGGTTCTATTTCGCGGTTGATGATTTCTTCGAGCAACAAAAAATCCAACGATTATCGTTTGCCCGCAGATGCGTTTACTTATTTGAATCGAACATTGCCGCTGAAAGATGGAGTGCTCAACAACACAGCCACCAATGAACAAGCCCTATTGGGATTATGGGAAGTGGTGAATGGCCAGCGAGCTTTGCAGCATCTATTGTTTCAATACCGTTGGTTCAATCAAAATAGTGGATTATTTCCCGGTTTTGTTGGTATTCCAACTTTGGCTTCTGTTTCTTCTGATGGAGATGCGGGTAATATAGGTTGGCCAATGGCGCATGTCGAGCACCACAAATGGATGGGTCAAGCTACCTGGAAATTGGGGTCGGGTATTCATGAATTGGAAGGAGCAATTCAGAACAACAAGCGGCAAGAAATGAGTGTCCCTCATCAAGGGGACTTTGTTTTGGAGACCGCATCGAACGCAGCATTAATGTTAAGATTAAGAGATGTTCAGATTCGATATGCCTGGAAAAATTTGAAGTTGGGTAGGGCCAATGGAGAATGGGGTGCATCTACCCAGCAGCAGCTGAATACGCGTGATGGATTTGAATTCTTGATTCCCAACTACAAAAAAGAGACAGTAGGAGCGTGGAGTCTATGGAGTTGTCCTACGAAACAAAATAAAGGTCAATATAATGGTGGGTTGAGATGGGACTATTTTCATTACCAAACGCCCGGTTTTGTTAGAACGATTCAGTTGAACAACGAGGATTATAAGTGGGAGCCTGTGCTGCCAACCAATAAGGACTATCATGGGTTATCAGGTTCTTTGGGTCAAAGTATTTCTACATCCAATCAATGGCATTGGAAGTGGCATGTGGCTAGGACTTATAGGGTGCCGCAGGCATCGGAGCTTTTTATCAACGGTGTGCATCATGGGACCTATCGCCATGAAATGGGTGATGCTCAGTTAGAAGCGGAGAAGGGCTGGCAATGGGATGGGATGGCCATTAGAACGAGTGAAGATTGGGTGCTAAAATGCAGTCCTTTTGTACAATATTACAGCAGCTACATTTACTTGTCTCCTCAGGCTGAGTTTTCTATTTTGCCCGACGGCGGACAAGTGTACGCGTATGTACAACATCCAGTTCTAATGAGTGGTGGTGAGTGCAGCATGGACATGCATTTGCTCCCTCAATTGCATACGGATTGCAGTTTCGAGTATATCGCCAATTACAATTTGAACACAACTTTGCCGTTGCCTTTTACGCCCCCTTTTCAAGTCAAATGGGGTAGCACCTACCATGGTGAATGGTCGGAAAATTGGGAATGGAATTGTCAATTTCAAGTGCGGTATGTGGCGGCCCAAAATAGAGTGGATCGCAATGAAAAGATGACCAAGGATTATGCTTTGATTCATGGTGGCGTGTCGGTTGAGTACCGAAGTCCCAATGAAAAATGGTCCTGCCTTTGGAGTTTGAATGCTAGAAACTTGAGCAACACAAAATATCTCAATAACCTGAGCAATTACCGCGCTTTACAATTACCAGAGCAAGGAAGATGGGTTCAGATAGGAATGGATATCAGATGGAATGATAGTTATCAATGAAAATCAATTAGTAAATAATCAATAAATAAATTATGAAAAATGCAAAAAAGTGGGGGAGATTAATGCTCCTCGCAGGTTCTGGATTGGTGTATTCTTGTCGTCCAGATGCGGATACCACGGCACCTGAAATTAACAGTATAACCGTTGATGGAATGGAAGCAGATACGCATACCATTCTTGCGGGAGATGTCATGCAGGTTGTTTTGGATTTACATGACAATGAAAATCTAAAACAGGTAAAGGTCAACGTTCACGCAGCGGATGATGGGCATACACATGGATCGGGAAGTGGTGCCGTTGGACAACCCAATATCGGTTCTTGGTCCTATTCAAGAATTATTGAAGTCGAGGGACAGCACGCCACTGCGGATCTGAATTTGACGGTGCCATTTGATATCGCAGGCGAATGGCATTTGGAGGTGATGGCCATCGATGCTTCCGGAAACGAAGCGGTGGAGAAAGTGGTGAACTTACAGGTGATCAATGCCGAACTTCCCATCATATCTGTGGTTACTACACCTGCATCAACGGATAGTCCTATGTTATTGCCAATCAATAATCCAACTATTACATTTAACGCCTACGTGATGGATGCTTCAGGAATTGACTCGTTGTTTTTTCAGGCAACAACCGAAGCAGGGGAGCTTGTCTTTTCTCAAGCTTTGGATGGTGAAGATGTAACAGAATTTTATTCAGGAAATGTAGACATCACTTTTCCTGCAGTGGGTTTGTATGATGTTGAAGTGAGGGCTTTGGATGTAAATGGATATGAGAATATTTGGATGCGAGAGGTTCAGGTCCAATAACTAGAAACTCATAGACCAACGGAGATTAATTCTTCTTCCTGTTAGATAGGTGGGAATACCGTAAAGACGACCATTCACATCTTCTATCCATTGGTGATTAATGACGTTGTTCACCCCAAGTAAATTGAATACTTCGATGGCAATGGTTCCAGATTTGAAAAATCTGACCTTGCCATCTTTTCTTTTTTCTGTAAATAAGTCTCTTGAAAAACCAACGTCTGTTCTGAAATAGGCCCGAGATCTTAAAATATCCAGATACCTTTCTCTGCTGGGTGGACCGTAGGGAACTCCAGTCGCAAAGTACATATTGATAGTGGCTTTGTATTTGGGATTGCGCGGCATTTCATCCATGAAAAGCATGGAAAAACTCAGGCGTTGATCGGTAGGTCTTGGAATATATCCGGGTTGGATATAGATGCTGTCAACCGGAACATCATCGATGGTAAATCCGGGTTGAATGGTGTCTCCAGATTGATTGAGGTACAGATAATAGTAGTCGTCTAGAATGTCTTCTTCTGTTTTTAAATAAGAAGCACGAACCCACGATTGAACACCTTCAATGAACTCTCCATTAACCATGGCGTCAGCTCCATATGCATAGCCTTTGGCATTGTTGGTGGCAAAATAGCGTTGACGAACATTTTCGATTTCATAGGGAATCAAATTCTTGAAATCCTTGTAATAGGCTTCTCCTACAAATTTGAAAGGTCTGTTCCAAGCTCTAAAAACATAATTGGCTCCGATGATATAGTGGATGCTTTGTTGCGCTCTTATTTCGGGATTCACATATCCATTGAAGCCACGCATTTCTCTGTAGAAAGGAGGCTGGTAGTAATAACCCCAGGCTGCCGTTAGAACAATATCTTTTCTGACTGAGTCACGAGCACCATCCAGGTTCTTTCTCGTTCCAATCCAAGTAGGGGTGTAGGCAAAATTGACGCGGGGTCCGACAACCGTTTGCTCGGAAAAACTCCAATGATTGCCTCTTAATCCTGCTGTTACAGCCAACTCATGCCCTGCGGTAGTGGTATGTCTCCAACTGTCTTGAATAAATGCGGAGTAACGCTGGGAAGAGACATTGTTTTTGGCCTTTACTCGATCTTGAAAATAGATTTGTTGTTGAGGTTGGGCATTGGGATTTTGGTAATTCAAACTGTCATTGGGCCTATTGGCTGCATATCCAGCACTGTCAATAAATGTCCATTCACTGAGTACATCAATGATTTGTTCATGGGATACGTCCATGCCCCAATTCAAGACGTGACGTGATTTTTCCCATTCTTTAAACCCTTTCAAGCTGGCTTGATAAACCTGAGCGTTCAGATCATTTCGACCATGATTGAGAAAGGCACCAACACCGCGATTTCTGAGGACTTCTGCAAATTGATCTGAACCCAAATCACGATCAAGCTCATCCAATCTGTATGCACCTAAAATGTCAAAGTGTTCGGACTCCTTGGTATTGAAAGTACTCAAGGTAAATCGAACTTGTGATGACTCACTGAAGCTATAACGCGTGCTGAATGCACTGAAGTACGTGTTGAATTGCGTTTTCTCTTGACCTTCAAAATACACTGTTAATCGTATGGCCTCATTGATATTTCCTGCATCCGTTTGTCGGGTAGTTGGCGTGAATTGGTATTGATTGGATGAAATGTTGGTTAGCCAGGAGAATTCCAATGGCCCATAATTGCCCATGGGTCGCCAAGTAATATAGTTCTGCCAATCCATGAATTTGGGTTGGTAGTCTCCTTGCACATCCATGCTGTTCAGGATATAACTGTAGTCACGGTATCGAAATCCCGAATTGTAAGTCCATTTCTTGTTTTTAGAAATGTTCATCAATTGTATCTGCCCACCCAGTAAGCCAATTTGGGCATTGCCTGAAAAAGTATCGGGTCGGGCATATTGTATATCCAATACAGATGACATTTTATCGCCAAATTTGGCTTGAAAACCACCGGCACTAAAATCAACTTTGCTCACCATGTCAGGGTTGGGGAAACTCAATCCTTCTTGCTGTCCCGCTCTGACTAGAAAGGGTCGGTATACTTGAATGTCATTGACGTATATGAGATTTTCATCAAAACTTCCGCCTCGCACATTGAAACTTGAACTTAATTCGGAAGGAAAGTTAACGGGTGCTTGAATCAAATAAGCCTCAATACCCTGGTTGATGGTGGGAAGCTTGGTGGGTAATTTGGTGGTGATCGAGATAATCTGATTCTCTTGATTTCTTCGGTCGATGATTTCCAAGCCCCCGGTAACAATATCTGCGTCATAGGTAATCTCAATCTCCTTGATTTCACCAGATCGCAATTCAAAAACTTGATCAAAAGCTTTTGATCCAATTCCTTTAATGGTCAATGTAACTTTAACTTCAGCGGGTAATTGAATTTGAAATTCCCCTTTTACATCCGTAATGACGCCATTTTGTACGTTATCTTTTTGTATCAAAGTAACACCGGGAACGGATTCGCCAAGGGTATTGCGTACAACACCTTTCAATAGCGCTGTTTGCGCCTGAAGGTTTGCGGAAATAGCAATAAATAGAAATAAAACCCAATGCTTCACTGCTCAAATGTAAATTCGATTGAGACCAATAACGGAAAAAATGAGAAATATTTTCCTCGGGTTATTTCTTCTTTTTAAATCCTGTCATGAATTGCTGCCATGCTTCCGTTGAGAGCAGGTTGCCACCGGAAATGAATCCGTTGTTGTATCGGGCTTGCAAGATTTTTTCAGCTTCGCGATATGCGGCATCCGAAAAATCTACCATTCCATCGAATTGAGCCAAAGAAACTTCATCTCTTCTGAATCTCTGGTGACCATCTCCGGGCAAGTCCAAAGCCAATACTTCTTGTTTCAACTCGTGCGGAGCAGGGTAGGGAAGGATATACAAAGGTGACAGCTCTTTGGGGGCTATTTCCATTTTCTGCACCACTTGTAGCTGATGTTCGTCTGTTTCTGGAACGATAAAAAATGATGTCTCTAATCCGGTGCATACAAAAGCCAAAGTGTCCCCAACAACTGCAGGAATTGTGAAGTAACCATCTCGGTTGGAGTATGTCCCCCTTCTGTCTTTGCTGCGAATGACACTAACGTATGGGGCAGGGAATAATGAATCACTCACCAAGCATACTCCGGTAATTTGAACCACAGGTTCTTTCGGAGCAAG
This sequence comes from Bacteroidota bacterium, assembly GCA_039805365.1. Lineage (GTDB taxonomy): Bacteria > Bacteroidota > Bacteroidia > Flavobacteriales_D > Sanyastnellaceae > CAMCTV01. The sequence continues at coordinate 4,192 of JBDLUK010000219.1, read as the reverse complement.
TTGAGCCTGAAGGTTAAATCCAATCAAGCATAGCGCGATGATGGTAGAGAGTTGTATTATTCGCATAAAACAAAAATAGGCTTGTTTCGCTAGTTTTAATTCTAGGATCTGTCAATTTTCACTAAATTAGTTCAATACAAAAGAATTATGGAACAGATTATTGAGAGTGTAGAGTGGTTAAAAGCCAGAGGGATGGATGCTCCGGAAATTGGAATCATTTTGGGCACTGGCTTGCATGGCCTCGCGCAGCATATCAAAGTGGAAAAGGAATTTAATTACAGCGTCATTCCTCATTTCCCAATTGCTACCGTGGAATACCACTTTGGAAAACTTTTGTATGGCACATTGGGAGGGAAGAAAGTTATAGCGTGTCAGGGTCGATTTCATTACTACGAAGGATATTCCATGGAACAGGTGGTAATGCCTGTCAGAGTGATGAAGATGTTGGGTGTGAAATTTTTGCTTTTGTCCAATGCATCGGGCTCTTTGAATCCAGACTTTAAGAAAGGTGAGTTGATGATGATCGACGATCACATTAATATGCAGCCTGAGAATCCATTGCGTGGTCAGAATTGGGATGAGATGGGGCCTAGATTCCCTGACATGTCAGAACCATATTCTAGTGTTTTGAACCAAAAGCTAAAAGAGATAGCGGTGAAAGAAGGAATAGCGCTTCATAAAGGTGTTTATGTTTCAGTTCCTGGACCTAATTTGGAAACCCGTGCCGAATACAAGTTCTTAAGAACCATTGGTGCGGACGCCGTAGGAATGAGCACAGTTCCTGAGGTTATTGCGTGTAACCATATGGGACTACCTTGTTGTTGTGTTTGTGTTTTGACCGATGAGTGTGATCCCACGAATCTAAAGAAAGTTTCTATTGAAGAAATTATTGGAATCGCAAAACTGGCAGAACCAAAATTGACTTTGTTGTATCAAAAATTAATCGAGCAATTGTAGTATGAATTTAAAAAGAACATATTTCATTGTTGTTTTAGGTTTAATGGTATTCTATACCTTGATGTGCATATTGGGTGACGAGGATTATGTTTCTGAAAGCGCCATTGAAATACATGCGGGAAATGCTCAAGTTTCATGGATGCTGGCTGATTTTCACAATTGGCACAAATGGCAACAGTTACTCAATGATGGCGAGAATCCATCCCCTAAAATTGCGGGAGAGGCTATGATGGCTGGTCATTCTATGATGTTTAGTTCTGGGGAACGAAATGAGCGTTTCATGTTAAAGGCGATATATGCTCAACCTTCTTGGGTCGATCAAATTTATTTTGTTCGAGATGTATGGGTGAACGGACAAATGACACCAGCTGAATCGGGAAGCATGATGTTTGAAATTGTTCAAGGAAAATCAGGAAACATTACATTGCAATGCAAGATTCATCAGGGGAAAGTTCCTTTCTGGTTCAGGGGAATGATCTATGTGCTTGGTGGCAATGATCAACTGAATAGATGGAATGAAGAAAATCTTCAATCAATAAAAAAAGTTCTAGAGGGATAGTTTAAAGCGCTGCAATAACGGCTTTTTCCATCTCTTCGGCGCTTGATGATACAGGCTCAAATATCAATCCTGTAACTTTCTCATAAAGTTCAATGTATCGCTTGCGAATGGTATCTATCCATTCGTCGCTCATTTCAGGTACAGCCTGACCCTCTTTGCCCATAAAATCATTTACAATGAGCCATTCTCGGACGAATTCTTTACTCAGTTGCTTTTGTGGTTCATTAGCGTCTTGACGTTCTTGATAGCCAACAGCATAAAAATAACGAGATGAATCTGGAGTATGAATCTCATCCATCAAGGTGATTTCGTTGTTATACAAACCAAATTCATATTTGGTGTCAACCAAAATCAATCCTTGCTTCTTGGCAAGTTCAGTTCCTCTTGCGAACAATGCACGGGTATATTTTTCCAATTGCTCGTAGTGTTCCAAACCTACAATGCCTTGGGCGATGATTTCTTCTTTTGAAATGTCTTGGTCATGCCCCTCATCAGCTTTGGTTGTTGGCGTGATAATGGGATGGGGTAGTGGGTCGTTCTCCTTAAGTCCTTCAGGCAATGGCACGCCACAAAGTATGCGAAGTCCACTTTTGTATGTGCGCCATGCATGTCCGGTGAGATAACCACGGATAACCATCTCTACTTTGAAAGGTTCACACTTTTTTCCAATGGTGATTTGAGGATGGGGTGTAGCAGATTTCCAATTGGGGCATATGTCCGAAGTTGCATCCAACATAATGGAAGCAATTTGGTTCAATACCTGCCCTTTATTGGGAATGGGTCTCGGAAGAATGACATCAAATGCTGAAATTCGATTGGATGCAACCATCACCAATTTTTGGTTGGGCAGGTAATACACATCACGAACTTTTCCGTGGTAGATTTTCTCTGTGTTTGGAATATTCAATGTCATGTTTTCTTCTTTTTACATTCTGCCGCGCATACCACCCATTTGCTTCATCATTTGGGCCATTTGCGATTTATTGGTCATCATCTTCATCATGGTCTTCATTTGATCAAACTGCTTGATCAATTTATTCACCTCATCCAAACTTCTTCCAGATCCTTTAGAAATTCTATTTTTTCTGGATTGGTTGATCAAACTGGGTTGCTCTCTCTCTGCAGGAGTCATGGATTGGATAATGGCTTCAATGTGCTTGAAAGCATCTTCATTGATATCCACATCCTTGAGTTTTGACATGCCGGGTACCATTCCCAACAAATCTTTCACGCTTCCCATTTTCTTGATTTGACCAATTTGCTCCAAAAAGTCATTGAAATCAAATTGGTCTTTCTTGATGCGCTTTTCTAATTTCTTGGCTTGCTCTTCATCAAATTGCTCTTGTGCTCTTTCAACCAAAGAAACAACGTCTCCCATTCCCAAGATACGGCTTGCCATACGCTCAGGATAGAATACATCCAATGCATCCATTTTTTCACCGGTACCGATGAATTTGATGGGCTTGGAAACTTCAGCTCGGATACTTAATGCAGCTCCACCTCTTGTGTCTCCATCCAACTTGGTTAACACCACACCATCAAACGCCAATCGCTCATGGAAAGTCTTAGCTGTATTCACTGCATCTTGACCTGTCATCGAGTCAACCACAAACAAAGTTTCTGAAGGTTGAATGGCAGCTTTGACGCGCTCAATTTCCAACATCATTTCTTCATCAACGGCCAGACGACCCGCAGTATCGACAATAACTACATTGAATCCTTTCTGCTTGGCATAAGCTATGGCTTTTTGTGCAATGTCAACGGCATTGGTATTTCCACGATCACTGAAAACCTCTACGCCAATGCCTTCTCCAACGACATGCAACTGATCAATCGCAGCAGGTCGGTAGATATCACAAGCAACCAACAATGGATTTTTGCCTTTCTTGGTTTTAAGGTAATTCGCAAGCTTACCAGAGAAAGTTGTCTTACCAGAACCTTGCAATCCACTCATCAGGATTACTCCCGGATTACCTTGGTACTGAATCTCTGTATGTTCACCCCCCATCAAGTTTTGCAACTCATCATGGGTGATTTTAACCAACAATTGTCCGGGTGATACTGCGGTCAAAACATTTTGACCCAACGCCTTTTCTTTTACAGTCTCTGTAAATTCCTTGGCGGTTTTAAAGTTAACGTCAGCATCCAACAACGCACGACGAACTTCTTTCAATGTCTCTGCAACATTGATCTCTGTGATCTTTCCTTGGCCTTTTAATATTTTAAACGCCCGGTCAAATTTCTCCGTTAAATTTTCAAACATGAATCAAAAAATTGAGCCGTAAAGTTACGACAGAGAACTTATCGAAGAACGACAATATTTCCTTTTATCGTCTTGGATTTCGAAAGTTGGTCTTTGAAGAATATTCTATACTCATAACTTCCATTTTCAACGTAGTATTTGCCACCGTCTTTGTTACCCATCCAATACTCGTTGAAGTCATCGGATTCAAAAATTTTCACCCCCCATCGGTTGTAAATATCCAAGTGATACTCAGTAACACCAATCATTTCAGGACGCCAAGCATCGTTCACGCCATCACCATCAGGTGTAAAGGAATTGGGAACAAAAACGATAGTGCCACCAATGTCCACATATGCGGTAGCACTGGATTTGCATCCAAATTCGTTCTCTAAAATTTGAACAATGGTTTGCTGCCCAAATTCGGTAAATGT
>JBDLUK010000218.1:0-11994 GCA_039805365.1 Bacteroidota bacterium | reverse complement strand
ATCTCAGCGACCATTCCGCTCGCCATGCAGACCATTTCTCTCTATACGCTGACTGAACGCTCATTGGATTCACTTTGATCTCCTGTAGGGTCTCAGGATCGATAAAAGTATAAGGCCTGTTTTCCAACTGCAATAGTTCTTCAGACTCACTCTCCACTACATGGAAAATGACAACTTCATGCTTATTGAATCTAAGGTGCTGCAAGGCCGCAAAAAGTTCTTCTTTATTTGCACCAAAATCCAGCATGTCCGAGAATATTACGATTAGAGAACGACGAGGCATTTCTTCAGCCATTTGATGCAGAACATCCGTCATCTTCGTTGTCACCGGCGCGTTTCGGTTACCCCTTCGTTCCAATAAACTCTCCAATTCCGCATACAATCTTTCTAGGTGTGCAGGAGAGCCTGAAGCCTTTGATTGAAAAACCAAATGGTCATCAAACAATGAAAGACCAATTGCATCTCGTTGTCTTTTAAACAACTCAAATAAAATTGCGGCTGAATAAATAGAAAATGTCAACTTGGTTTGGCCATTCTTCTTTTCAGGAAACAGCATGGATTCAGAGACATCCATTAGGACGTGGCATCGCAAATTGGTCTCCTCTTCATACCGTTTTAAGAACATCTTATCCGTTCTGGCCAAGAGCTTCCAATCCAAGTGTTTTAAGCTATCTCCGGTATTATATAATCGATGCTCCGCAAACTCAACCGAGAATCCATGAAAGGGACTCTTATGCAACCCCGTAATGAAACCTTCAACGGCCTGTTTGGCCATCCACTCTAATCCTTTAAGCGGTTCTGAAAGATTTCTATCGATGTTAATTGGCATTGTCTAAAGATTCTCTCAAAGATAACTTAACACAGAGTAACAAAAAATTCTTATTCAGATAAAATCACAACATTTTTTCAGGCATAGTTTTACTAAAAAAAAAGATGAGATCTAAATGGAAAATAGAATACCGTGTTTGTAATGAAATACAAATGATGTATGCGCAAATTAAAGAATTGAAAAGAAACAAAAATCAAGAGTTCCTTGAAACAGAAAATGGCCACATTGTCCCGTTGCAAGACATTGTAGCCATTAATGGAATCAACCTATAATTAGGCTTTGTATTTCATTTGGCGAAGCGACATCGCCATTTTTTGTTTCAATTCCTTTCTATTGAAAATATAGTCCAAGAAGCCATGTTCTAGAACGAATTCAGAGCTTTGAAAACCTTCTGGCAAATCTTTTCCAATCGTCTCTTTTACTACACGAGGACCTGCAAATCCAATCAATGCTTTTGGCTCTGCTATATTGATATCCCCCAACATTGCAAATGAAGCGGTAACCCCACCTGTAGTTGGATCCGTTAATATCGAAACATAAGGAAGTTTAGCCTCCGCCAATTGCGTCAACTTAGCGCTTGTCTTGGCCATCTGCATCAAAGAAAAACCCGCTTCCATCATTCTCGCTCCACCACTCTTTGAAATACAGATAAATGGGCAATTCTCAGCAATCGCCTTATCTACGCCTCTTGCAAATTTTTCTCCTACAACCGAGCCCATTGAACCACCGATGAATCCAAAATCCATACATGCCACAACTGCATTTTCTCCCTCTATTTTACCAAATCCCACTCTCAACGCATCTTTCAATCCTGATTTGTTGATTGTGGTTTTAATACGATCCTTGTACGCTTTGGTATCCGTAAACTCCAATGGGTCTCCACTTATTAAATGCGAAGCAACTTCAGAGAACTCGTTTTCATCAAACAAAATTGAGAAATAATTGAGAGATGTGATTTTTTCGTGGTAGTCACACTTGTCGCAAAGCCAATCGTTCTCTGCATGCTGATCACTTGTAACGACGTGCTTACACTCAGGACATTGGTACCACAAGCCCTCCGGAATTTCCTTCTTTTCTTGACTTTGGGTTGTAATCCCCTTTTTCATTCTCTTAAACCAACTCATAGCGCGTTATTTTTCTGGGTTCAAATGTAATACAGGAAGTTGAATCTACGTGGTAAACGCAGCCCTCCAAAAAAAGAAAAGGACCCAATTGGGTCCTTTTCCGAAATATCTAAATATTATTTGGATTGGAAGTTTCTGAATTCCAAATCACCTTTTGCCTTCTCAGCCAATTTTCCATCTTTCTCAATCGCTTTTGCCAAGCTTTCCTTTACTCCATTTGCATCATTCAAGCGTGCAGAAACGATAGCGCGAAGATAGAATCCCATTGCACTGTTGTTATCATTGTTACAAGCATCCAAATCAGCTTTGGCACCAGAGAAATCTTTGTTCAAGCATTTGGCCAATGCTGAGTTAAAAGACTTGTAGTTACCCATGGTGTTGATGGCTGAACCGTAGTTACCTGCCATAATATAAGCAACACCCATGTTGTATTTTGCTTCAGCTGATCCGCTCTCATTGAACAAAGCAGAAGCTTTTTTCATTTCACCCATTGTACGCATAGCAACACCATTGTTACAAGCAGTTTCTGAATTTTGACTCATTCCATATGCTTTTCCAAATTCAGTCTTAGCTTCAGACATACGACCTTGGTTGTAATAAACCACACCCAAGTTATTGGCTGCGCGATAATCTGCTTCTGGGCGTGTTGTAGCCTCTTTGTATACTGCAGCTTGAGTATTTAAATCACTCACCAAGCTACCAGCGCGCATCAACTCCTCATACTTCAAAGAACTTGGGTTTGATGCCATCGATTTCAATTCTTGATCAGAATAACCTTCCAATACATAATTCACACGGAAGATAGAACGGCGTAAACCTGGGAAGATGTTTTTCTCAACCTCTTGGTATGTCTTAGAAATATTCTTGATTTCTTTTTCACGCTCTTGCAAATCTGAAGTTCTTTGTAGAACACGGATGATCAAATCCTTGTCTTCAATGTTTGACTTCTCCATAGCTGACTTGAAACCAGTCCAGTCTTCCCCCTTAGGGTTAACTTGTACCAAAGATGCATAAGTTGCATCCAATTTGTTTTTCTTCAACAAATCCATTAAAACTGATTTACCTGCATCACCACGTTCAACAGCCAAATCATTGTTCAAAAAGATCTCTCCTTCTGGAGATGCATATGATTGAATCTCGATGTTTGTAATTTTCATACGAGGATTCGCTGGCAAAGTCTTAGAAAGAAATTCAACCAAAGCAGCGATGTCTTTATCCTTCAACTCAGCTGGACGAACCTTCGAAGAGTTATGATCAAAAAGAATTTCAGCCTCGAAAGATCCGTTAGAAGAACGAACGAATTTATCTGAAGATGTCATTACTTTACCATCATTCTTGTTTACCAAAAGTGAAGTCGTAATAACACCTTTTGCCAAATCAACTACTGGTAGTTCCACTGTTTTGCTTCCTTGTGTTCCAACAATTTTCAATTTCAAATCTGAAGTTGACATTGAGGGAGCATAAGCAATACGGTCAGAATAAGTAAAAGTCTTTCCAGTTTCAAAAGGAACAACATCACCGTTACCAACAGCTTTTTCACCTTTGAATTGGCGAGGTTTGAATTTCACTTCACTAGAACCATAAACCAAAACAGGAGTAGCTTCAACAGCAACTTTCTTTGCAAAGAACTTTTCAGGGAATTTTCCAGAAATAGAGATAGCGATAGTGTCGCCATGTACTTCAAGTGGATCTGGATTTACTTTGGCATTGAATTGAGCCATTTTCTTTTGCATTGATCCAATGTTGGAACATGCAACCAAAAACAACGCTGAAAGCGCTGTTGCAGAAACTGCGATTAAACTACGGGTTTTCATTTTTATTTATCGATTCTTAATTGTTGCGAAATTACTATAAATGCACGGGCCAATGTTAAATTGGCTTTCTTTTTTTAATTAGTTTTCTACAAAACTTCCCATCGCACAGAACTTTTCAATTCTGCTAGCCACCAATTGGTCATTATTCTGTTGGCGCAATTCTGAGATTGTAGTTAAAATTACATCCTTCAAAATTTCTATTGCTTTATTGTGGTCGGCATGCGCTCCTCCAAGAGGTTCACGAATAATACCATCAACAAGACCATTGTTCTTCATATCCTCCGCTGTCAATTTTAACGCCTTGGCAGCAGTGATTTTATGATCCCAACTTCTCCAAAGAATTGAAGAGCACGACTCTGGTGAAATAACAGAATACCAAGTGTTTTCCATCATCATCACTCTGTCGCCAATACCTATTCCCAATGCGCCACCGGAAGCACCTTCACCAATGATGATACATATAACCGGAACTTTGAGACGCATCATTTCAAAAAGATTTCGAGCGATGGCTTCACCTTGCCCTCTTTCCTCTGCTTCCAAACCTGGAAATGCACCTGGAGTATCAATCAAAGTAACAACAGGCTTATTGAATTTTTCAGCAAGACGCATCAAACGAAGAGCTTTTCTATAACCCTCTGGATTGGCCATACCAAAATTGCGGTATTGGCGCATTTTTGTGTTGACACCTTTTTGTTGACCAATGAACATAACTGACTCACCATTGAGTAAACCAAATCCACCAATCATGGCTTTATCGTCCTTTACAGTTCTGTCACCGTGCAGCTCAATCCAAGTTCCTTCTGTCATCGCCTCTATATACTCCAAAGCGTATGGACGATCCGGGTGGCGACTTAACTGAACCTTTTGCCAAGGATCCAAGTTTTTATAAATTTCCTCAGTTTTTTCAAGCAAGGCCTTTTCCAACTCTAGCACTGCGCTTTCAACGTTAACTCCCGTTTTTACGGCACTGTCCTTCAACTTCTGAATTTGTTCATTCAGTTCTTTAATTGGGGCTTCAAATTCAAGATAATTTCTCATATTATCGTTTTTACGAATGGGCAAATTAACGGCAAAAGATCATAACTTGTTTTCTTGAATCCAAGTTCTCCAATTTTCAAATGCTTTTGCGCGATGTGATAAAAGGTTCTTTTCATCCATGTGCATTTCAGCAAACGAACGGGAATTTCCATCCGGAATAAAAATTGGATCATAACCAAAGCCTCCCCAACCTTGAGGCGCTCTGGCAATTTTGCCATAAACCCTGCCCTCAATAGTAAAAGGTTTTCCTTTCCAATATCCGGCTAATACGGTGATGAAATAGGCAGAACGCTCAAGCTCATTTTCCATTTCCAATAAAACCTTCGCGATGTTTTGACCGTGATTCCCATGCTCTCCCGCGAACCGAGCAGACAATACACCCGGTTGTAAATTCAATGCTGAAACACACAATCCACTATCATCAGCTATTACATCACCAGACCATTTTTCTCGAATGGCATTTACTTTCAACCAAGCGTTGCCTGCAAAATCCGGAGCGTTTTCCTCGACATCAACATCAATATTCGCCTCACGCAAACCTATCACCTCTCTTGACATGCGTTGGTATAGAAACCAATCTTTGACTTCCTCTATTTTGTGATCGTTGTTCGTGGCCAACAATATTTGATTATTTATTTTCTTATCCATTTTCCATTCTTATTTCTTGGTAGTTCTTTTACTCGTTCTATTTTTCTTGGTCGCATCAACGGGGTTTGGTCAAACCAAGTTGGCCAATTCTCTGGTATATCTTCATCGTCCTTCACTACCCAAGTGACAATCTCACCCCATAAATCGTCTGGAGTCCCCTTAATAAAAAACTCAAAATTCACATGCCCTTCAATGATGGCCTCTACTTGACTTGGATAAATCTTCAGTCCGCCTGAATTGATCAAATCATCTGTCCTACCCATGATTAGAAATTGACCATTATTTAATCTCTGAAGATGATCAAACGTCTGAACTTTCTGATTTAGCAAATCATCTGTGATTAAAACTCCCTTTTCATTCAATTCCAACTCAACTGATGGTATTGGTACAAAACCCTCTTGAGCATCTTCTCCATTGATTTTACGCAATGCGATATGTGTTAAAGTCTCAGCGGCGCCATAGCTCTCCCATATAGGAAACTTTTGCCCTTTGGCCATATCCATTATCTTTTCGGATAATCTTCCACCTCCGACCAATAAAGTCGCATGTTGAAGATTGAGCGATGGCATTCTTATGACTTTGTCCAACATCGCTGGCGTCAAAGTCCACCATGAAATTTTGATATCCAGTGAGAAGTCTTCTAACGTGAAATTTATTTTGGGGTCGATACGCCATAATGATTGATGACAGATCAATGCCCTTAAGATATTCATGCGGCCTGCCACAAAGGACATCGGTAAAGAATGTATGGCATTCATGCCTGGATGCCAATCAAAGATTCTTGCGGTTCGTTCAGCACTCTTGATGATTTGACTTCTTGAGAAGAGAATCGTCTTGGGAGGACCTGTAGAGCCAGATGTTTGAAATTCAAATTCACTTCGGTCAGACAACCATAAATCTACCCAGTGAGATTCCTCTGGATACAACTTCAACAAATCCGTGGGTTGTCCATCACATATAATCAAATCCATGGCGCGCTCCATTCTTTGTTCTCATTCCAGTTCATCATTTGACCTCTCATTTCGAGTGGTGAATTCCAATTGTTGCTGTACAACGAACCTGTCCCTAATCCCTGAGGTAATTTTGTTTCATAATTCAACAACCACTTATAGATGTGTCCAAGTCCTATATTGCTTTCCAAGGCCGAAGTTGCCCACCACTGAATATTCATTTCAGATGCCCTTTCTATCCAATCGTCCGAAGATGAAAAACCACCATGAAGTGTTGGCTTAATAACGATATAATGAGGCTGTATTGTCGAAAGCATTTGACCTCTTTCTGCTAAAGAAACATCAATCAACTCTTCATCGAGGGCAATTGGAATGGGCGAATCTCTGACCACCTTGGCCATCCTTTCCCATAGACCTGAGGCAATGGGTTGCTCCACAGAATGTATTTTATATTGTGATAAGATATTCAATTTTTCCAAGGCCTCTTCTTCTTTCCAAGCACCATTGGCATCCAATCGAAGCGAAAAATCAGTTCCAAATTCATTTCTTAATTTTTGAATCAATTTGCATTCTGCATCAAAATCCAACGCACCCACTTTGATTTTTATACAATCAAAACCTGACCTCAATTTTGCCGAAGCTTCATGGTACATTGCTTCAACATCATTCATCCAAACCAATCCATTGATGAGCATAGAACGATGATTCTCTTTGTTTTGGACAAGTGGATTTATCAAGCCTTCCAATCCAAATTTCACAGATGAAGGAAGATCATCGAATCCCACCTGATCGTCCCACCACTTGCTTACCCATAAGGCGCAATCCTCTACCTTTTCTTTTGACAAATGAGTTAGCGGAGCTATTTCGCCCCAATGCTCCAATCCGGTTTCATCCAATCCAAATAAGTACAAGACCCTATGTTCCTGCAGCGTGCTTTTGGAAGTTTTTGCTGGACGAAGGAATTGCAAATTCCAATATCGAATGCCTATTTTCCTGAATTGTCTTTTGATGAGATGTACTTGATCAGCCATTCCAGAGGAGCATTTTTATTGACCTTCCTTTTCCAAACTCTGATACCCCAGAACGTTGTGAAGATGCTTAAAGTAATAAAAGTTAAAAGAAGATATGGATGAGCAAAGCCAATTACTATGGTGCCGCTGTAGGCAAATCCCATCATGAACAAAGAGCCCAACAAATAAATTACCAATAACATGGTCAATTTTGAAGTGGCCAATTCTTTCATCAATGGAATCCAATCTTTGTCTCCGATAAGTTCAAACAAATGATTACAAAAATTGACAATCAACCAGCCCGCTCCGATGGAGATCAACATAAAAGATGGTTGGTACAAAAACTGATCAAAAGGATACAAAAACTTAGCACTAAAACTGTCCATTTGCGAATACAAATCGATACAATACAAATTGGTAAGATACCCCAATAAAATGATGAAAAGAGCAATAAAACTAGTGGGTGGAAAAAAACCTCGAGGTCTTAACACGCCCTTTCCAACTGCCAATCCACTCAAGAAAATAGCAACCCAAGGGAATATCGAGTAGTAACCATTAAAACCGATAAAAGCCAAAAGTTTGGCTACGCCATCGACCTGAACATCAAAAACAAAGTACTTAAACTTAAAAGGAACATCCAGATTTACAAGGACCAAAGACAATAAGATAATGGCCAATGAAAATACGTGAATGGTGAGTGAATCCATTCGGAGCAACCAAGAACCAATAATGAAAGAAGCCCCAAGGATGATAAAGAAATCCATTCCCCATGAACTTGCCAATAGAAGACCTATTCCCAAAAGCAGGGCACCTTTTCGCTGCGTATTTAACGCTAATTTTTGGGTGCTTTGGCTTTTATTCTTGGATTGAATGGCCAACCCTACGCCCAATACAAACAATAAAATCGCAGGAATCCAATCGAAATATGCAAAATACACGGGTATCTGCATTTTCTTAACATCAACTATTGAGAATATACCACCAACAGTGATAAAGGGGATTACAAAGGCTGTAGCAATTGAGAAAAACAATAATGCAAAGCTTATCCCATTAAAATGCGCAATCTTGTTACTATTCGATTTCATAATTGTCCGAACTTACAAAAAAGAAGTCAGGAACACCAAAAAAACAGTAAAAAAACAAGTCAAGGCAAAACGCTTTAAATAGGGATCAAACTTTTCGGGATGATTCTCCATTGCAATATCATTCCATCTTGTGGCAAGAACAATCATCGGAATCATTGCCACCCAATGCATGAAGTTATTTCCCTCTAATATCCACAAACCTATACTGATGAATGCCGTTATAAACAGCGCAAAAAGGTATCTTTTACTTCCTATCCAACCTAGTCTCAGCGCCAAGGTATGTTTAAGGGCTTTGGCGTCATCATCCATATCCCGCATATTGTTCAAGTGCAAGACAGCAACTGACATAGCACCAACAAATAACGACGCAAAAATATTTCGGGTGGAAAGCTCATCGTATAAAACAAAATGAGTTCCCAGTACACCAACCAATCCAAAGAAAATAAAAACCGAAATATCCCCTAGCCCCATGTAACCATATGGACGCGGACCTGCCGTATATGTATATGCCGCAATAATGGCCAAAATACCTATGCCCATCATCATCCAAAAGTCATTCATTCGATTGACAAGAACAAGTTGATTGTAAATCAAGAAAGTCCCTACAATTAAAGTCAATACCGAAAGCAACAAAATGGCCCATTTCATTTGGGATTGTGAAATTGCGCCAGACTGAACCGCTCTTGACGGCCCTGCTGTGCGGAATTGATCTGCACCATTTTTAAAATCGCCATAATCATTGGCGAAATTGGACAAAACCTGCAACAAGATTCCAGTAATCAACGCCCATAAAAACCCAGTGAGATTCCACTGTTGTCCATCATCAGGAATTCCGCCGAGAATAATTCCGGACGCCGCCAAAGGCAAAGTTCTCGGCCTTGCGGCATTTATCCATTTATTCATTAAGGAAACTTAGGAAACTGTTGGAAATTGGGATCTCTTTTTTCCAAAAAAGCCTTCTTGCCTTCTTGTGCTTCTTGAGTCAAATAGTAAAGTAAAGTAGCATCACCTGCAAATTCCATTAATCCACGCTGGCCATCTAACTCAGCGTTTAATCCACGTTTGATCATGCGTATGGCCAATGGACTTCTCTTCATAATGGTCTTGCACCAATGGATAGTAGTCTCTTCTAATTCTGACAACGAAACCACCTTATTGACCATTCCCATGTCCATTGCTTCTTGTGCCGTGTATTGTTCGCACAAAAACCAAATTTCTCTTGCCTTTTTTTGACCTACGTGACGCGCCAAATAATTGGAGCCGAATCCAGCATCAAAAGATCCCACCTTTGGACCAGTCTGACCAAATTTGGCATTGTCCGATGCGATTGTCAAATCACATACAACGTGTAAAACATGTCCTCCGCCTATCGCATAACCATTGACCATTGCAATAACAGGCTTTGGAATTTCTCTAATGCGCTTGTGTAAATCCAACACGTTTAATCGGGGCACGCCATTGTCATCGACATATCCGCCAACGCCCTTAACATTCTGATCTCCTCCACTACAAAATGCTTTCTCACCTACCCCAGTAAGCACAATTACCGCAATATCCTGACGCTCTCTACAGATGTCCATTGCGTCAATCATCTCAACGTTGGTTTGCGGACGAAATGCATTGTAAACTTCAGGACGATTAATGGTAATCTTGGCAATACCATCATACCATTCAAAAAGAATATCTGAGTACTCTTTAATTGTTTTCCACTCTCTCATTTTGTTGCTTAAAGTATTCAAAGAACAAATCTAATTCAATTGGGTTCAAATCTCCAGATGTTTTGATGATCAAAACATTCTGCGCGACGTCGCTAAAAAATTCTTCTAAATCCTTTGCTGAAGGTTCGACCATCTGCTTGGCCTTTAAACCCCATCCTTCAACCCAGCGCAAAAGATCTCTTTTGTGCGGTGTTTCAAAAAAGTAAGGAACCGCAGGTTCGTTTTTGGCTCCATCAATGATTTTAAAAATACCGCCACCGCCATTGTCCACAACAATAATTTTCAAATTTGCAGGCCAAGGCGAATGCCAAAGACCATTGGCGTCGTATAGGAAAGATAAATCGCCCGTTACAAAAACAACAGGAACTGACGAAGCAACTGCCGCTCCAACTGCTGTACTTGTTGAACCATCAATTCCACTCACTCCCCTGTTTCCGAAGAAAGACAAGTCACTGCGCTGATCAAAAAGTTGAATGTAACGAACGACAGAACTATTGCCCATTTGCACTTGAGCGCGAATTGGCCAAGTTTGACTCAAAACATGAAACAACTTTAAATCTGAAAATGGACGACTCGAAAAATACTGCTCTAAATCCGCATTCACACTAGGCGGAGCCACCTCATCGGTGAGATTTTTCTGATCAATATGAACTCCATCTAACCAAATTTTTAAAAATTGACTTATTGAACAATTGAAAACTTGTGGTTTTAAGCGATAGGTATCAATTGGATCTTGCTGCCATTGCACCGACCAATGAGCCTTAGCTCTTTGACGAACAATGGTTTTAATCTTTCTAGAAATAATATTGTGTCCCAAAGAAATGACCACATCCCAATGCAAATTGTCTAAAGTAGTCTTGGATTGAGCCATCACCCAACGGTCAATACAATCGATGGCTCCGCCAGCATGACCATTGCTATGGGTTTCCGTCATCACCATTACATTGGGCAATGCAACCAATTTCTTCACCCAATCTGCGATTGAAGCGTCACTGTTCTGTCCCATTAAAACCAAATAGGACAATTTTGGATCATAACTCACAACAGGCAGAGCGATAGCATGTTGCTCTGAAACGAACGTCTTTTGGGTATTTGAATCGTAGTTATCTGTTTCCAAATACAAAGGCTCATAAAATGGAACATTGATGTGCACAGGTCCCTTTGGAAATTGGATAGAATCCAAAATCACCTCACCAACAAGTGCGTGATTTGCGATTACATCTTCAGAAGAATTTGCTTCTTCAATCAAGGAGCACTGCCTCTTGATAAAATTGTTATATATACCTACTTGATTGATGCATTGACCTTCACTTTGATTGATACTTTCAAATGGTCGATCTGCAGTGATGACAATCAATGGAATCTCTTGATAAAAAGCTTCAGCCAAAGCTGGGGCATAATTGAGTGGCGCTGTACCTGAAGTGCATATCAATACTACAGGTTTATGCGTTTGTTGTGCGATGCCTAAAGCGTAGAATGCAGCACTCCTCTCATCAACTTTGATGTGAACATCAAAATTTGGATTGCCATCTAGGCCAATAGCAAATGGAGCATTCCTAGAGCCAGGAGAATACACAATATTCCTTATACCTAAATCTTGTAAATGAAACAGTACAGATTGTACAGCAGTTTTATTGGAAATGCGCATCGTTCGCAAAGATAAACGCTTGACGCTTCCACTCCGTCTCTTGCCATTCTAATTCAGGCTCACTATCCAACATCACGCCACCGCCAACATGCCCCAACCAACCATTGGACGTCTTGTGACAACATCTCAA
>JBDLUK010000217.1:0-10171 GCA_039805365.1 Bacteroidota bacterium | reverse complement strand
GAAATACCATCATCAGCTATACCCTTGGAATTGAGAAATTCCTCAAACTGCTCATTCACTTCTGGGGTTCCCATTACCTGCAAAAGATCTAAAACACATTGTTCATCTTGAATAACAGATTTGTTTGCACATCCGTTGCCCACTTGAACAAAACCCGAAGCTTGATAAATTTCACCTTGACCATCATTGTTGTCATAAGTTATCACAACAAAAACCAAATGGCAATCTGGGGAAATTTGTTCTTTATAATAAGAGTGAATAATAAAACCTGCAAACACATCCACTGAAATGAACATCAATAGAAGAAAGATTACTTTTTTCATAATAATAGATTTTTATTTGAACAATGATACAACACATTATTAATTTAAAAATAATACAAATTCACTTTTAGTACAATTACCCAAAAGATTTAGTACTAGTACTAGTACTAATCCTTATATTTCTCTTTCTTCCTCAAGTTCCTTTCTTTCTCAGACTCCTCATCACTCCTCAGAATCTCTTCATCTGTGCGGGCTTTGTATAGACCGTGTACAATGCACTTGCGCAAAAACTCAATTGGACTTCGTGCATCAAGTTTTTTGAGCAAATCAGCTCTTTTTGCGTCAATGCTCTTTTTCGACAAATGCACCCGCTCTGCTATGGCTTCACTGGTCTTTCCATCACAAATCATCTGCAAAATCATCAGGTCCTGACCTTTAAAAGTCAACTTCAATTGCGCACTTTCTTCAAAAGTAACTTCATCCCGCCACTGAACATCTGGAGAAAAATATCGCCCTACTCGATGCACTATTTGTATGGCCTTAATCATTTCTTGTGTTGTACTGTTTTTGGGAATAAAACTTCTGGCTCCGCGCTGCATCAACTCATACACCATCCAAGGATCATCATGCATACTGAAAATAATCACTTTCACTTTCGGGTACGTCCGTTCTATCATCTCCAATGCTTCATTGCCATTCATGACAGGCATGTCCAAATCCATTAGAACTACATCCACTTTTATCGAAGCCATTTCATCCAAGAGAATTTTACCGTTGGCCGCTGATATCACCAACTTGATCGTTGAATATTTGTTCAACAATTTAGAAAGTGACTCACGCACCAAGGCATGATCTTCTGCCAACGCAACTTGAATAATTTCTGCTTCTTTGCTCATTGGTTAGATGGGTAATTTGATTTGAACATGTGCCCCATTTTGCTCACTATTTTCGAAATGAATGCTACCGGACAGTAATATTATTCGATGGGCAATTGAATGCAGCCCTACGCCACTTTCCGATTGGAGTCGATTTAAATATTCTTCTTGATTGATGCCCATTCCATTGTGTTGCAAGCAAACTTCCACTCCAGAATGAATTGCATTACAATTCAAACTGATCAAACGCGCTTGGGCATGCTTCTGAATGTTATTGATCAACTCCATGATGATATAGTAAATATGAATCTGACTTTGCTGATCCAACGCCTTTGCCATTGAACCATTTTGCGTATAACTCATTTCTATATCCGTAGCTGCAGCAACTTGCTCACATAGACGTTCCATGGTTTTCTGCCAACCAAAATTGATCAAAAAATGGGGCAATAAATTTTGCGAAATGTTGCGCAAATTTTTCAAGCTCAATTCCATGTATGTTGAAATTTGCGACAACTCAACAGATACATTTTCATCAGTGCAATCTTCTAGAACCCCTTTCAGTTGTCGGTGTGCAATAGACAATACCGCACCAATTTCATCATGTAAATCATGTGCTACTTTTTGCCTTTCCTTCATTTGTGCATTCACCACTTCACGAATTTTCTCTACCTCCTTTTGAGACAAATCCAATTCATGTGCTTGGTCTTCAATCACCTTTCTCTTTTTAAAATTAACGAGCAAGCCAATGACCACAGCAGACATCCCTGCTATGAGAATCAATCCCGCAATTAAGGAAAAGGTTAAGAGTTCGTGATCTTCCATACCATCCAATTCATGACTCCATAATAGGCTATTCCAAAAACATAAAAGACATTGATGTAATAGACATACTCCTGATGAAATTGCTCTACAATTATATAATTATAAAAGCTATCAAAAACATTGATACCGCTATACAACAATACTGCACTGGCAAAAATAAACATGGGGTCTTTGTGCAAAGCCGCATATTGAGATGTGCGGTACAGGCTAATCATGTAAGCTATGGACATCGCGATCACCATAATACTACCCGTGGTCATGGCCACCACTTGCCAAATCAATTTAAAAATTTGAGACAATCCCACATGTATTAATCCTGAAAGCAGCAACGCAGCCAGCATATTTCGGATGAAGGATCCTTTGGGAATTTTCATCGAGAAAATCCAAAGAAGCAATATCACTTCTAGAATAGAAAAATAAACCATCGTTCTATACCAGGGGAAAATCTTTAACTCCTGAATAAAAAAAAAGCTCGCAATATTCCAAAGGAGATAGTTACACATTAAAATACCTAACAAGCCATTCAAACGAGATTTGAAAATACTTTTCCAGAAAATCAAATACAAAACGAATGGCAGGCAAGCGAGGGCTATTCCTATATTTCCTAAAAGTGTATTCAAAGAAAAATCAATTATTAGAATTTAATGGATTAAAAGAGGGGCAAACATCCGGGCATCTTCCAAATCGATCAGCAATCAAACCCTTGTACAAATCATCCCCATTGGCATCCACTCCCACTGCAATCAAAACTGTTGCATTATCATCATCGATGCCATAGTAAAAACGAATACCTACACAACCCTCTTGCTGCAAAATGTCCATTACAATTTCCTTACTCACTGCACTGGCAATTGTATCGCCCTCTGAAATGGTTGCGCGATACCTAGCAGTCCACGCTGATGCTGTTTCTAAAGAAATAAATTCTCCCATAGTTCCAATCGAGCTCATGTCTATTTTTTATTTAATGTTTATTTGCCAATAATAAAACACAATTACAAATCATGATTCCTCTTTGCGCGAATTTCCTATACATCAAATCAAATTTAGTATCTGTACTAATTTTAACTCTACAAAAAGTATATAATCACCATCTCAATCACCCCTTATTTTTCTCAAAATCAATACAATACAATTTCAAGAAAAATTAGATTGTGCAGTCACATAAAAAGAACGCGAATTGTATTCACAAACAATATAATTAAGTTTCCCCTGTTTTCGGTATCAAATGGAATCTTTCTCAATCTCGCCAAGGTTGTTGAAGGGTTCCATTTTTTTATGACTCTTGTCCTTTATGTAAAACCCAGCATGACTTACTTTTACTACATGAAACAAAGCCTACTTCTATTATTCATCGCTTGCTACAGTGCTGTATTGGCGCAAACGCCGGCATGGGAAAATCATTTGCACCAAGACATTACGGTACTCACTGCGGACTCCTTGGAAGGTCGTTTGGTTGGAAGCCCCGGTGAGGTAAAAGCAGCGCATTATATCGCCGATAGGATGAAAGCCATTGGCCTTGAAGCCAAAGGAAGCGTGGGCTATTACCAGTACTTCAATTTCACCCCACATGCCGCTCCTCACAAGATGGAGAACGATGGGAAAAGTACCTTGGGTACGGGTTATGTTAAAGAACAAACGGGTCGCAACGTGGTTGGATTTTGGAACCGTGGCTTTGAACGAACTGTTGTCATCGGTGCCCATTACGACCACCTCGGATGGGGAGACGAAAACTCATTGTGGAGCGGAGCCAAAGGCATCCACCGTGGAGCGGATGACAATGCCAGTGGTGTGAGTGCGCTACTTTTCTTGGCGGAAGCTTTACAAAAAACTGCCCCTGAAAATTTAGGGGCTACCAACTTTCTCTTCATTGCTTTTAGTGGTGAAGAAAAAGGATTATACGGAAGCAATTACTTTTCTAAAAACCCAACAGTTCCCTTGAATCAAATCGTTTGCATGCTCAACATGGATATGGTGGGCAGATTAAAAGCGGATCGCACCTTGGCCATCAACGGAACTGGAACTTCGCCATTTTGGAAAAAGGCCATCAAGAAATCCAACAACGCCATGGGAGAAAAGAAGTTTCAATTGGTGCTTTCAGAAAGCGGAACGGGTCCCAGCGACCACACTTCTTTCTACAACGTCGGCGTCCCTGTATTGCATTTCTTCACCGGCCAACACGATCAATACCACAAACCCACAGACGTCATTGAACTGATTGATTTCAATGGATTGCAAGACATTTCCAATTTCATTTTGAACATCACCCAAATGGCGAGTCAAAAAGGAACATTGGAATTCAAAAAAACCAAAGAAGAAAAAAGTCAACAAGCTGCCAACTTCAAAGTTACTCTCGGCGTGATGCCTGATTACTTATACAGTGGGGAAGGTTTGAAAATTGATGGGACCAAAGAAGGACGTCCAGGAGCCAAAGCTGGCATCATGCAAGGCGACATCATCATCGCTTTGGGCAAATATCCAATCGCCGATATCTATGCTTACATGGACGCGCTGAGCAAATTCAACCCCGGTGATAAAACCGAAGCCGAGATTCTTAGAAACGGCAAAAAGATGAAACTTCCTGTTGTATTTGAATAAAACTTGAAAAGCACCGAAATCGGTGCTTTTTTTTCGTCTGCGCAAAAACACGGAGATACCGCAGCCAAAAAAAACTAAATTTGAATACAACCTCAACCATGGATTTGTATACACTACTCAATGGAATCATGATAGGCTGCGAAATGCTCCCTTTGCTGATCGCGCTCTCCTTTCTTGCTCAAAAGAAAGAAGTACCCTTCCGTTGGATATTGCTCACTGCAACAGCTTTCATAGGAGGGACGTACGAGTTAACCGCCGATCTTTTTCCTGAAGGATTTGATGACTATTGGTATTATATCTTCACTGTATTTGAAACCGCAGGCATCATTTATTTCTTCTCTCCCTACACTTCCAAATGGACCAGTATCGCTTTGATCGGCGTTACGCTTCTGTTTACCTTGTTGCTCTTTTCCAACATCAGCAAAGAGATGAACATGTACCGCTTTGGCTGGGTATGTTTGATGCAATTGGCATTGACACTCTTTTGTATTTTTCAATGGGGCAAGGATCGTTTTCAAAATTTACTATACCCTTCCCTGTTTGACGACCCAGATTTCTTTGCCATCATCGGTTTGGTGATCTACTTGTCTGTATGCAGTTTTTATTATCTGCTTTATCCCTACATGATTCAATTCCCCAATGACAATTTACTTTTCTATTGGATCATCTTACCCGTCTCCATCGCCATGTACGGAGCCCTTTTGGCTTGGGGTGTTATGAAACAAAATAAAGCATAACAATGGATCATACCCGGCATATCCTCAACATGTATTATTGGATTGGATTTTCGATGATCCTGCTGATGGTATTTCTGATCTTTTACATCAGCCATTTTTATTACAAGACTTTATTCTCCAAGCAAAAAAATCTCCAACACCAAATGATGGACGAGGTGCTCAAGTCTAGAGAATCAGAGCAAGTGCGCATTGCACGTGACCTCCACGACGGAGTACTCGGTGATTTGGCGGCTATCCGATTCTCATTGAACTTGTTTAAAAACCAACTCACCACAGAGCAGCAAAAATTTGTCATTCAAACCGAAGAACAACTCCAGAAGATCACACAAGAAATTCGCGGATTGTGCCATGACCTGGTGCCTCCAATTTTAGAAACCGTAGGTTTGGTAAAAACCTTACAAACCGTTTTGGAAGAGAAGGCGCAACGTACAGGAAAACAAATTGAATTGATCATTGATTACGTTCCCAAACTCAGCGCCATTGATGATCTTCATATTTTGCGTTTGATTCAAGAGTGGTTGTCCAATCACTTTCAACACAACCAAAGCAATCAATTTCAAATTCGATTTTTACCGCATGACGAGCAAAATTGGAAGATTGTACTTCAAGACAATGGAGAAGCCTATAAATGGAAACAACTGATGCAGCAATCACAAGGTTTGGGTTGGAAAAATTTACAAGCCCGGGTGATGATATTGCAAGGCAACGTAGAGCAGTTGGAAGTAGCATCCGGAAATAAATTAGAAATTATAATCCCTATACGCGCATGATCAATATCGCATTGGTAGACGACCACAATTTGTTTCGCACTTCACTGGCTGCATGGCTCAACAACCATGAAAAGTTGAATGTGGTATTGGAATGCGAAAACGGGAAGGAGCTTCAATTGTTCTTGAACAAGCATCAAGTAGATGTTGTCTTATTGGACATCCAAATGCCCGAGATGGATGGTATCGCCACTTGTGAATGGCTAACCCGAACGCATCCCGGTATCAAGATATTGATCGTCTCTTTTCTGAAAGATGTGGATGTCATTTATCAAATGATGCAACGCGGGGCGCACGGCTATTTTTCCAAAGAAGCAGCCCCAGAGGAATTGGCGGATGCCATTCAATCTTTGGATTATACCTCCTTCTTCTTCAATCACAGTATTCGCCACATCATCCAAGAAGCCAAGAAGTGGAAACCCAAGGGAGAGAAGACCGAGATCAAGTCCAGCTCACATTCCGATCAACTGTTCACCCAGCGCGAAGTAGAGATTTTAAAATGGGTGAGCCAAGGCATGAAGAGTGCTGAGATTGGTGACAAAATGAACATTGATGTTCGCACCGTCGAAACCCACCGCAGAAACATCATCGAAAAGACACCAGCTAAGAATATGATTGGGGCGGTGTTGTGGGCCTTTAAGGAAGGCTGGATTGAGCTTTAGGGGTGGATCGGTGGATCGGTAGATCGGTAAATCAGTGGATCGGTGGATCAGTGGATCGGTGGATCAGTGGATCTGTAAATCAGTAAATAGGTGGATTGGTAGATGGATTAAATAATTTATAGGTTATTCCTATATTTTATGCTTAGGCTTGCATTTATTCTTTTCATTGATTTGCTTCATGACAAATACAATGAGTTATGAAAAGCTTGAGATCTGGAAAGAATCCATGAGACTAAGTATTTTCATTTACAAGAATATTCAAAAAAGTACATGGACTGATATTGCTTTAATCCAACAGGTCAGAAGGTCGATGACATCTGTAGCTTTAAACATAGCTGAAGGAATGTCACGAAAAACGCAAAAGGAAAAGGTACACTTTCTTACAATAGCCTTTGCATCTTGTATTGAAACAAGAGCTTCTCTTCAAATCATAAATGAACTCAATGATCAAAATTTTGAAACAATTAATTTGATTGATGATTTGAGTACATTATCCCTCAAAATTGCAGCCTTTGGAAAAGTCGTAAACTAAAAAAACCGACCCACCGATTTACTGATATACTGATTCACCGATTTACTAATCCACCGATCCACTGATCTACCGATTCAATCTCTCCCCCACTCAGCGATTTCACACTTACTCAATAATCATTTTCTTCTGTCTAGATCCATCACTGTACACATAGATGAAAAGCCTGTTTGGCGTAGGAACAGCGTCTCTTCCTGTTTCATCAAGCACTCTGATTAACTTTTTGCTGATGGATAGTTCTTCAATACCAACTGTATAATCAGGAACAATATGCAATGTATATTCTGAACTTGGGGACCATCCTGTTGAATCAATGGTGAATGTCAAACAAGTGTCAGTAAGACATCCCTCTGGTGATGTTGCAAACAAACAAAATGTATATGTTCCCGTTGAACCGTAATTTGTTGTTGTATATAACGATGTGTCAGCATAACCATTTCCGAAGTCCCATCCCCAAAAAGTAGCACCCGTAGTTTGACAAACAACATAGGTTTCATTTGGCTCGATTACCATTGACTCAGGAATAAAATATATGCTGATTGTTGGTTGAGTGTCCAATACTCCATCACAGTTATTATCTAACCCATCACAAATTTCATAAGCTCCCGGGTAAATAAATGGGTTATTATCGTTGCAGTCACTCCCTCCGGATGCTGAATATCCATCACCATCCAAATCGTTATTTTGAGAAAACAAATTAAGTGTTAAGACGCTCATTAGAGCAATTGATACTAGTTTTTTCATAGTTCTTGTTTAATTAAGCATTGAAGAAAAATAAATTCCGAGGTAACCAATAATTTGTTTGAAATTCGAATACATTTTGCGCAAAACTGTCAACCTTTTTTAGGATAACACAACACACTCCAATCCACCGATTCACCGATCTACCGATTTACTAATCCACCGATCCACCTCTACCCAATCACCCAACGCACCTGTCGCCAAAGACCATTGGCATTTTTCCAATTAATGGTATAGATTCCCGGTGGGCGCTGCTGGCCGCGAACACGGATTCTTCCACCTTCTTGCGCTTGTCCTATGCCCTGCTCGATTTCTCCCTTGCTGTTCACAATCCAAAAAGTTACCCATTCATCCACACTCCAATCGGCTTGTATGTAAGCGTCATGTCCTGAAGGTGTGGGATTGGGAAAAATGATGCATTCGTCAGATGGACGAGTTCGAGTGTTCAAAGATTTCTCGCTCTGTGAATAACCACTGTAAGACAGAGACAAAACCAAGAACAGCAAGGACAATCGTTTCATAACGCATTTATTTTTTTCAAAATTGACCCACTTTTTTGAATCCTGATTGCGTATTTATACGGAATTCAAACGCGCCCTTTCTTATCTTTATCCTCCCATGATTTCAAGAAACACCATCGATCTTATTTATCAAGCCGCCATCATTGAAGATGTAGTGGGTGAGTTTGTGGCGTTGAAGAAATCAGGCAAGAGTTACAAAGGTTTGTCACCGTTTAGTAGTGAACGAACACCCAGTTTTTATGTCGTTCCCAGCAAGGGGATTTACAAGGATTTTAGTTCGGGAAAAGGTGGCAATGTCATCGACTTTTTGATGCAGCACCAAAAGCTCACTTATCCGGAAGCCTTGCGTTGGTTGGCTCAGCGATATCAAATTCCCATAGAAGAGGAAGAAGAGAGTGAAGTTCAGAAGCAAGAAAAAACCGAACGAGAGCAATTGTCACGCGTTGTTGAATTTGCCAACAATTGGTTTCAAGAACAACTTCATGAAACCGATACCGGACAAGCCATTGGACTTAGTTATTTTCAAGAAAGAGGCTTCAGACCCGACACCCTCAAGACCTGGCAATTGGGATACGCCCCTGCCGGTTGGGACCATCTGAAAAAAGCAGCAGAAACAGCAGGACACAATCTTGCGTTGTTGGTCAAGGCAGGACTGCTCAAGCAAAAGGATGTAGAAGAAAATACAGACCCTGAAGCAGAAAAGAAAGAGGGTCGTATATACGACGCTTTTCGTGATCGCGTGATGTTCACGATTCACAGTGAATCAGGAAAAGTAATTGCATTTGCCGGAAGAACATTACAAGCCGATTTAAAAGGAGCCAAATACATCAACAGTCCTGAGAGTGAACTCTTTCACAAGAGCGACGTCCTCTACGGATTGCACTTGGCCAAAAACACCATCATCAAGGAAGATGTGTGTTACTTGGTTGAAGGATATACGGACGTTATTTCGCTTTACCAAGCCGGAATCACCAATGTCGTGGCGAGCTGTGGAACCAGCTTGACCGAAGGGCACATCAAGAAAATTGTTCGTTATACCAAAAACATTACTGTCCTTTTTGACGGTGATGCTGCAGGTATCAAAGCCAGTTTACGCAGTATCGAAATGATATTGAAGCAAGGCATGAACGTGCGCGTTGTGCTGTTTCCAGATGGGGATGACCCCGATAGCTTTGCGAGAAAAAATGACCAAGATACCATTGAGCATTTCTTAAAATCCAATGCGGTAGATTTTGTTCGTTTCAAAACCCAACTTCTACTCGAAGAAGCAGGGAAAGATCCATTGAAACGTGCTGAATTGATCAAGGACATTGTCAATACAATCTCCATCATACCAGATGTCATTCAGCGCGAGGTGTATTTGCAGGAGTGCAGTCAATTGCTCAATGTGACCCAAGAAAGTTTGATCTTTCAGCTCAATCAAAATCTGAAGAAACAAAAGTTCACACCGGCCGAACGACAAAATTTTCCCGAAGACAAACCTGAAGAATTTACACCCGATGCAGCAGAGACTGCTGGGGATCCATTCAGTACACTACTCATAGAAAAAGAAATACTTCGATTGTTGCTTACCTATGGAGATTACAGTGTTGAGTTGAGCCACGAAGGTGAAAATGGAGAGCAGGAAAATTACACTGGATCGGTAGCGGAATTGATTGT
>JBDLUK010000216.1:0-3113 GCA_039805365.1 Bacteroidota bacterium | reverse complement strand
GACTGTGTTCAAACCATGACTTGGTCAAGGACAAATAAGCAGGAGTATCCTCCGCCAACTCTTTGATCACCTCCATCTCACTGCGGGCATGGCTGAGCATATCGACAAAATTGTAGACGATGACATTTAAATCATTGCTTTGCAAATTGGACATCTGGTCCACCAATCGTTTTCCAAATTGATGCTGCACCACCTTGTGGTACGAGGTTTTGATGTTTAGACCCAATCGCTTGATTTGCGCTTGTAAAAAATCATGTTCAAAATCGTTTTTACTTCCCTCCTCCTCTTCGTCTCTCCACCACTGCGGATGTAGCTTCTGCATCTCTGTGGGCAATAGACCCGAGAACATCGCGTTGCGCGCGTACATGGTGGCAGTAGGTAAAATGGAATAGACAATCTCCTCATTGTCCCAACGGAATTGGTCCTTTAAAAACGGAGCGATGACCCGCCATTGGTCAAAACGCAAATTGTCGATCACCAGCCAGTACACCGGCTTTCCGGGAGTAAGCTGTGCTTTTATTTTGCGATTGAACAATGTGTGCGACATAACAGGCGCTTCCACTTTGGCATTGATCCACTCCAAATAATTTTGCTCGTAGTATTTGGCAAATTGCTCGTTGGCTTCTTGCTTTTGGGTCTTGAGAATTTCCTTCATGGAATCTTCTGAAGTCTGCGACAGCTCGGAGGTCCAGAAGATCAGCTTCTTGTAAAAATCGCCCCATTCCTCCGCATTCATGCGTTGACCCAACTGCATGGAAATTTCTCTAAATTCTTGGCGATAATCCTGCGTTGTTTTCTCATCGATCAAACGTTTCTCATCCAGATTTTTTTTGATGGACAAAAGGATTTGATGCGGGTTGACCGGTTTGATGAGGTAGTCGGCGATTTTAGAACCAATCGCGCCTTCCATGATATGCTCCTCTTCGCTTTTGGTGATCATCACCACCGGCAAATTGGGATCGTGCGCTTTGATTTGTTGCAGGGCCTCTAGGCCAGATATCCCAGGCATATTTTCATCCAAGAACACCAAGTCCAGGTGTTGTGATTTTACTTTCTCCACCGCCTCACGGCCGTTGTTGACGGTCAATACGGCATAGCCTTTTTGTTCAAGGAACATCACATGCGGTTTGAGCAATTCAATCTCATCATCCGCCCACAAAATCACTGGTTTCATTGCCATAGGAACGCGAAGGTAAGTCAGATATTGCGTTCGTATTGCTTGGAGAAATATTTCTCCTCCTCGCCATTAAACCTTCAGAATGCGTTTGATCATCACCCGACCCTCGTTGGTTTCTACGACAACAAGGTACACCCCGTTTTCCAGATTTTCCACTGCCATTTGTTTTCGCTTTTCACCCGCAGGCCATGATTCTGTCATCACCAATCTTCCCTGTGCATCAAAAATGACAATCGAAGCCGGCTGATTAAAATAAGTCCCTGTCTCCAGGATAAACTGATCATGTGCAGGGTTGGGGTAAAGGATGATCTCACTTTGTAAAAACGCCGCGTCCTCAGACAACGAGCGATTGAGCTTTGCAACTGTATTGAGGGTTGTGTCTCTTCCTATGGAACCAAAGTCTCCTGTTATATACAAAGTATCTTTCCATATTTCCATATCCCGCACTATTCCTGGCATATATGAACCAAACTGTCCCCACTTGGTGAAGAAGGTATCTGAATTGAGGGAGTAATATCCAAAATCATTAATCTTGGCCAAACAGTGTGCTTCAACACCCTCAATCTTTCCAAACCTACCCGCAATGTATAATTCATTGTTGTAAGATTTCAATGCAGTTACACGTCCATCTGGTTGCCAAGGGGAGGGATGAATTTTCTCACCATCATAATACGCCAAATAAGTTTGATGGTCAACTCCAAAGTTCCCAGAATCAAAAGTGCCACCTATCCAGAGCGCACCATCATGTACACACATAGTCTCTACGATAGAATAAACTGTTAAGCCCAGACCTACGCGATGAATTTGGTGATTATAAACCGAAGCAAAATGGTAAATACCTCTAGGATAATCTGTGAAATATCCACCCACGTATAAGGTGTCTTTATAAAACTCCATGCACAATCCAAAAGGTGTACTCTCAAAAAAATCAACCAATGGCTCTACTTTTTCTCCATCATATCTAAAAACAAGATTGGCAGAATCTCCTGCGCAATCATTGAATGCCCCAACAACATACAAGTAATCACCGTACTCTTTCATTTCGTACATACTAAAGTCTGTTGATCCTCCAGAAATAGTATCCCACGAATAGCCATTCCACTTGATAAATGAAGAATTATCATATCCCGCAATGGGATTGGAAGAATAAATATCCCCATTAAAAGTGCCTATGGTTTTAAAAGATATATGATTAAAAGCGGTATCCGGCTCTCCCATTTTTATCCAATGATGCCCATTCCACATGGCTGGCATTCGCCATCTTGCACAATCATTTCCAAAAGCCAAATCACCACTCAAAAGTAAAACATCTCTATTTTCATCAATTGAAAGCTCGTTTCCGTAAGAAGAGTGATGCGCACAACCAAATCCACTGTCTAAATCCTTCCATATCTGAGCATCACAAAATGAAAAACAAAAGACCCAAACTACAAATAAAATTAATCTGACTATTCTTTGATAAACACGCATGATTGGGTGCTTTGGTTGGTTTGGAGGACAATGTAGTAAATTCCATTACACAAATGACTAACATCTATCTGCGTATTTTCCGCGCCATTTGAAATTGCAACCATCTGAACGTGTTGTCCCATTGAATTATAGATCAACAACTTATTTTGACTATCCCACTTTTCTTTTAAAATAATTGAGACTTGATCGTTGCTAGGATTGGGATAACCCATCAAATTTCTCATTTCAATCTAGTTTTATATTATTCGTACAAACGAAATTCAAACCTAAATAATAATGCATTTACAAAATAGGTTTTGCGTCACTTCTAGTACAAATACCATAAAAAAATAGTATATGTACTAATTTTTAAGAATAGATTCAAACGCAGCCTCTCCCTCTTCTAAACCTTCAGAATGCGTTTGATCATCACCCGACCCTCGTTGGTTTCTACGACAACAAGGTACACCCCGTTTTCCAGATTTTC
>JBDLUK010000215.1:0-2514 GCA_039805365.1 Bacteroidota bacterium | reverse complement strand
GCTCCCGCTTCAAAATATTGAAGGTGAATTTCGGTAATGATATCGGGTCGTGTTACACAGAGTAAATCATTGTTTCCTTTTAGCGGAATGTTATGATGCGCAAAGTGATCTCCTTTAAAGTCAGATTCTGACAAAGGATAACGCTGAATCATGGTGCCCATGGCGCCATCTAGCGTAAGATTTCTGGATGTAATGTCTTGGAATATTCCCATTGTTATGTTGTGCTACAAATCAATGGGACGAAGAGATAAACTCTTTACTCATCTTTCTCTCTTTCGAGAGTAGGATTTGGCACCCAGCATTACCGGGGTTGCCAAGACATCATGGGGCCATTTCCCTCCGTCTTTCTTGATAAGTGCAATGCAAAGGTAAAATTTAAATCCAACCCAACATTAAACAAATGGAAAAAATAATCAATAAAAGCGCAATTGATTTTTGTAGCCACTGAATGGTAACCTTCTGAATCCATTGCTGCGTCAGGTAAACACCGAGAAATGCAGAAACTACAGCGCCTAAGAATAATGATGCATTGGACATGAGGACATGGTTGTTGTGTTGGCCGATGTATTGACTGATCCGCGTGATGTCAATACAAGTTGCAATCACAATTCCTGTTCCTATGAGCACTTCTTTGGTAAGCTCGGCCCGAATTAAGAATGCAGATCGCAAGGCACCTTGATGACCCGATAATCCTCCAAAAAAACCACTGATCCATCCTCCAAGTGGTAACCATTTTTTGGAGAATGAAATTCGCTTGGATTGCGGCATCCACTCAATGATGGCGAAAATTCCTAGCAGCGACCCCAATGATATTTTGAATGTTGTTGTTTCAATGCCCAAGGTTGAGAATTCAACCGGCGTGTTCCAATTGTTTAATTGTCCCAATACTGTCGACCCCATCCATGCCCCTATGATCGCAGTTGGAGCAAATCGAATAATAATGGGCCAAGAAATATTTTTATAATAAAAACCAAACTTAATGAGGTTGTTGGCTAAATGAACCCAAGCCGTTAGGAGAATGGCGACATCAATGGGAAAAAATATCGCCATCACTGGCATGAGCAATGTTCCCAATCCAAATCCGGAGACAAGGGTTAACGCGGAACCTACAAAGACAGTAAGTAAAATAAAAAAAGTCTCCATAAGATGTTGTGATAGTAATTGACACCGAATTTAATCAAGTATCTTTACACCATGTCTCAACAGAAAAAGAAAATGAGCCTCTCGGATTTGGGAGGGCTTGTGTACTCTACTGGTAGTCTTCCTGCAGCTGATCAGGAAGAGTTGGGTCCATTGGATCCCAAATTAATGAACTTGAGGGTGTGGTTAGAGAAGAATCATAGAGGTGGCAAGACTGCGACTGTTGTGAAGGGATTTGAAGGGTCTGAAGATGAATTGTTGGAATTGTCCAAATTTCTAAAGAACAAATGTGGAACTGGCGGAACAGCCAAAGACGGAGAGATAATTATTCAAGGAGATCATAGAGAGAAAGTAGTTCAACTACTCATAGACAAAGGGTTTCCAACAAAAAAAGCAGGATCATGAACGAAAGCGTATTTAATATTTCAGTTAAATGTTTGCCATTTACTGAGGAGTTGTTGAAAGAGGAGTTGATTGAACTCGGTGTGAATGACATCACCATTGGAAGAAGGGTACTTCACGGATCTTGCGATTTAAAAACATTGTATCGTGTTTGCTACACTTCACGGTTGTCATTGCGCGTTTTGGTTCCAATAACGGAATTTCGACTAAGAAAAGTGGATGACTTGTACAAGCAAGCCATGAAAGTTGAATGGGACAATTTGATGTTGTTGGATCAAACCTTTGCTATTGATGCGCATGTTCGTTCTGATTTCTTTCAGCATCCTCACTTTGCTAGTTTAAAAGTAAAAGATGCAATTGCAGATTATTTCCGTCAGGAATATGAAAAGCGCCCTAACGTATCTCCAGATAATCCAGATGTGTTGTTCCATTTGCATATTGATGAAGAGGTTGTTACCATTTCATTGGATGCAGGTGGTAGATCATTGAATCAAAGGGGCTATCGCATGGGAAGTGGTGATGCTCCATTGAATGAAGTGTTGGCCGCTGCCATTATCAAGGCTACTGGATGGAAGGGGGAAAGTCCTTTTATGGATCCCATGTGCGGAAGTGGAACCTTGGTAACAGAAGCAGCGATGTTGGCATCCAATACACCAGCACAAATTGCCCGCCCCAATTTTCAATTCATGAAATGGCCAGGATTCAATCAGGAATTGTGGAATGAATTGAAAGCGGAATGCGACGCTCAAATTGTTACCCCCGTTTATCCAATTGTGGGAAGTGACCTAGATAGCTCGGCTTTGGGTTGGGCAACCAAGAATTCACGCAAAGCGCAAGTGGGTGAGTTCGTCCATTTTGAAAAGGCCGATTTTTTTGAATTGGAAACAGATGATGCCAAAGGTATTTTGGTAATGAACCCTCCATATGGTGAACGTTTGCCTTTGGAAGAAGCCTATGCCTTTTATGCTAAGC
>JBDLUK010000214.1:0-7158 GCA_039805365.1 Bacteroidota bacterium | reverse complement strand
CGTATACACACTTTCCAGGCGTGCTCCTTCAACCACTCGGACACGTCTCCAATTGCCGTGGCAAATATAATCTATGTCAGCTATTTTTCTTGATGTTTTATTGATTCCTTGTTTAAATTGTTCCTGTAAATCTTAACCCACAATGAAAAGAGCAACTCTATTGTGCGCCATGTTGATGACTAGTATTTTATCTCAGGCGCAAATCACGGCGAATCAACACATCATGAAAAAATCAGAGATGAGTTTGATGCCCACAACAAGACAACAGAAAATTTCGGCTCCAACATCTGGCAGTCGTGTGGTTGTGCTCAGTGAAAATTTTGACGGTCTTTCTGGAACTTTACCATTGGCCATACCATCAGGTTGGTCGACCAACACGATAAGCGCTACAGATGTACCCATTGTGCCAGCTTTTCAAATTTACAATGCCGCCACCGCTAATACAGGCGGATATTGGCCTGTTCCAGAATTGAACCTAGCCAGTAATCAATTTGCTGGCGCCAATGACGATCCATCTCCTTGTGATTGCGATTATACATTGGGTTGGATGAATACACCCATGATGGACTTCACAGGGTTAACAAATGTCGCATTGTACATGGATATCTTTCATGATCAAAATTTTGGCGCAGGCGATGCAGAAGTTGCTGTTTCTAGTGATGGCGGTATAAATTTCACTACCATTCCATTGGTACCTGGAGATACTATCACAGCATTAAACGTCGATGAACAGTTTTGGCAAAGCGTTATTGTTCCATTGTTTCCTTATGATGGAATGGATAGTATTGTCGTTCGCTTGCAGTGGTCAGATGCAGGTGAATGGGTATCTGGCTTTGCGGCAGACAACATTGTCATTCAAGAAATGATGGCCTATGATATTGTAGCCAACAAAGTGGTTTTTGGCAATTGGGACAATCCCGGGCTTTCAGGGGGATTATTGGATTACAAACAAATCCCTCTGACCCAAGTTTCACCGATTCAAGCTACAGCGGTTATTAGCAATGGTGGCGTCAACGCGCAAAGCAATGTTAGCGTTGCATTTAACATCGGACAAAATCAAATACTGATGGAAACCTTTTCTGGAGGACCTTCTGGAGACATCGCTTTGCTTCAATCCGATACATTGGTCGGAGTAGGGACATTTGTACCGACAGAGTTGGGAACCATAGATATCGCCGCCGTTCCTGTTGCAGCTGTTGATGACAACCCCAATAACAATTTGGCGACCAATCAAATGGAAATTACTCCTTTTGTATACGGACGTGACAATGGTATTTGTCAGTTGTTTTACGGCAACAGCACCAATTATGAATTTGGAAATCTATTTGACATTTATAGCAATGACGATTTTGGTGCTATACAATGCGCTTTGCGATTTGCTGCAGGTGATGAAGGGTCTGTTATTCAAGGCAAGTTGTATGAGTTTCAAGGTTTGAACCCAGATGGAACACCCATTTTGGCCGATGTTGCCGCAACTATTGAATATTCTGTTGTAACAGCAGATGACAATATCGCAGGTCAATCCAATATCATTACTCTTCCTTTTGATGGTACCGTTTCATTGGAAGCTGGTAAAACTTATTTGGCTTCAATATTGTCTTCAGCAGCGACAGATATTGCAGTGTCTGGCTTCAACACATGGCCTGGGTCTTGGTTTCACGATGGAACATCATGGGGATGGACATATGGGATTCCATTGGTCAGATTAAATTCAGATGAATCATTGGGCATTAACAACAAGGCAATACCATTAGAAAATCAATTGGGCAAAGTTCAACCAATGCCAGCCAATGAAAACAGCCGATTGCCTTTGTATTTGACGAACGGACAGCTTGTATCCGTTTCTTACTTCAATACTTTGGGGCAAAATATCCAAACGGAATCATTCAACGCTTTGAGCGGTTGGAATCAAATTGCATTGCCTTCATTCACAGAGAATGGACAATATTTTGTTACCATTCAATTGAAGGATCAGGTTTTGACCACCACATTTGTGAAGTAATCTCGATTTGACTTCAAATAAAAATCCCGCAAATGCGGGATTTTTTTATTCAAATTTTCGCTGTCCCCAAAGCCAGGGCTTGAAAACATGTCGATTGCGCTTCCAAAACAGAAGTACCAAATACAAACCAACTGGAGATCCAACAGTGAGGAAACTCAAATAAATAAAACTTAGCCTCACATTTTTTGCACGCAATCCCATTCTATCGGCAATTGCACTGCAAACGCCGTAGGTCTTTTTTTCAAAGTAACCGGAAATTATTCTGATCATGGTGCGTGTTTTTTTTCAAAGATGATGAATTTTCTTCCAAAATAAAAACGGAAAGATTACTGGTGATGGAACCAACAGCTGATTTTGATAGTGCGACAGACTGCCTGACCTTCATTTGTTGCCCCAATGCATAATGGTATTCCCAATATTTCGGAACTTGCAAATTACCAAGTGCTCTACTCAATCCGTCGACGTTCCACCACTCTTGTTTTGCATGTTTTCTAATGATGTAAAATAGCTGCGCCATTTGTGCAATGCGCAGTGAAGATCTTGAAGACATACTGACCTTCCTGCGCCAATCCACTGGGAATCGGGGGTAATCACTGCCCCATCCAAACACTTGGTTCTGTGCATTGAGTATTTGGCAATAATAATCCTTGACCGATAAGTTATCCAGGTGACCTGCCATCCAATGAAAGTATGCATGAATTTCAAGTATGGACCAATGTTCTGGAATTTTGGACCATGGGATTTGTTTGGCCCAAGATTCCATCGCATCGCCCTGAATGTGTCGGCCAAGGGTTCTGGAAATCGCAATCATTTGCGCTTCAAACAAATCAAATTCTTGACGCCACAAATTCCAACGATTTACTTTAATATCCCAATTGAATATATGCTGTGCAATCAAAGGTTTGAACCACTTGTCAGGCGCTGGATTCCATTGACATTTGAGGGCAATTGTCGGCAAATCCGGTGCTTTGAATGATGCAGAAACTTCATATACCACATGCAATTTCACGTGATTATAGGCATCATCCCATTGATGTCCATGAAGAAACCAATCGCTGGTGCTTTTGTGTATTTCGACATCACCGCGCCAAAATTTACCATTGATCGTACCTGAAGCATTCTTGAAATCGGGACCATCTGAAAAATTCCATTCTCCAACATTTACAATTTCAACTTCATCTCCTTTTGTGGTGAGCCATTTCTTTTCCTTGATTTGATTCCAAAAAAAATATTGAAAAGTGAGTTCTTTTTTCAAATTCATACCGAAAGATAAATTTGAAAATGCGCATATTATTCCTATAAATTATATGTTTAAAAATTTGGAAAATTAAAAAAGGGAAGCCATCGCTTCCCCTAAATTTTGCTCAAATACTAATTTTAGGCCGCAACCATTTGAATCGAGAAAGTCAATTTAACATCGTCTCCCAATACAACTCCACCAGCTTCAGTAACGGCGCTCCACGTTAATCCAAACTCACTTCTGCTGATTTTGCCAATCATTTCAAAACCAGCCTTGGTCTGTCCATATGGATCTACAACCGTTCCAGTATATTCCACTTCCAAGCTTATTGGACGGGTAATATCACGGATGGTTAAATCACCATACAAAACAAATTGATCTTCCGATTTCTTTTCAAAAGCCGATGACTTGAATATAATTTTAGGGAATTGATTGGCATCAAAAAAATCCGAAGAAATCAGATGTTCATCGCGTTGTTCATTTCCCGTATTGATGCTGTTTACATCCGCTTCAAAGTTAATTTCAGCATCAGTAAAATCTTCATTTGCTACAAGCATATAAGCGCTTGTATTTTTAAAAATTCCAGAAACATTTGATATCATCATGTGTCTGATTTTGAATGACACCTCGCTGTGGACCAAGTCCAGATTCCATTGTTTTTTCATATTGATTTAATTATTTTTTCTTTAAATGGTCATGGGTACTTCCATAAGCAATAACTCTGCATTGGAATTGGCTTTTATTTCAAAAGAATTCTGGGCCCATGCTCCCAATCCATCACGCGTCTTCAATGGTTTTCCATTTACTTCAACCTCTCCAGAAAGAACAAAGAAATAGACTCCATTTCCTGGTGATTTTAAATCATAATTTAAGTTGCTTAGGGCATCCATTTGCGTCATATGGAACCATGCATTTTGGTGTATCCAAACACCATCGTCGTCTGGAGAAGGAGATAGGATTTGCTGAAGTCTATTTTTCCTATCCTCTAATTTCAAAGTCAATTGATCATAGCGAGGCTTCACATTCTTTTGATTGGGAAACAACCAAATTTGTAAAAAACGACAATCTTCAGAAGCGTGATTGTTATACTCACTGTGCTGAATTCCTGTTCCCGCGCTCATCACTTGAACATCACCCTCGACAATAACCGCAGTATTGCCCATGCTGTCTTTGTGCTGCAAGGCGCCCTGCAAAGGAATACTGATGATCTCCATGTTATCATGTGGATGCGTACCAAAACCGGAGCCACCCGTAATATGATCATCATTCAATACGCGCAATACACCAAAGTGCATTCTTTCTGGGTTGTAATATTGGGCAAAACTAAAAGAATGACGGGTTTTAAGCCATCCATGATCAGCGCCGCCACGGGAGTCAGCAGGGTGATATAAAAAGTTTTCCATTTTTTCAGTTTGTTTATTGGGTAAGTGATTGAAACCCACTTGTTGATTCAACATGGGCTCTAATGGTTGTAATTCATCTACAGAATTTTGAATCATCTTGGCTGCGGTTCCTGCCGTTATGAGCATTCCTGTTCCAAAAAGACCTTTCTTTAAAAAAGATTTCCTGTCCATATTGTATAATTTACCTTACAAAAATGCGTATCATCCTCGAGACAATCACTTAATCTAGATTAAGAAACTAGAATCGTTTGCCGCGGACAATCTCTGACTTCAATTTGGATAAAAACTCAGGAGAAACTCCAATGTATGAAGCAATGTGCTTTTGAGCGATTCTATCGACCAAAGATGGGTATTTGAGACAAAATGATTTATAACGTTCCAACGCCGGAGCCCCCATCGTGTCTTGTAATCGCTGTTGCTGAGCCACCAAAGCATTTTCAGTAAGCACCCTAAAATAAGATTCCATTTGAGGCATATCCGCAAACAATTTCAGCTGATTCTCACGTGACAGTAGAAGAACTTCGGAATTTTCCAAAGCTTCAACTTTCCAATGCGCTGGCTCTTGTTTGATAAAACTGGCCAAATCTGTAACCCACCAATCTGTAGGAGCAAACTGTAAGGTCCAATCATGCCCTTTATCATCTAAAGCATAAACCCTCAAAACACCATTGCACACAAACGCAACATCCCTGGCAATATCTCCTTTACGAAATAGTAAATCCTTCTTTTTAATGGTTCGCGGCTCGAAATATCTGCAAAGGACCTCACCTTCCTCATTGGAAAGTGCAATCCTTCTTCTGATGGTTTGCATCAAAAGTGCATTCATTCGTAATCCTCCAAATCCATGATATCCATAAAAGCATCCATTTCTCGCCTATCCTTTTTTGTAGGCCTTCCTGTACCTCTCTCTCGCGTAAGCTTCAGCTGCTCTTGCAACAGTAACCATTTCTTTTTTTCCTCCTCGCTGGTTATTTCCTTGACAAATAGTTCCACCATTTTTGCGCCAAGTCTTGCCTTGGGAAAATCCATTACTTGATATTCAAATACGATGGGTCCCCTTTTAATCTCAATTTTCTCTCCCAGTCTTAATTCTTTGGAAGGCTTCAACTGTTCTCCCTTAATTAACACTTTCCCTAGCCGCACTTGCTCCGTCGCTAGCGATCGTGTTTTAAACAATCGAACACACCAAAGGAATTTGTCTATTCTCATTACAGTTCAACTATGATACCTACAGCAGGCTGTCTGAAGCCGGAAGACTGAGGAATCGAATTAGGCAAATATCGCGAAGAATTGTTGGGGTCGACGATTGGATTTCCGGCTGCATCTCTTTGCACATCCAAAGCAGGCTTGAGATCTGTCGCAAATCCATAAATGTTTTGGATATCCAAAAATGCATCAAGTGTCCATTTGGCGAAATACCATTTTTTGTCAATGCGAATATCCAATTGGTGAAATAGTGAAAAGCGTTCAGTGTTAACCAAACTCCAATTGGTTTGAGCAAAACCAAATTGATCCCAATAGAATCGCTGCATTGAAGCGTCCACATTATCTGGTGTGAATGGAAGTCCACCGCTCAAAGCAAATCGACCGCCTATTTCCCAATTCTTTCCCCATTTCTTCCCGCCGGTCAAAGAAACAATGTGTCTACTGTCCCAACTTGAAGGGGCAAACTCTCCTGTTGCATTGGTGAACTCACTTCTCACCCAGGTATATGCCAAAATACCGTATGCATTGTTGTACAACTTTTGCTGGTACAATAACTCCATACCGTATGATCTACCTAAACCGTTTGAAGTGACATCCTCATTGCCCACCGCACCGAAATCCGCACCAAGATTGGCCAAGCTCACACCTAAATTATTCGAAATTGGATATTGACTATACTTCTTCAAAAAGCCTTCAAGGGTAATGAGCGTATTTCTTTTGTCCCAATTGTATTCCAATCCTGCGACAATTTGATCGTTGCGGATATAGCGCATGTCCTTATTGACAAACTCTCCATTGTTGTTGCTAAAAGCCAAAGATGTGTATGCTGGCAATTGGAAGTATCGACCTGTATTCATGTTGAACGACCACTGAGGTGCAAAAGAATACTTGGCACTAAATCGTGGACTGAATTGTCTGAAAGGATCTTTCATATTTGGCCCCCAATTGTTCCCGTCAGCTCTGATTCCGTATGACAATACCAATCTATTTTCCAAGATCGTTTTACTAGCTTGAACAAATCCTCCATACTTCAACAACTGAGCTTTGGTGTTACTTCTGAAAGTTTGCAAGGTATCTAAAGCCAAAACATATACTTCATTGAATCCACTGTTGGTATAATACGCTTGTTCTGCGGACAATCCATAACTTGCCTTCCATCCATTGTCGGTAAATAAACGGCGCTCTATCCTCAACTTGTTCTCTGTCTCCCGCGATGAGTAGTCATACTTTTTACCTAAACTCTCATCATTGTCACGGTACTTGTAATTGTCATTTTGAAGTTGATTTCTGCTTAAAATCAATGACCA
>JBDLUK010000213.1:0-22479 GCA_039805365.1 Bacteroidota bacterium | reverse complement strand
CAAACGTCTCCGACTGGTTTTAGACTTGGAAGACAATTTGGTTATTCACGACAAATGGGCACGGACGGCTAATGTGTTCATCTTTGCAGCAGGTGGAAGTGGTAAATACAACAGTTACTTTAGGAAGAATAAAGTAAAAATAAAAGTAATAGGAAGTACAAAAACTGAGTGATGATTCCATTTGAATTTGAAGCCGAACTTTGGCAATACACAGGCAAAGGTGGATGGTACTTTTTGAGTATCCCCACTCACATTTCTTTGGAAATAAGATCAATTTTTAAAACCCAAGAAGAAGGTTGGGGGCGACTAAAAACGACCGCTACAATTCATGA
Organism: Bacteroidota bacterium; assembly: GCA_039805365.1. GTDB lineage: Bacteria > Bacteroidota > Bacteroidia > Flavobacteriales_D > Sanyastnellaceae > CAMCTV01. The sequence goes on along the minus strand of JBDLUK010000213.1, from coordinate 22,147 downwards.
AGTTTCCTGGGAGACAGCCATTTGGTTTAGTTCTAAAGACAATGCGTACTTACTACCCGTTAAATCCGAAATAAGAAAAAGAGCGCAAATCAAAGTAGGTGATATAGTAATAGTCAGAACTTCATTTTTTCTAAATCAATGAATACGTGTAACAGAATTTGAAATAAATTCAATTATTCATTAGTCAAAACCAATCAAATTAAACGCATGGAAAACAAGTCAATTTATTCAGAAGCACCCAAATATTATCACTACTACTTCGACTTAGTTGAAAGTGATAATCTCATCAGTGAATTGAGAAAAAGTCATCAATACATGCTCGATTTATTTCAAAAAATAAACATTCACAACGAGAATTTTTCCTACCAAGAAAATAAGTGGACAACCAAGCAAGTCATCAGACACATCATAGATTGCGAGCGAATATTTAGCTACAGAGCTCTTCGCTTTGCACGATTCGACAACACCGTGCTAGCTAGTTTTGACGAAAATAAGTACATGGCGCCTCCTTTGAACAAAGATGAAAATTTGGAAGACCTTAAGGATGAATTTATAACTTTAAGACGATCGACCCTATCACTTTATAAATCCATGAACGACCCAATGCTAGATTTCAGAGGAAGCGTTGATGGAACTTTCAATAGCGCAAGAACTATAGGTTTTATGATTATGGGCCATCAATTGCACCATTGCCTATTTTTAGAGAAGAATTATTTAAATGTACTTTGATTGCATTCACATGAACAAAACGCTCAAATATTCGCTGACCACCGCTTGGATCATTTTCTCTCGCGCTTACGACGCATTTTGCACAGCACAACTAACACCCGATTTAAGCAAAGAAGCTAATCCTTTGGTAACTGTGGTAGGAATTTCAACTTGGACTACTCTATTGGCTATTATCTCACTTTTGACCCTGTACGCTATGTTCGCCTATTTTCAGTCTACCTATCGTCCGATGGATTTGGCTCCGCAAGAAAAAGGTTTTCGTTTCAGCGAATTTGCAACCTACATGTATCTGGGTCGCAAAGACCACTGGTCTGCATTTTTATTCAAATTTCCAAAAGAAATCAAGCGATTCAATCAGTACATGGGTCACACCTTAACGCCATCCCTAGCTTATGCCGGAATTGTTTCTACAATCATGTGGCAATTGATTCATCATTCTGAATGGTATCGATCCATGCACAATGCCAAGATTGTTTATGCCGTTTTAATAATCGGATGTTTGATAATCGCATACAATTGGAATCAAAAAATGTATCGCGCCTATATGCATCAAGCATAAATGTGATGAGGCTGCTGTCATTTTTTATTTTTTTATTTTCTTTTCATCCTGGAAGCTTTGCTCAAAGTGAAGTTACAGAATCAAAGATGAAAGCAGAAGATGTCGTTCGTTTAGTGCAACGACGTTTCCCAATTAGAACTAGAACTTGGAATTTTGATTCTCTACCAGTTTGGAATGCTGCAGAAAAAAACTGGACTATTTCCATTTATCAATACAAGCACAGCAACAGAGGTCAATGCAAATACACCAATGGATGTACGATTGTGCGACATTTAATTGTAGTGATAAATGACAATAATAAAAAAATTATTTCCAAAAATTTGAATCGTTCGTTATTTCACAATTATGAATAGCTAACAGAAAAAAGTAGTAACCCAAACAATTAATTCCGAATTTTGAATAATTAAATCAATCTCAATGAAACAAATTTTTATCAACTTAGTCGTTTCTGATTTGCAGAAATCAATGAATTTTTATTCAGCACTAGGATTCGTCAACAACCCTCAATTTTCTGATGACACTGCGAAATGTATGGTTTGGAGTGACAACATATTTTTGATGATCATGACAGCCGAAAAATTTAGCAGCTTTACAAAAAAAACCATCGCCGACACAAAGAACAACATCGCTGCATTGCTTTCTTTGTCACTAAGCAGTGTTGAAGAGATTAATGAAAAAATGACTGCCGGAATTCAAGCTGGAGGTATCGAGCCATCAGAAATGAAAGACTACGGATTCATGGTGCAGCGCAGCATTGAAGACTTTGACGGACACACTTGGGAATTGTTCTTCATGGACATGAGCAAATTCCCCCAATAAACGTAAGCATTCAATTTTAATGAATCCTACCATTCAGCAATACAATGAAAATCTGGAAAATACAGACAAGTTGGTTTGCGACCTATTGGCCAAGACCATTGATCCAAATTTGAAAGAAGCCGAAAGCAAAATTTGGCATGGTCATCCCGTTTGGTTTCTAGAGGGAAATCCTGTTGTAGGATATAGCAAACAAAAAAAGGGAATACGTCTTTTATTCTGGAGTGGTGCCGATTTTAATGAAGATCCTCTTCTTCCAGGAAGCGGAAAATTCAAAGATGCCTCTATTCTTTATCAAGAAATCTCGGATGTAAACACTAAGGACCTTAAGCGCTGGCTAGTCAAATCCAAAGAGATACAGTGGGATTATAAAAACATCGTTAAGCGAAAAGGAAAACTGATCCCCATACTTCCCAATCCCTTTCGAACCATCATTGCCGCTCCAGCACAACGTGCATTGAAGAACGCCGGTATTGAAACCCTAGAGCAATTGTCCACATATTCAGAAGATGAAATTCTCCAATTTCACGGGATGGGAAAATCTTCCATTCCGAAATTAAAAAATACACTATCCAGTTTTGGATTGAAATTCAAGACAACGTATTAATCAGATTTTACCGAATACCTCAAACAAAAAACCCCAGCAATTGCTGGGGTTTTTATTTGATTTAAATCGATTACAATTTCACGATAGGCATGCTGTTAACACCTTGTTGGTCTTGAACCATCAAAGTATAAACACCAGTAGCCATTTCGCTCAAATCCAAAGTAACTTGAGACTGTTGTGCAACTTGCACTTTCATCACCAATGCACCTTGCGCATTAAATACCATCAACACTCCTGCTGTTGGGTTTGTCATCTTAACAACCAACATATCGGCCGTAGGATTAGGATAAGCCGAGAATGACATTGTCAATTGCTCATTCATACCCAATTCAACGCCATCACAGTTGTCATCAATACCGTTATCAGCAACTTCCTCCGCTTGTGGATTAACTGCAGCATTGGTATCATTACAATCATCATTTGTTAAAGAATAACCAACGCCTGGATCCGCACAAAAAGCCATTTCATTTCCTGTACCATATCCATCTGTATCTGCATCTGTATAATATGATGTGAACAATACATCGTTATCTACAACTCCGTTACAATCATCATCGATGTTGTTACAAGACTCAATCGCACCAGCATTGATAGAAGCGTCTGTATCATTACAATCTGTATTGTTCATTGCACCACATGCAACGATTGTTGTTGATCCAAATCCATCAGCATCCAAATCTTCGTAAGTAATCATTGAATCATCGCAATCATCAGCATTGGTTACATAACCAATTGGAAGAGTACAAGCAAATACAACTTCTGAAACAGTTCCATATCCATCATTGTCACCATCCAAATAGAATTCGGTTGTAACAAATTCATCCACTTCACCATTACAGTTGTCATCTACTTCATTACATACCTCAGCCGTAGGAAGGATACAAGATCCATCATCCTCTGTTGCCAATGCATCGTAGTTACAAGCAGTAACATCTGTACATCCCGTTACTTCAATCTCATCACAAACTCCGTCAGCATCTGTATCGTTGATACAAGCACCAGCGCAAGTCAAATAAGATTCTGCAGGATAAGTACAATTTGCATTATCTGTAGCAGCTGCATCATAGTTACAAGCATTAACATCCGTACATCCGATTACTTCCAACTCATTACAAACTCCGTCAGCATCTGTATCGTTGATACAAGCTCCAGCGCAAGTCAAATAGGGCGCTGTAGGATAAGTACAACTGCCATCATTGTTGTTCGCCTCTGAGTTGTAGTTACAAGCCGTGACATCTGTACAACCATTGATGATACAGATTTCATCACTTCCGTTGCAATCTTCATCAATCGTATTTCCACAAATTTCAGTCGCATCTGGATTCACATTGAAATCCGAATCGTTACAATCTGTGTTCGCAAATACACCACATGCATTCAACTCATTAGAACCAAATCCATCGACATCAGCATCTACATAGGTCAAAGCATTGTCATCACAATCATCGAAATTGTTCACATAGCCAACTGGCAATTCACAAGCGAATGTGACATCTTCTGAACTTCCAAATCCATCTCCATCTGCATCCGCATAAAAAGTTTGAGTTACAAACTCATCAATTTCACCGTCACAGTTATCATCCAAATTATTACAAACTTCTTCTTGAGGAAGCACACAAGTACCATTATCATCCGTTGCTGTCTCATCAAAATTACAAGCCGTAACATTTGTACAACCCAAAACTTCTTGCTCATCGCAAACGCCATCTAAATCTGCATCATTGATACAAAGGCCATCACAATTTACAAATTCAGATTCTGGATAAGTACAAGATCCATCTTCTGTCGTAGCGTCAGGATTAAAGTTACATGCCATAGCATCAGTACAACCATTCACTTCACAATTCTCATCGACAAAACCATCACAGTTATCATCAATGTCATTCCCGCATACATCTGAGGCATCAGAAGGATTAACTGAAACAGCAACCGAATAGAAAGATTCATTTCCTGAACCATCCACTACCGTGAAATCAACAACCGTCATACCCAAAGAAACTGTAGATCCATTCTCAATTGAAGACGTTACAGTGTAATTACATGACTCTTGAACGAACAATGTAAATAAGGCATTTGATTCTGAAGGACCGCCAACATATACAGCACCATTTGTGTATGGAATTCCATCACCTTCCTCATCATTACCATAGTAATCATTGAAATTGGTTAAAAGGAAATTACCTCCATCGTAAATATCATCACCACCATCATTTATACCAATAGGAGCATCATTATTGTTGTACTCAAAGTCTTCGCTAATTTCAATAACGTAATAATTACCATCATTTAAAATTGTCGAATTGACTTCAGAAACAATTCCGGACATATTTGCACTCAATGCATTCAAGTCAAATTGATCATTACTCAAATAAGCTCCAAATCCATTCGCTACCGTCTGTGCAACTGACTGAATTGTAATCTCATCGTATGCGGGCTCAGAATTGCTGGAAGCAAACAAATAATAGAAATAAGGATTAGCTGCACCTGAAAGATTCTCCAATACAAAACGGCTATCACACAACTCTTCTTCAACAGAGGTCAACACATCAGATTCAGAAGCCGGGACAAACCACAAATGATAAATTTTAGGATCATTTTCATTGTAGTCTTCAGTTCGTCCATAGTATACTTGGAATTCATTACCTGAAATTGTACTCACAGAGAAATTACCTTGAATCATTTCACCATTGCAATCCGCTCCTGAGTTACCGTCTACACCAATTGTAGTTAATCCATTACCACCGTTTATTGCGGTATAGAATGTTCCATCATGTTGGTTGGTCAAATAAGTAGATCCAGCGCCATAAGCATTGATAGGATTTAGAATAACATCCCAAGTCAAAGTAGTGTCACATGAACCTGCTGGCAATGTGATATTCACTTCTGTCAAATCTGATGACAAAGAAGGTGCATCATAATCTGAAACAGTCTCCATATAAAGACCGAAATTGTAATTGTATCCCAAATCATCGTTCAAATATCCACCTATCTCTACCCAATCATTCAAGTTCTCAAATTCTACTTGGAAACTATATGTTGTACCATAGAAATTGATTCCGTTCTGCACCAAAAGTGTATCTGTACTAGAAAGTAAAACAATGTTCTCATTTGGAACCGCACTGGTATTGTATGACTCAATTGACTCAATACTCTGATTTACACCTTCTGTTGCAAATGCATATGTAACATCAAAATGACCGATTGAATCACCGCAAGTAATTTCCCAATTGTAATCTACGTTCACTATGGGATAACAATCACCAAAAATAAGAAGCGTAACCAAAGTGTCAGAATTACCCATGGGGTCTGTCACAACAGTTGTTGCTGTAGTTGTTCCAACAACTGCATTGGCATTAAAGTATACATAAGCACCATTGTCCCAACCATCAAAATAACTTGGTGTAGATGATTGAACATAGGATGGATCTTCAAATGTTGTAACAAAAGTCATTTCATCCGAAGTATATCCCAAGGCACTGTTGAATCCAACGAAAATATCAAAATCAGTACATGCATCATGATATCCTTCAGTTGATCCATAAACCTCCAATGCTGGAGGACACTCCTGCAAATAAAGATTCATCACCAAAGTATCTGAATAGCCCATGCTATCTGTAACCACAAAAGTCAAAACATCTTCACCTATGTTATCATTTGGATTAATTGTAAATGACACCTCGGAACCATTGAATTGAGGGAAAACATTGCTTAAATCAACCAATCCTTCAGCACTAGTAACCGAATATGTCATCGAACTTGGGTCAACACCAAAGTCTTGATTAACTTGCGTGTAATAGGTAAAATCATAACATGCATTGTTGTACACGTTCGTAGATCCGGTGAAATTTAATGGATACTGAGGTTCAACGATGAAATGAACAAAAGAACCACCTCCATACTCACCGTATGAAACTTCAACAGTAGAACTTGGATTCAAATCTCCTGTCCAAACAACGTTGGTATTCCAATCATTGGCGCAACAACCTGTTGACCAAACCAAACTTCCGTCCACATAAACATAAATATCATCATCCCAAGAAGGAATAGTAATGGCATACGGAAAATCAGAAACTGGGAAACCTTGTCTTTTGTACTTCACTGAATGGTAGTCTTCACCTACAGCACAACCTAAATAACCTGGCGTATTAGATGGAGAAGCTCCTTGTCCAAAATCACTTTCAGAATCATATGCATTTCCTTGACGGACATAGAATCCTTTGTAGGTATTAAAATTTACACCATCATACACATAAGCATTCCACTCACCTTGACCCCAAACAGAAGGGTCGCCGGGAGGTCCAGAAACCAATGCATTGTTGTCATCACAGTCATCCGAATTACTTACATAACTTTCTGGCTGTTCACAAGCATTGCTCACGTTATTGGAAGTACCAAATCCATCGTTGTCACCATCGTAATAAAACAAAGAAGGGTAAACACAAGAGTTATCGGATTCGTATGCATTGGGATCATAGTTACAAGCTCCGCCGTCCATACACCCTAGAAATACCTGATTCATTACATAAACCATACCCGTAGATTGTCCCAACATTGCATCCATTGACCCATTGCTGTCCACATCCAAAAACTCAAAATTGCTGTTGTACCAATATTGAATAGCGAATTGAAATTCTGCCACACCGTACTGAGGATTTATAGTAGAACCAGTATTTTGCAAATAAAAAACCTGGTTATCGGTCTCGCTCATTCCAAAAATGTCGAAATCTCCATCCCCATCCCAATCATAAAAAGTCAAGTTGGGAACATTCCATGAACTTAAAGAAACAGCTGAAATATCAATCGCATCAGGATTAACCAATACAGATTCAAACAAAGGCGAACCCAAAGAACCCGAATTGATCATCACATTTACATGATGGTAACCAGCGACATTGTCATACTGACCCATGATCAAATCCTTTAGTCCATCTCCATTGTAATCAGCGATAGTAAATGACTTCACTGCATCCAACAAATCTGCATACAACACGATATGACTAGAAAAAGATGGTGCTGTTGAAGTACCTGTATTTTCCCACATCATAACACCATCAATATCTGGTGAAACTGCCAAGATATCAAGGTCGCCGTCATTTTCAAAATCCCATAAATCTGTATGAATCATAGAACCTGATCCTGAGGTAACAATCCCGTATGGATTATCTCCAGAGTATGTGAACGAAACGTTTGGTGATGTCCCATTGTTGATCCAGAATCCAATTCCATTGGTTCCCCAAGAATTGCGCATTCCACGGACGTAATCAATTAATCCATCTCCATTGATGTCGCCTGGTGAAATAAAAGCCTCATCGGCAGAGCCTTGAAATTGATTCATCCCCATCGAACTGATACTGTAGGGGTGATTGAACTGAAGAGTAGGCCCCGTCAGTATTTGCGAAAACATATTGCTGACAAAAACTGTAAGCAATAGCATTACCGCCATTAAATTTTTAGAAAAACTCATAAGGTATAGTGTGTATTTGAGAACAAAGGTACCTCTTTAACATGATTACTCAATATTAACTTACTGACCATTGTCATTTAAAAAATATTTTCACGAAAAAACCCCAGCAATTGCTGGGGCCTTGTCCACATTACCTAACTAATTAACCTAACCTAACTTATTCAATATTGTCTTTGAATTGATTCTCAAACATTCTTTTCAATTTGTGCAATGAGTCAAAAATTGTTCCCTTCTTCGGCGCCTCTTCTTCCACTTGTGCTGTAACCGTTTCTTGCTCTACCACCTCTTGCTCAGTTATTGCATCAACTACTACTTCATCAATTGCAGGCTCTACAAATACATCCTCTTGCTGCTCCGCTATCGTTTCCTGGAACATGTTCTTTTGAACTTCCTTGTTCTCATATGTCATCAACAACCCTACACCGGTAGACAAGATGGGGGTCAATTTGGTTGTATCATCATGTGAAATAGACACATGTGAATTGGGGGAACCTATTCTGCAATGCATACCTGTATGATACTCCACCAATTGCTTCATGTGTCGCAATTGTGCACCACCTCCCGTCATTACTATACCTCCTATCAATTGCTTTGAGTAACCTGAAGAAACGATTTCACTGTGCACATAATCCAAGATCTCCTCCATTCTGGCTTGGATAATCTGGGTCAAACGCAAAGTTGAAATTTCTCTTCTGGGATGACCTGCCAAACCTGGGATTGCAATAACGGAATTTTGCTTCACCGCTTCTTCCAATGCGTAACCATGATTGACCTTTAAAACCTCTGCATAACGAGGTAAAATATAACAACCATTGCGGATATCTTCAGTGATAATATTCCCACCAAATGGTATCACCGCGGTGTGACGAATGATGCCATCATGAAAAATTGCAATATCAGTTGTTCCACCACCAATATCTACCAAAGCTACTCCTGCCTCCATTTCTTCATCTGTTAAGACAGATGCTGAACTCGCCAAAGGCTCTAATGTCAAGTTGGCCACTTCCAAACCTGCCTTGCGCACGCAACGATAGATGTTATTGATTTGAGAAATCTGTCCTGTAATCACATGGTAATTTGCCTTCATTCTAATTCCCGCCATACCAACGGGATCTTTGATCGCTGATTCTGCGTCAATCGTAAAATCCTGCGGCAACGCATGAATGATATTCTCACCTGGCGCAACCGGAATGCGGCAAATATCTGCCGTCATCATTTCGATATCCAAGCTACTGATTTCATCCTCTGAATTAGAACGAGTTCGCGTTGCTTGATGCTGCGTGCTGCGAATGTGCTGTCCAGCAATACCAACATTTACAATTTTAATGTCAACGTTAGATTTCTCCGAGGCCATCGCAACAGCTTTCTTGATGGATTCAACAGTGTGGTTGATATTTACCACAACACCGCGTTGTACACCCACACTTTCAGATTTTCCAATTCCCAAAATTTCCACCTTACCATGCTCATCATATTTGCCGACGATACAAGCAATTTTTGTGGTACCAATGTCCAATCCAACAATGATTTCGTTTTTCATAGGGTTGTATAATTTCTTTTTACTCCAATAATTTGATTTACAAAACGGGCATCTAGCGTATCGTACTGCTCGAGATCGATATGCGGAAGCGTATTGCTATAAAACACAAACAAGTTGTTCATTTTCTTTTCAAAGTTCATCGCCTCTCCAAAGCGAATCACTTGATTTCCCATTCTAGGGTACATCACCCAGCCCACACGAGGCGCCCAATACATCTGATCCACCTGGGCATCCCAAAGTGGCTCTTTGGCTATCGCCTTGGCCATGTTCCAAATATCCACGTGATATGCATTGGCACGCTCATCGGAAGAAATCCTTTCTGTCAAAATGGGGGTTCTAAAATTCCCAGTAAATACAGGTACGTCTGCAGCAAAACCTTCTTTCATGGGTAGTGTCCAACCTTCCTCATCGATGTACATCATGACACCACTGGAATCTAAAACTTGCGCAATGGGACGTTTCAATTCAACCGTCACTTGACACCTACCATCCAATGTCTGATAAACCGATGCGCGTCGAATAAATGGCTGAATCATCAAATATCTTCTGATCTCAGGAACGGAAATTTCATTGCTCAATTTGCCCACTACTCCCGCATTGGCCTCATTGCACAATGCCAAAATCTCTTCGGACGTCATCATCGGAAAACCGCTACCATTGTCTTTGATTTCTACCTCTACATTCCAACATTTCAATCGATTTTGGTGTTGGGTGCTGAATGCTGTTAGGGTGATCAATAGGGCAAACAACCCAACATAAGCCGACACAATGCCGACCTTACGCCATGAGATATTGCTCCATTTATTTTGACTCATCCTTTCTGTATGCCTTGGCAAACGGGTCTTACCAGCTGATCGATGTCGCCTGCTCCCAAGAACAAAACAACCTCCCAATCACCAGGTATTCCAATCTCCAATAATTCACTTTTTTCCCATACCTTTTTGTCACTTATTAAAATCTTATCAAGTATCGATTGTGAATCCACGCCAGCAATGGGCAATTCTCTCGCCGGATAAATGGGAAGTAAAATCACGGCATCCAATTGTCCCAACTCATGGGCAAATCCATCGCTAAAATCTTGGGTTCGGCTGTACAAGTGAGGTTGAAAAATACCTCCCATCTTTTTGTTAGGGAATAGCATTCTTGCACTGGCCACTGCAGCGTGTATCTCCGTTGGATGATGCGCATAATCGTCAATTACCACACAATGAGCTGTTTCCATAACACGCTCAAATCTTCTACTTACTCCTTTGAATGACCCTATTGCATTCTTGATATCCTCCGCATTGCATCCCAATTGAAGCGCCACAGAAATGGCAGCAACCGCGTTTTCTATATTGTGAATACCGGCAAGACCGCATTCAACATTGCCGATTACTGTTTCTCCTACATAATCAAAAACAAACTTTCCATTCTCCACTCTAATCTCTCTTGCATGCGCTGAACCTTTCGCGCCATTGGAATAAGATTGAACGGATACGCCGCTAGCTAAATCTTTCCATACAGTTGAAATATCTGCTTGTGCCCAAATCTTCCCGTTGGGGACAACCTTTTTTGCAAAATCCTGAAAACCTTTTTCAAATGTTTGCGCATCCCCATAAATATCCAAATGATCTGGATCAACTGCAGTAATCACCGCAACCTGTGGCGAAAGAGTCAAAAAACTTCGATCAAACTCATCCGCCTCTACTACTACCCAATGGCTATCGGCAGTAACCAAATTGGAATTGAAGTTAGCGGATATCCCTCCCAAAAAAGCATTGACCGGAAAACCACATTGGGTCAAAACATAAGTAATTAAAGATGATGTCGTCGTCTTTCCATGAGTCCCCGCCACAGCAATTGTCTGGTATCGCTCGGTTATCTTTCCCAACAACTCACTTCGCTTCATCATTGGAAACTCATGATCTTGAAACCAATTCTTCAAAATACTGTCTTGTGGGATTGCAGGCGTATAACACACCCAAACCTTCTCTGTAGGTGTATTGCGCAACAACGATGGCATATTGAGCAAATCATCCTCATAGGTAATGTCCATTCCTTCCATTTCCAATTGTTGGGTCAATGGGGTGGATGTTTTATCATAACCCAATACGATGTGTCCCTTTTGATGAAAAAAACGGGCCAACGCGGACATGCCTATTCCACCTATACCTAAAAAATAAAATATCGTATCCTTCTGCAAATTTGCGTTGATCATGATTGAATAGTTTGAGCAATTTTTTTGACGATATCATGCGCCGCACTGGGCTTGGCCCATTGTAAAATTCGAGCGGACATCTCAGTGGTTGAAACATCACCATGAACCAATTTGTGCAGTGTAGGTATCCAGTCTGTTTTGATGTCTTTCTCCTTGATCAATAGCGCCGCACCATCGTTAACCAATGCCATCGCATTGTGTGTTTGATGGTCCTCAGCCACATAAGGAGAAGGAACAAAAACTGTAGGCTTGGCCACCCAACTCAATTCTGAAATAGACATAGCACCTGCTCTTGAGACAATCCAATCTGCAGCTGCGTATGCCTGGTGCATCTCCGTTATAAATGGACCTACCCACACACGTGGATGACTCTTCCACTTCTCTTGAGGCAAATAGTTTTTTCCCGTTTGCCAAATCACTTGAATATCCCAACTCAACATTTCTTCAAGAAACTGATCCATGGCCTGATTCATAGCACGCGCTCCCAAACTTCCACCTATCATCAATAAAGTTTTCTTGTTGGGATCCAATTGAAAATGATCACGCGCGACACCTGAAGGATAGCGCTGTGGATCCCACTGAAAACGAATGGGATTACCAGTGACCACAATTTTCTCCTTGCTAAAAAACCTCTCCATATTGGGATAAGCGACAAAAATATTTTTTGCCTTCTTAGACAATAATTTATTGGTCACCCCAGCAAAAGAATTTTGCTCTTGGATAAAAGTTGGAATACCCATCCACTGCGCCATTCGCAAAGTTGGACCACTCGCATAGCCACCAACACCAATGACAACATCTGGATTAAAACGCTTCATCTCTTTACGGGCCATCCACAAACTATTCAATACTTTAAAAGGCAAAAGAAAATTTTTCCAGTCCAATTTTCGCTGAATACCCGCTATGGGCAATCCGACAATCGAATAACCAAAAGCTGGAACTTTTTCCATTTCCATTCTTCCTTTGGCTCCAACAAAATGGATCTGCGCATTGGGAAATTGACGATGAATTTCTTGGGCGATGGCGATGGCAGGAAATATATGTCCGCCCGTTCCTCCACCAGATATGATAACTCTATTGAGCATGTGCTTCAGGGGTGTTTTCTTCGACAAATTGATCTTCATCGACATCCCCTTTTCCGCGGCTCACACTAATGATCATTCCAATGGACAAGCAAGTAAACAACGTGGAAGTTCCACCCAAGCTAATCAACGGTAGTGGTTGACCCGTTGTAGGCATCAAGCTCACAGATACCGACATATTAATTAACGCTTGCAGAATAATCAGTGTAGACAAACCAAATACCATGAGCTGGCCAAATCGCGATGGACAATTCAAAGAGGTACGAATCGATCTGAAATAAAAAGTGAAATAGAACAGAATCAAGAACCCACCGCCAACCAATAAGCCCCACTCCTCTATGATAAAAGCAAAAATCATATCAGAATACGGATGCGGCATAAAGTTTCTTGAGGAGCCCGTTCCGGGACCCTTGGGTATCAACCCTCCTGAGTAAATGGCATATTTGGCCAAGTCCGATTGGTAGTTGCCTTCGGCATCGGCCTCCATTTTATTAAATATACGGTTCTTCCATGTCTTGTAACGAGGCAGTACTTTCTCCGGACCATACTCGCCGACGGCAACAACACCGGCCAACAAAACCAACACCGCACCGATGATGGTCAGCAAATATTTCCAAGGAAAACCACCTACCAACAATACCAAAAAAGAAACCAGTCCCAACATGGCACTGGTCGAAAAGTTAGCAGGAAAAATCAGCGCACATGTAATGCCTATGGGCAATACAATGGGCCAAAATCCGCGTTTCCAATTTTGCAACTCGTCTTTCCTCACAGTCAGCATGCGCGCCAAGTAGACCAGTAAAACTACTTTGGACAAATCACTGGTTTGAAAGGAAATTCCCAAGCCGGGAATTTTTAACCAGCGATCCGCATTGTTGATGTTGGCTCCATATAACAAAGTAAAAGCCAACAAAATGATACTGACATAAATGAGAAGCTGAGAGAACTTGGAAAAGTATCGGTAATCCAACCGGTGAACGACCAACATGATGGCCCAACCTGCTACGATCATTCCAATGTGGCGCGTGAGTACGCCAAATGTTCCTTCTGAATCTTTACCCAAAGTGGATACCCCGCTGTAAACAGCAAGTATAGAGATGATGCTTAGCGCCATCGTGACCATCCAAATGGCCTTGTCCCCTTTGAGATATTTGAACATATTTTATTATAAACCTTTTACTGCCTTCTTGAATTGACGACCACGGTCCTCATAATTTTCAAACAAGTCAAAACTTGCACATGCAGGAGACAACAAAACAGTATCACCTTCTTTGGCCAACTCATAAGCAACGCGAACTGTATGCTCAGCTGAATTAGAATCGATAATGGTATCTACTACCCCTTCAAAAGCCTTGCGGATTTTACTACTGTCTTTGGTCAAACAAATAATCGCTTTCACGCGCTTAGATACCAAAGCCATCAATTCACTGTAGTCATTTCCTTTGTCCTGACCACCTGCTACCCAAATGATGGGAGTATTGATGCTTTCCAAAGCATACCAAGCTGAATTCACATTGGTCGCTTTGCTGTCATTGACAAATGAAATACCATGAACTTTGGATACAAACTCCAAACGGTGTTCTACATTCTCAAAATTCTCAAGGCTCTCGCGAACAATCTCTTTGCGAAGATCAAGAATTCTCGCAGCTACACCTGCGGCCATGCTGTTGTTCACATTGTGCTTTCCTTTCAAAGCTAATGATGTCATTTTCATAATTACTGGATTTTTATGGATGTTGATGTTGATGTTTTCTGATTGAATAAATGCGCCTTCAAACTCCTCTCCCGCAGGGATGTCACGAAGAGTAAAAGGAATTAATGTGCCACCTAGATTGTGCTGGGACATGTACTTCTGTGTTTCAGGATCGTCCTGATTGTAAATAAAAAACTGCTCCGTACTTTGATTCTGGGCGATACGAAACTTAGATGCCACGTAATTCTCCATTTGGTAGTTGTATCTATCCAAATGATCAGGTGTGATGTTGGTTAATATGGCAATGTCAGCGCGGAAATTGGTCATACCATCCAATTGAAAACTACTTAGCTCCAATACAAACCAATCGGGTTGTTCGCCTATCAACTGACGAGCAAAACTCTTTCCTACATTACCGCCTAACCCAACTTTCACTCCGGCTTTTTCAAGCAAGTGATAAGTCAATAAAGTTGTCGTGGTCTTCCCGTTTGAACCGGTTATACAAATCGTCTTTGCCGTGTTGTATGGAAATGCAAACTCCATTTCGGCAACTACTGGAATACCCTTTTCTCTCAATGCTACAATCAAAGGTGCAGAATCAGGAATACCCGGACTTTTCACGACGATATCGGCATTCAAAATCAAAGACTCCGTATGTCCACCTTGCTCAAATGCAATCCCCTCCTGCTCCAACTCATTGGCGTAATTCTCTTTGATATTTCCTTTGTCTGAAAGGAATACATCAAAACCTTTGGCCTTGCCAAGGAGAGCGGTTCCTGTTCCACTCTCGCCACCACCTAGTATGACCAAACGCTTGCTCATTATCTCGTTTTTAAAGTGATGATGGTTACAACAGCCAAGAGAATACCTACAATCCAAAAACGAGAAACAATCTTCGCCTCGTGCATACCTTTCTTTTGAAAATGGTGGTGCAAAGGGGACATCAAAAACACACGTCTTCCTTCACCATATTTCTTCTTGGTGTACTTGAAATAAGACACCTGAATAATCACTGAAAGATTCTCAATTAAGAAGATGCCACACAACACAGGAATCAATAACTCCTTGCGAATAGCGATTGAGAATACCGCGATAATTCCTCCAAGTGCAAGGCTTCCTGTATCGCCCATGAATACCTGTGCAGGATAGGAATTGTACCACAAGAAACCAATACATGAACCTACAAAAGCAGCAATAAAGATGGTCAACTCACCACTTCGCGGGATGTACATGATATTCAGGTAATCCGCAAAAATGTAGTTCCCTGAAACGTAAGCCAAGATGGCCAGAGTAACTCCGATAATAGCACTTGACCCTGCAGCTAATCCATCAATACCATCGGTAATATTGGCTCCGTTTGAAACTGCTGTAACGATAATAATAACCACAACTGTAAATACAATCCACATCGCCATTGGCGTGCGCATAGATTGAGGCAACAACCAACTATAATCGAACTCATTGTCTTTGATAAATGGAATAGTGGTTTTGATGTTCTTCGTTTCTTCCCAATTGGCCATCGTGCTGGATTGTCCCGTTTGCTCCACCATATCAGAAGTAGTAGCCTCATGACCTGTTCGCTCCTTGATCGTAACCGTTGGATTCCAATACAACATGGATGCAACAATGACACCTGCTCCAATCTGTCCAATGATTTTGAACTTCCCTGCCAAACCTTCTTTGTCCTTTTTGAAAACTTTGATGTAATCATCCAAGAAACCAATCATCCCCAACCATACAGTGGCGATCAATAAAGTTTGGATATAGACATTGGTCAAATCTGCAAACAACAACGTAGGGATAAGGATAGACATCAAGATGATGATACCACCCATTGTTGGCGTTCCTGACTTTTGCATCTGTCCGTCCAAACCCAAATCACGAATCGTCTCACCCACTTGTTTGTAGCGCAACCAGTTGATCAATCGCTTACCAAAAACCATTGAAATTGTCAATGACAACAAAACGGCTGCTGCTGCGCGAAAACTCAAGTATTGAAAAAGGCGAGCCCCGACAAAGTCGAAATGAACGTCCAAATATTTGATCAAATGATATATCATGACTCTCTGGTTTTGAGTTGATCTTTTATTTTTTGATAATCATCAAAAGGATGTTTAACCCCTTGAATCTCCTGGTACTTCTCATGACCCTTGCCTGCAATCAAAATGATATCACCTGGAGCAGCCAATGCGCATGCTGCCGCAATAGCCTCTTCCCTATCTACCATCGTGAGTAATTTCTTTCGCTCGATAGGATCCATATCCTGTACGATATCCTGAATAATTTGCTTTGGATCTTCAGACCGCGGATTGTCACTTGTTACAATAACATGGGTTGACTTCTCGCAAGCAATGTGTCCCATTACAGGTCGCTTGGCCTTATCACGATCCCCTCCGCATCCCATCACACAGATCAACTTCTCATTGCCTGATCTTATCGCGCCAATGGTGTCCAATACATTGGCCAATGCATCTGGTGTATGGGCATAATCCACAATGGCCACAACGCCTAGTTCTGAGCGCAAATACTGAAATCTTCCTTCAGGAGCCTTTAGTGTACTCAAAGCAGTTAATACTGAAATCTCATCCCAACCCAGTTGTACTGAAATACCAAATACCGCTAGCAAATTGTAAGCATTGAACTCACCAATCAATTGCGTATACAATTCATGCTGTTGAATACTCAAGCTCAATCCAGCCAATGTATTCTCCATGATTCTTGCACGATAATTGGCCATAGAATGCAAAGCGTAGGTGTAAACTCTGCCCTTACAGTTTTGCGTCATGACTTCCGCATGGCGGTCATCGTTGTTGATCAATGCAAAGGCGTCACTGCCCAATCCATCAAACAACAATTTCTTGGCTTTGATATATGCGTTGAAAGAACCGTGGTAATCCAAATGATCATGGGTAATATTCGTAAACGCGGCGCCAGAAAATCTCAAACCTGCTGTTCTCTTTTGATCCAAAGCATGCGATGAGACTTCCATAAAAGCATATTCACATCCGGCCTCAACCATCTGTGACAATAACTTCTGCAGCTCAATAGAGTTAGGCGTAGTATGTGTAGATGGTATCGATTGGTTATGAATCTTATTGACCACAGTAGAAAGCAATCCAGCTTTCTTTCCCAATGCCTCACACAACTCGTACATCAATGTCGCAACAGTTGTTTTGCCATTGGTTCCTGTTACTCCTACTACTTTTATCTTCTCTGATGGATTATCAAAATAATTGGCTGCGATAATTCCCAATGCTTCACTGCTGTCTTGAACTCGCACATAAGTAACCTCATTGGACAACGTCTCAGGTAGATGCTCGCACACAATACAATTTGCTCCACTAGCTATCGCCTTTTCAATAAACAAATGACCATCTTGGTTGAAACCTCGGATTGCAGCAAACAAGTGAAATGGTCGAACCGCGCGGCTATCCATGGTCATACCTTCTGTAGCGATGTGCGTATTCCCTACGACCTCTTCGATGCGCACTTTGTACAATATGTCCTTCAGTAATTTCATTGCAAACGAATCAAGATTACATTTCCCTTCTTTAAAGCCGTTCCTGCGACAACACTTTGTGCCACTACTTTTCCCTTACCCGTCACTCTATACTTATATCCCGCGTCCTGCAATGCTTGAATTGCATCCCGCATTCCCATTCCCATGCAATTGGGAACAATTCCCTCACGAACTTGCATGCCCGCCAATACCGTTTGATTGCCTTCTAAAATGGGGTATGCCCAATCAGTACCGTTGTCCTTTTTGACAATCGGCAAATGGAAGGCATCACTCAACATGTGCAAGTTTTTGCTTCTACCGGATTTTACTTTGGGTGCAAATCGATTCTCGCCCTTTACCAAATTGTTTCCATGAATATCCAATGAGGTGGAATAGATTTTATCTGCCAATTCTCTGAATACAGGTGCCGCAACCTGCGAAGCGTAATACAAACCTCTCGGGTCCTCAACCACGACGATGCACGAGTACTTGGGTTTATCTGCTGGGAAATAGCCGACAAAAGATGCACGGTAACGATTGTCTTGGTAAGAACCATTCTTCCACAACCAACATGTCCCTGTTTTTCCAGCAACATGATATGGGGAATTTTTAAACGCCTCAAATGCTGTTCCACCTGGCTTTCCGACAGCTTCCATCATCAGACGACATTGCTGCAATGTCTTTTCATTACAAATCTCTTTGCGCAAAACCACAGGCTCTATCTTCTGAACTTGGCCGCTTTTAGATCTTATGGCCTCAACAAAACTTGGTCGAACCAAATTGCCATTATTGGCAACTGCATTGTAGAATGACAAAATCTGTAATGGCGTAAAAGCAACTTCATAACCAATGGACATTTGCGTCAAACTATTCGCACTCCACTTGGAATCTTTTACTGAAGCGTAGACACTTGGACGGCCTTCACCTTCTAGGTCAATGCCCAAAGGTGTTCCTAACCCAAAGCCATTCAGGTAATCCAAGAACTTCTGTGGCTCACTTGCAAATGCTTTTCTAACTGCCAGTGCTGTACCTACATTGGATGACTTTGCAAATACTTGCTCTATTGAAATACTGCCATACCCTCCCTTGTGGCTGTCGTGGAGGGTAACGCCGTTAAAATTCCTTTGACCGTTACCTGTATTCACTGTATCCATTACCTCTATCTTCCCACTTTCCATTGCGGCCATCAAGCTCATCAATTTCATGGTTGAACCCGGCTCGACGGATTGACTAATGGCATAGTTGATTAACTCAGAATACGTGCTATCCTTGGTTCTTCCCAGATTGGCAATGGCACGAACGAATCCGGTTTCAACCTCCATCAAAATCGCACATCCCCATTCTCCATTCAAAGAATCCAATTGCTTGCGAAGCGCATGCTCAGCCACATCTTGCAAATGCACATCTATCGTAGCAATGATATCCATCCCTGGAACGGGCTCTTGAATAAACTCATCGGTCATGGGTTTCCATACATTACCTGGAATCAATTCTTGTAATTGCTTACCTGGTCTTCCCGCTAAAATGGAATCATAAGTCAACTCCAATCCAACATTGTTCTGATCTCTAAAAATCCCTATAGTTCGAGCCGCAAGACTTCCATAAGGCTTAACTCGCTTCTTGGTTTCTTTGAACAAGAATCCGGTCTTGTTTTGACCTTTGCGCACAAAACTCAATTGTTTGAAACGCTTGACTTCCTCAAACGTCAAATGCTTTCCCAACAACTCATATCGAGAACCTTTCTTGGTTGCGCTCTTAAACAAGCGCTTGTAATCTCCTGCTGATTTATCTTGGTCAAACGTTGCCAAAACAATGGCAATAGAATCAACCGCCTTTGTCCATTCCTCGTCATCTTGGATAGCCTTGGAATCCCAACGCAATTCATACTCAGAAACTGTAGTAGCCAATAAACTTCCATCAGAAGACCAAATCTGTCCTCTGGTTGGCGCAATCTCACGAATTTTACTTGTGAATGACATGGCCAATTCTGTAGCATTCTTGTCCGGATTCAATTGCAACATCGCTGCTTTTGAAATGACAGAAACCCCGACGATCACGAGCGCAACGAAGATCACATAGATCCATGTAGAATTTACTTTTACACTGTTCATTGCTGTTCCAAACTATCGTTGTGTTCCAAGACTACCGGTGGTTTTGACAATTCCTTCAATCCCATTTTTGCGATATCCTTGGCTACTTCACTTTGTCTCTTCTTTGTCTCCAAAGCACTCATTTGCTCGTTGTAAATGGTGCGCTGTTCGTTCAATTCTTTCTCACGTTTGATAATCAATTTGTGATAATCTTCAAACTTGTACTGTAATGCAATATCAAAAACCAATAAAAGCGCGACAAAGCCAATTAGCATCAAGTGCTTTTGTACAAATTCTCCCATGAGAAAATCTCCACCAAAAACCGTCGCCACAAATCCCTTCTTTTGCTTAGAAGCGCCGGAAGAAACGGGATTGATATTTTGATTTTCGTCAGCCATTAGATCTTCTCTGCTATGCGCATTTTGGCGCTACGTGCGCGTGAATTGATTTCAATTTCCTCCGCTGTTGGAAGAATAGGCTTTGCATTCAATGGCTTCAATGGACGAATTAGATTTCCAAAAAAATCTTTCTCTTGCTGATCTTCAATATTTCCACTTCTGAAAAATGACTTGACCATTCTATCTTCTAGACTATGATAAGAGATGAAAACGGCTCTTCCATTTTCAGCCAACATGTCTGGCAATTGCTTCAAAAGATTCTCCAACACTTGCATCTCTTGATTAACCTCGATTCGCAAGGATTGAAAAACCCTGGCCAAGAATTGATGATGTTCTTTCCAATCATCATTTCCAACCAATGCACATATCAAATCTTGTGTAGATTTAATTGGGCGAGCCGCAACAATTTTATGCGCCGCAACATGAGGTTTTTCAACTTCGCCGAAAACACGAAAAATTTTAATCAAATCATTCACTTCATATTCATTCACCACCTTGGCGGCAGTTAATGAAGACTGGTGATTCATGCGCATATCCAATGGACCATCGAAGCGAAAAGAGAAACCACGATCGGCTGTATCAAACTGATGAGAGCTAACCCCCAAATCAGCTAACAACCCATTGATTTTTTTTACACCATTGAAGCGCAACCAGTTCTTGGCATCACCAAAATTTTCTTTGATCAAAGTAAATCGAGGGTCAACTGGAGCGTTTTTCCATGCATCGCGATCCTGATCAAATGAATACAACTTACCAGTGGTTAAGCGAGATAAAATTTCGTTGGTGTGACCTGCAGCGCCCATTGTAACATCTACGTAGATGCCATCGGGCTGAATATTTAACGCATCCACACTTTCCTTCAACAAAACGGCGCGATGATAGCTCTCGTGAACAATACCTGACTCCATTTTTACCCCACATTATTG
Source organism: Bacteroidota bacterium (assembly GCA_039805365.1). Lineage (GTDB taxonomy): Bacteria > Bacteroidota > Bacteroidia > Flavobacteriales_D > Sanyastnellaceae > CAMCTV01. The sequence goes on along the minus strand of JBDLUK010000213.1, from coordinate 544 downwards.
CTGCGCTCGATATCCTTACGAACATCTTCTGCAAGTGAACCAAAATCAAAATCATCATCCAAAATCACATTCTCGTGATTCTTGGCGCTCCACAACTCCATCTTCTCACCCAAACCGGTGATCACACATTCGTTGTTTTCGTCTATATCAATTTGCGCATAATCCAATAATGCGCTTGGAATTAATATCCTTCCATTGCTATCCAACTCTATTAGAGTGGCGCCTTTCATAAACTTTCTTTGGAAGAGCTGATGCTTTTGATTGTAACGGCTCAAGCGACTCATTTCCTCATTCACTCTATCCCACTCAGGTTTTGGATAAATCACAAGGCATTGGGTAAAGATGTCGCGGTTAATTACCAAACCATGATGGATATTCTGCTCAAGCTGCTTGCGCAACTTACCAGGAAACAGCAAACGACCCTTTGGGTCAAGCTTACAGTGGTGTTCTCCGAGCAGATTTAGCATTTGGTAATGATGTGGATACGAAAGTAAATCAAAAATCCCACTTTTTACCACACAACTCCCACTTTCTTACACTTTTT
>JBDLUK010000212.1:0-4424 GCA_039805365.1 Bacteroidota bacterium | reverse complement strand
ATTGAATGTCATAGATGCTTTTCGCAGCAGCAGCGCTCTGACTGGGGTCGATGGTTTTTGTTTTACCAAATACACAAGCGGTGATCAATGAGCCAATGGCGGCGGCAACGGAAGCAATTCTCAGAATTCTCATGGTGGAGTAACAAAGATAGGTGTGGATTGGTTTTTATGGATTTGGAAAGTTATTCGAATAAATTAATAGCACTTTCGCTAATATAAGCAGAATTCAATGACCTATAATTGGTGTACATAAATGATTATGCCTAAATTTGATGAGAAATTCTTTGTCTGATTCAGGAAAATGAGAATTAAGTACTTATAGTATTACGAGCTAGAAATGAAAACACTGGAATCTGTAGAGTTGATTACATTACCGAAAATCTCGGACCCTCGAGGGAATTTGACTTTTATCCAATTCCCGCAACAGGTGCCATTTGAGATACAACGCGTGTTTTGGACATACAACGTTCCGTCGGGAGAAATGAGGGGTGGTCATGCATACAAATCCCAACAAGAAGTCATCGTTGCATTGAGCGGGAGTTTTGATGTGGTTGTGAAGTCTGCGAATGGTGAGATTCAAAGAATTTCATTGAATCGTGGGGATAAAGGAATTTATCTCCCCCAAATGACATGGCGCCATTTAGAGAATTTTTCAACCAATGCTGTGAGTTTACATCTCTCCAGTAGTTCTTACGACGAAGATGAATATTTGAGAAGCTTTGAACTTTTGGAGAGATAATGAAACGAGCTAAAATTGTTGATTGTGAATTGATTCATCTGCCGAAAGTTACGGCTTGTGCAGGTAGTATTACGTCATTAAATAATTCTATGGATGTTCAGTTTGATGTGAAAAGAGTTTTTTACATTTACGATATTCCATCCGGTGAATCTAGGGGAGCACATGCACACAGAATATGTCATCAATTACTAATCGCAGCATCTGGATCTTTTAAAGTTTCAGTTTTTGATGGTGCTGAGTCCTGTGAATTTATATTGGATCGGCCAGATATAGGTTTGCATATTCCACCGGGAATTTGGGCTTCAGAATTTGACTTTAGCGGAGGTGGCATTTGTTTGGTTTTAGCTTCGCATGAATATGATGAGGGTGATTATATTCGGGATTACAATTGCTTTTTAAATTATAAACAATGATTCATCAATCTAGTGACGTGAAGTCCGAGAAAATTGGTCCTAATACACAGGTATGGCAATTTTGCGTAATTTTGGAAGATGCAATTGTTGGGGATTTTTGTAATATTAACGCAAACGTTTTTATAGAAAATCATGTTGTTATTGGTGATAGAGTTACGATTAAGTGTGGTGTTCAAATTTGGGATGGTTTGAGGATTGAGGATGATGTGTTTATTGGGCCGAATGTGACTTTTACCAATGATTTCAAACCAAGATCGAAGCGTTTACCTTTAGAAATTCCAATTACTACTGTTAAAACCGGTTGCTCTATAGGCGCAAATTCTACCATACTTCCGGGACTGAGCTTAGGCAAGTTTTCAATGATTGGTGCTGGTTCGGTTGTTACGAAGGATGTTCCAGATTTTGCATTGTTTTATGGCAATCCGGCTAGATTTTGCGGTTGGATTAATATTGATGGTAGTAAAATGTTATACCAAGGAAACGATCAATGGGAAGACCAGAATGGCAATTTGTGGCTTGATGAAAATCAAAAATTAATAAAAATATGATACAATTCTTAAATTTTGAACCTATGCATACTGAAATTAAATCAGATATGCAGTTGGCCTTTCAACGAGTATATGACAGTCATTGGTACATCCAGGGAAAAGAGTTGGCAGAATTTGAGAAATTGTATTCGGAATTAAATTCAGTTAATCATTCTGTCGGCGTGAGCAACGGGTTGGATGCCTTGGTTTTGTCGCTTCGAGTTTTAGGCGTTGGAGAAGGTGACGAAGTGATTGTTCCATCAAATACCTATATTGCTACAGCCATAGCCGTTTCTCAAGTAGGGGCGACGCCAGTTTTTGTGGAGCCTTGCATAGATACGTATAATTTAGACCCATTACTGATTGAACACGCTATTACGCCAAAGACAAAGGCAATTATGCCAGTTCATTTATACGGGCAGGCCTGCGAAATGGATGCCATTATTAAAATAGCGCAGAAACATGAATTATTTATTGTGGAAGACAATGCGCAAGGACATTTGAGTTCATTCAATGGTAAATTAACAGGTACATTTGGCCATGTCAACGGCACGAGTTTTTATCCTGGAAAAAATTTGGGTGCTTTGGGCGATGCGGGAGCGATTACAACGAATGATGTTGAATTAGCGGATCGATTGCGAATGCTAAGAAATTATGGTTCTGCAAAGAAGTATTACAATGAGGAAATTGGATATAACAATCGTTTGGATGAGTTACAAGCTGCTTTTTTGAGCGTTAAACTCAATCATATTCAACAATGGACGGCTCAGCGTAAAGAAATCGCTTCCTGGTATAATGAACTGTTAAAGGATGTTGAAGGCCTCATTTTACCAAAATGTCATGAACATGCTGATCACGTGTATCATCTTTACATAGTAAGGTCTAAAAATAGAATAGAATTGCAAAATTTCTTGCTTGAAAATGGGGTTCAGACAATGATTCATTATCCGGTCCCACCGCATTTACAAAAGGCATATGACTATTTGGGATACAAACCTGATGATTTTCCAATAGCAGAGGAAATTGCGGATACTTGTTTGAGTTTGCCGATTTGGCCGGGTATGGAAAAATCAGATGTTGAATATGTCGCCGCGGTAATTCGAGCACTTTATGAAAATTGAGGATAGAGTTTTTTCTGTAATTCTTCTAGCTTATCATAGCGGTGAGAGAGTTAGGGTTGCTTTTGAGAAAATCAAAACCCTTTTTGATTTAGAAAAAATTCCGTTTGAATTTATCATTATTAATGATGGTTCAAATGATGGAGGTAAAACGCGGGATACTTCCCGTTTTATGGAGAAAATTAATGATGAAGTACGCTATTTTGAATTGAGTAGGAATTATACAAGTCATTATGCAGCTTTTGCGGGTTTGTCAGTTTGTACTGGTGGGTGTGCAACTATTATTCCAGATGACGAACAGCAACCATATGACACATTAGTCAAAGCATACAGATTATGGGAACTTGGTGAAAAGATAGTTTTGCCAGTTCGATCGGGTAGAGATGATCCCAAAATTTCGAAATTCTGGTCGAATACATTTTATTGGTTTTTGAATCAGACTACTGATTTTAAATATCCACCATACGGCTTAGATACTTGGTTTATTGATCGTGAAGTTATCGATATAATAAATAATAAAATTAGTCCAATAAATACAACAACGATTACGGAGATTTTAAGATTGGGCTATGATCCGAAACTCTTGTTTTATGAAAGAGAAAAATCATTGAATAGCAAGAGTCGATGGACATTCCGTAAGAAATTGAAACTGGCATCTGATTGGTTTTTTACTACGTCGAAATTTCCAATAAAATTGGTGACTACCTTGGGCCTATTCTCATTTTTTTTGACGCTCGCGATGATCGTTTTTTATGTTTACATCAAAACAATGGGCAATCAGTCTTATTGGTCTACAAATGAAGTGCCAGGATGGGTTTCATTAGTGGTGATTATAAGTTTTTTTAGTGGTTTAATATTGTTGAGTTTAGCAATGATTGCAGAATATATTTGGAGAATCTTTGATGAGGTCAAAGGCCGACCGGGTTATTTAATTAAGAAAAACAATTAAGGATTTAAGGATTTTAAAATTGCCATAGAATTTTTGTTATTTTCGTGGGATGCGATTGAATTTTTCTCACGGTTGGATGTTCTCTTTGGGTTTGTTGTTTACGGGCATGATGGGATTGGTTGCTTGTAGCGAGGAATTGCCGCCGGTAATCATGACAGCCGAAGAAAAGCCTTTATTGGATACTTTTTACGTAGGCAATGTGCCTTCGGCTTCTGTGAAAAAAGTTTTGTTGTTTGACGTAACCGGTGTTCGGTGCAACAACTGTCCAAAAGCAGCCGTATTGGCCAAAAGCTTGGCATCGAGCAATTCTGGTCGGGTAGAAGTGGTTGCATTGTATCCCAAGACCCCTATGAGTTTGACATTTCCATGGGCGGGTTACGACACCATGAGTTCCATAGAGGCAGATCAGATTGCCACAGCCATGGGAGGGATCACTTCCTTGCCATTGGGAGCGGTGGATCAGGTTGCGTTCAATGGAAGTAAGTTGTTGAATACCAGTGATTGGGGTGCGGCTGTAACTTCGCAGTTGGCAAAAACATCGCCCATCAATATCACCTTGAATAGCACCTGGAAAGCGGCGGAAGGTAAGGCGAGGGTAGAGATCAAGGCGGTTGCCAATACTGCTTTAACAGCCAATTACAAGTGGGTAGTAGCCATCACTGAAAGTGGGGTGAAAAG
>JBDLUK010000211.1:0-25441 GCA_039805365.1 Bacteroidota bacterium | reverse complement strand
CATATTGGTCTCTCGGCTGGCTTTCATCGTTGATGTAAATCTGACAGCTATCAATTTTATTCATTTCAACTTGGAACTTGTCATAGTCGAAATAATAATTAGAGCCCATGAACTCAAGGTTTCCTGCTTTCACGATACCATCAAAAACCAAGTTTCGATTTTTCTTTAAAAGCAGTTCTTGCTTTTTAGGATAAACAGCCACCTTCTGAGAGTCGCTGATGTAAAACATTTGAATCCCTTTCAAATTCATGTCATTGTTGGTCAGATTCCAGATGGCGTTTTCACCGCGGTTAACTTCACTGTTGAATTGAAGTATATCATAGTCTTTTCTTCCTTCATAGTTCAAAATGTAGTTGTACATTTTGGGTTGGGGTTTGATGATTCTTTTATCGATATCATACATCAAGAATCCTTTATTAGAAAGATCAATTACAACCAGGTGCCATTCTTCTTCTGCATATCGGGTCAATTGCGCCAATTGCTGGGTGGTCATTTGCTTGGTGCCAAGCTTCTTGAACGATTGTTCAATTTCATGAAGAGGATTGGTACTTGAAATACCCATCAACGCCGTGAATCTTTTCTTACTGAAGAAAGTATTGGACTCAAAGGCGGCATTTTTTAATGTACTTCCTTTGGATGGTCCGAAATAAATCATGGGTTCATCTATGATCCATCTCAAAGACTCGAAATACAAATCGGTATTGTGATAGGTGTCGGCGTATGGACTTTTGGATAATCCCAATTCAGTTCTGTCCATCGTCAACTCTCTGGATTTGATGGTGAAGTTCATGTTCAAATCAGGATGCGTGATGGAATCTTTATCTACGATGAATTTCACACTTGCGTGGCTACTGATGTAACGGTCGGGACGCAATTCAAAGAAAAGACTATTGACAATAAGAAAAGGTTTGTTGTCTTTTGTGAAAATCAACTTGGCGGGATTTTCGGGAGTTCCAGAGGCATTGAACTTTGATCCACTCATTGTGAAACCACCGGCGTAATGAATTCCAGGAACGATATTTTCAATTTCAAATCGTTGTGAATAGGATTCGAACTTTGGGTAATTCGCACTTTCTGCATCTTTACCGGCAATGATTTTTTCAGTCAATTTACCTAATAGAGGTTTATTGAAATAAGTTGTGTAAAACGTTACACTATCAGCGATGTAGCTGGATGTCTTGATTTTGATTGTGTATTTTTTGACCTCGGCGTATGTTGAATTTTCATCCAAACCTGCACGCTTCCAATTTACTTTTCCTCCTTTTCCAAGGAATCGGAAAGAAGCAGGGTAGAATGTTCCCGTTGTATTGTGAATGACAGAACTGTCTCCTTTACTGATGCATAATAGTTTTATGTTTTCAAAATCGATGTGCGGAACGGAGTCCATTTTGAAAGTGTAGTTTCCGCTTTGTGCTTTCCAGCTTACCGCCTCGGAGACGTAAATGGATTGATCAGTGAAAAAGTCCAACGATGTTTCTAAGAAATTGGTAATATTTCGCTTGTTCTTTTTATCATTCAGAATGCCCTGAATCACCTGGTGCCAAGGCATAAATTGAGGCGCAGGAATAGCGTGTTCGTTAATGGCAATTAGACATAATATGTACTTTTCAAAGTCCGGAAATACCTTTACTTTGAGGTCAAGCATAAGATCCAAAGTTTCAATGATTTTTTTCTCTTGATCAGCACTGAAGGCTGGATTTTTAATCCAAATAGGCTCAAGCTGCTTTTCAATTACATCCTTGCCACTGCCTTTCTTTTGTTCATTGAAAAGTCCAGACAATTGTTTGATAAACTCCTCCTTGTCCGTTGAGAAGTTAACTACTTTTTGAGACCACATCTGCGGAGCGGATGCGATCAGAAATAGCACGATTATAAGTATTTGACGCATGTTCATATTTGTCTCCCGAAAATAATAGGTCCAACGAAAAATCAAGCCAATATATTTTCAATACTTGTTAACGGCAAAGACATTTGGAATCAGAAGCTTTCCTTGCGACCTTTGCAGCAATACAATGATTATGAAAAAAGTTTATATCGTCTCTGCGGTTAGAACTCCGTTGGGAAGTTTCGGAGGATCGCTATCTTCAGTTTCCTCAACTCAATTGGGTGCAGTTGCTATCAAAGGTGCAATTGAGAAAATTGGATTAAATCCAAATGAAGTACAAGAAGTAATAATGGGCAGTGTATTGCAAGCCAATTTGGGCCAAGCTCCTGCACGTCAAGCTGCTGTATTTGCAGGATTGCCTCATAGTGTGCAGTGTACTACAGTGAATAAAGTTTGCGCATCAGGAATGAAGGCTGTAATGATGGCGGCTCAAGCCATTCAATGCGGTGACGCAGATGTAGTTGTAGCTGGAGGAATGGAGAATATGTCGCAAGTTCCTTATTATGTTCCTAGCAATAGATGGGGTAACAAATATGGTAACGTCCAAATGATTGATGGATTGGCGAAGGATGGTTTGACTGATGTTTACCACAATTATGCGATGGGAAATGCTGCAGAGTTGTGCGCAACGGAATGCAACTTTTCTAGAGAAGATCAGGATGCTTTTGCTATTGATTCCTATAAGAAATCTCAAGCGGCATGGGCTGCAGGAAAATTCAATGATGAAATTGTTGCGGTTCCTGTAACGGGAAGAAAGGGCGATGTTGTGATGGTTTCAGAAGATGAAGAATACAAGAATGTATCTTTTGATAAAATTCCAGGTTTGCGTCCCGCATTCACAAAAGACGGAACGGTTACAGCAGCAAATGCTTCTACAATGAATGATGGAGCAGCGGCGTTGGTGTTGATGAGCGAGGAAAAAATGAATGCTTTGGGATTAACTCCCTTGGCTGAAGTAAAAGGATACGCGGATGCAGAGCAGGCTCCAGAGTGGTTCACTACAACTCCAGCTTTGGCTTTGCCAAAGGCTGCAGCAAAAGCAGGAGTTCAGGTTAGTGATCTTGATTTCGTTGAATTGAATGAAGCTTTCTCAGTAGTTGGATTGGCTAACATTCAAAAAATGAACTTGGATTCAAACAAAGTGAACGTTAACGGAGGTGCCGTTTCATTGGGTCATCCTCTTGGATGTTCAGGCGCTAGAATATTGGTGACCTTGGTTCATATCATGAAGAACAACAACGGTCACTTGGGCGGTGCGGCCATTTGTAATGGTGGCGGTGGCGCAAGCGCTGTGGTGCTTTCGAGATAATTTTTGCAGTGCGTTTATTGCCAAAAAATACAATTCCCCGATGGATCATCTATTTTGTAGATGTCATCGGGGTTTCTTTTGCATTCATAACGGCCTATTTGGTTCGTTTTGAATTTCATCCCCCACACAATGAGTGGGCACTAGCGGTTAGGTTTTATCCTGTATTAATTGCTGTTTTTGCTGTTTCTTTTTTAATTGGTAAAACTTATGCAGGAATTATTCGGTATACCGGTATACAAGAGGCGAAAAGGGTTTTTATCGTTCTTACGGTAGCATCCGTTCTCTTAATGACGATGAATGTTATTCGTCCTTTATGGTCTGAAGATGGGTTGTATTTTATACCCAAGTCAATAATCGTTCTCACATATGTTTTCGCTTTGTTTGCATTGCTCATTTTTAGGGCCGGAGTGAAGTGGTCTTATTTGGTGGCAGTCAAGGATGTCAAGGACGAAGGACGATTTGTGGTTTTGGTAGGCAATGGAGAGTTGGCAAGAACAGCCAAGCGGGTGATGGAAGAGAATCGTCAAGGTCAGAAGAAAGTGGTGGCCTGGATTGATCCTACCGATCAATGGAAGGGGAATCGTTTAGAAGGAATGATTATTTCAGGAGCACAGGATTGGCCGCTTATTCTTCAACAATTTTCTCCCCAGGAAGTAATTCTGGCATTGGAAGAAGGGCAGCGAAATGAGCGATCTTATTGGATTCAGCGAGCCAGTGAATCTGGCGTAAAGTTGATGGAGGTTCCCTCATCCAAGGATTGGATCATGGGTGAACTTAGTGCAACTCCCATGCGCGAAGTTTCTATCGAAGAATTGTTGGGTCGAAATGAAATTCAAACAGACCAGGCTGCTGTTGCCAGTTGGATCAATGGTCGTGTGGTATTGGTGACAGGAGCTGCAGGTAGTATCGGAAGCGAGATTGTTCGGCAGTTGTTGTTCTTTAAGCCAGCAAAAGTTATTGTGTTGGATCAAGCCGAGACACCTTTGTTTGAATTCGATAATGAGTTAAACTCTGACCTTTGTGAATTTGTTATTGCTGATGTTCGAAAGTTAGATCGAATGCAAAGGGTATTTGAAGCTTTTCATCCCTCGGTAGTTTTCCATGCAGCCGCATATAAGCATGTACCTTTGATGGAGAATAATCCTTCAGAGGCAATTTTGACCAACGTTTGGGGAACGAAAATATTGGCGGACTTGTCGGTTCAGTTTGGTGTTGAGAAGTTTGTAATGATCAGTACTGATAAGGCTGTCAATCCGACCAACGTCATGGGCGCTTCCAAGCGAGCGGCTGAAATTTATGTTCAATCTTTGAATCAAAGAGCCAATACAACCTTTATCACAACAAGATTTGGAAATGTGTTGGGGTCGAATGGTTCTGTAGTGAAAATTTTCAAAAAGCAAATAGAGCAGGGTGGTCCGCTTACGGTTACCCATCCGGAAATCACGCGTTATTTTATGACAATACCTGAAGCTGTGCAGCTTGTATTGCAGGCGGGTGTCATGGGAAATGGCGGTGAGATATTTGTTTTTGATATGGGTGAAAAAGTCAAGATTGTTGACCTTGCCAAGCGGATGATTCAGCTTTCTGGATACCAGTATGGAGTCAATATGGATATTGTTTTTTCAGGATTACGACCAGGAGAGAAATTGTATGAGGAAGTTTTAAGTGCTGAGGAATTTACACTTCCAACTCGACACGAGATGATCATGATTGCCAAAGTAAGAGATTATGATTGGCACGAAGTGGAAGCTTGGGTTAATGAACTCACTGAGTTGTTTAAAGAACAAAACAATGAGTTGTTGGTTGGTAAGCTCAAGTCGTTCATTCCGGAGTACGTCAGCAATAATTCCGAATTTGAACGTTTGGACAAAAAGATAAAGTCATGACAACGAAAGGTAAAGATGAAAAAGTAGAGATACAATCCAAGATTGGTCGTTACATCAGTATTGGAAAGGAGAATATTCATTTTCAAGTTGAGAAGAAGAAATCCAAGTTCGTTTTGCGTTTGATAACTTTTAATCCTTTTCACAATCAATCTTTTCTCTTTCATTCGGTCTCTTCAGATTCTGAATTGGAGGCTTATCGTGAAATGTTGGGTTATGTTCAATACCACAAAGAGGAAGAGAGCAGTTACACCATTCAATGGTCATTGTTAGGGGAGAACAAGTTGTACACGAGTTATTTCAGAGCCAATACCATTTTGGGAGCTTTGGATAAATTGTATTTTGATAGAGACCCCAATACAATCAATGTTTTCAGTGTGATGTTAAATCCAATTTCATAAACGACCATGGAGTTGTATTCAACTCTTGCTAAGTCGGGTTCTTCCAATTACCGTGTTTTGGGTAGTCGGCATTTGGGTTTTGTTTTTGAAATCTCCAGTGAAGACGAAGCAAAGGAAATTGTCAAAAAGTTCAAAGGGGATTATCATGATGCGACGCATGTTTGTCATGCATTTCGATTGGGTCCCAAAGGGGATTTTGTTAAGTTTAGTGACGATGGGGAGCCATCAGGTACTGCGGGAAAGCCGATGTCAGGGGCATTGCTGTCTGCAGGAATCACACAAACATTGGCTATCGTTGTTCGATATTTCGGAGGGACAAAATTGGGGACTGGGGGTCTTATTCAAGCTTATAGAACGGCTGTTGAGTTGGCCATTCAAGATGCGGGAATTGAAGAGAAGGAATGGCGGATAGCTTTTCGAATTACTTGCAGTTACGCGGAAATGCCGCAGGTGTTGACTTATTTAAAAAGCAATGATGCGCATAAAATTCATATTGATCAAACGGATAAATGCCAACTGACCTATAACATCAATGCCTCCGGATGGGAGGCATTGAAAGCGTTTATATCGGAGTTGTCATCATCAGAACTTCACCAACTTTAATTAGTCGATTTGTAGTTCTTTGGCAATAACCAATTTTTCATTTTGGTAAATCAATAGGTAATATGAACCTTGGTTCCAACCTGCATATCTAATCATTCCTGTGTATTCAGAGATTGGTTTAGGTCGCTCATCGCTAAAGACGATTCCATTTTCTTTATCTTGAACAACCACTCGGATAGGCATTGCTTTGCTGGAGGTCAGCTGAATGTCCAATGATTCGGTTTTGGGTTGAGGTACAAAAGACAATTGATCAAAGTCAGATGGGGATAAAATATCCGTGGTAACCAAGGATAAATTTTCTTCAGAAATTTTATGCAAGCTTAATTGACGAGAACGCATATTGGAGTTTATGATCATGCCATCTTCCAAAATTTTAATTTGAATTGTAGAGTCCAACTGCTCCAAATCGTCCATGTCAAACTCGTAATCCAAGTTGATTTGACCTTGATCATCTAATCCTTTTTCATTGCGGTATATTCTATAACCATCTCTTTCAATAAGTGATTTTCCACCAAAATTTCCTTTGATAATGGATGTCTTCTCATCTCGAATAATGGTTACTTCACAGCCATCTCCTGGAATGGATTCGCTAATAATTTTTCTAAGTTCGTCGAAGTTTTGAATCGCTTTTCCATTCAATGCAATAATGACATCATTCTTCTTTAATCCCATTTTTTCTGCTGCGGAATTGGCAATAACACTGTCAATTTTCACACCCATGTCAGCAAATTCATTGTTGGGTGTAACACCTAAAAACGCGCTGGGTTTTTCATCGATTTCAAATTCTTCAATTCTCATCTCAGGAAAGTTGCCAAATGGAAAGGTGGGGAAATCGTCCACCAATGGAGCGTTGGGTAGGGCTTCCAATGGGATATTCATCTTCAAATTTTTTCCGTGTCTCTTCACCTTCAACTCTACGATTTCTTGAGGAGACTTTTTTCGAATGATATTGACGATGTCTTGGGAGTTATGAACGGAGGAGCCGTCAACCTTTTTAATTTCATCTCCGACTTGCAGGCGTGCTTTTTCAGCAGGCGAGTTGGGCGAGATATCGCTCACAACAGGGTGGTGCTTGCCATTTTTTAAGGTTACACCCAAGTATGCTCGGGGTCTAAAACTGGGGACATCCATGGGGAAATCGATGAAAGGTAATCCTTCAATACTAAAGGTAGCCCCTGGTGATTGCGGAGATTGCGAAAATGATTTGTCCTCGATCTGAATTGAAAATTCCTTGGCCCCTTTTTTATCGAGGCCATTTCTTTTCAATGCATCTTCTAAATCCTCTCCAGGTTTTAATTCAAATGACTTTTCCTCAATAATGGTCTCCCCATTGCTCTCTTTCTTGATTTTCACGTTGACGTGCGTCTGGGCACCGATCCACTGAATGGATACTACACTGAACATTAAAAACAATAACACTCGCATAATCTGTGATTTTATTGCGACGAAAATAAAAAGTTAGTCTTCAACTTGTGCAATACATCCTGATAAGGAATGTTAATGCAACTCTAGGTTGACAGGAAAATAAAAGGATTGGGCTGAAGGGGTATTTTTGGTGGCGAATTTCTTTAAATTACGTTTTAATGATTCGCACCATATGTTCAATTGTTCAGGGTTTTTGTTGGATGATTTTACAACCTCTACCAAGGAAACATTTCCATTGACGTCAACAGATATTTTGAATATTACTTTTGTTAGTGGTATAGAACCGGGCTTTTTAACTTCTTGTGTCTCTGGTCTTCTTAAGAAATTGTTTTTTAGTATTTGATGAATTTCAGTAGTCAAAGCCGAAGTACCTCCTGGATAATTTTGGGTGATGTCGATGGACTCTTCATGTATGGTTGTTGTTTCATCACGACCATAAGCCTGTTCAGCATCATTGGCAACCACGGGCGTGCGACTGAGGTTGGAATTGACTTGGTCGAAATTTGATTTTTCCAAAATCGAAGGGGCTGATTCCAATGGAACATCGGCAACCGAGGCGTTGTCGATTTGTTCTGATTCAGATACTTCATCTTGAATGATTTCTTGCATTATATCCGGAGTGACGAATTGAACTTGATCTATTTCCGGTTGTTTTATCGATTGATTTTCAAGCTTTGTGGGATTTTCTGTGGAAGTTTCTTTCTTGGTGTTGTTGTCAGCAAATGCAACATGTTCAATTGATGGTTTTGGATTTCGAAAGTAAAAGAAACCAATAACAAAGACAGCTGCAATTCCAGAAATACTCCAAAACGGAATCGACTGCCACAATGTTCTTTTTTTTGAGGAATCATTAAAAAGAGTGTCTAAATTTTTCTTGACACTTTCATCTGGACCATTGGGAATATCATTTGAATCCATCTCAATCAATTGAAAAAGAAGATTCCTCATTCGCGTATATTCAGTTTCACTTTCTAGATGTGAAAGAACAAAGTCCTTTTCTTCAGGGAGTAATTCTGAAAATTCCTTCTGAATCAAGAGTGTTTCAATATCTTCGGATTGGTATTGTTTGTTGGTCATGACTTAGGAGAGTATTAAAATGATAAACATGCCCAAAATATCTTTGAATTCAATCAACTCTTTTTGTAGATCTTTCAGGATGTAAAATATTCTTGACTTCACGGTGCCTTCACTGCAATTCATTGAAGTAGCGATTTCTGGGACACTTAATTCTTGAAAGAATCGAAGTTCGAGCGTTTCCTTTTTAATGGGGTCTAACTGATCCAAAAGTTGGGATAGTTTTATTTTGAAATCAGAGAGATCGATGCCAAGTGCTGCCTGATTTCGCTCAATCTGTTCGATGGGCATTTGTGCCTTCTGTCTAATTTCATGTTTGGCGTATTCGTTTTTACACATGTTGTGCGCAATGCTGTACATCCAAGTTTTAAAGGGTCTTGAAGTATTAAATGTTTCCGCATTGAGCACCACCTTGGTGAATAATTCTTGGGTCATGTCATTGGCTAGTTCTCTGTTTTTCCAGAGCATTCGGTAGAAATAGCTGAACATGAGTTTGCTATATCGAGCATATAACGTCTCGAACGCGCGATGGTTTTTGCGCGCAACCTCGCCCATAAGAGTTTCGTCGGTTTGCTGATGGAAGGTTCGAATCATGCCTTGCTGTATGGATGAAGATTGATTTCGTTCATTGATTTTCAAATTCCATCCAAAGATGACTCAATTCTTGAGAGATCATGGCGGTAGCACCCCAAAGAAAATGCGAACCGATAGGAATGCCTTTGATTACACGCGAGCTGTCGAAGGCTTTGAGGTAATGCTCTTTTTCTACAATTTGATCGGGTAGCAGTTGTTGCATGGGCACCCAGAAAAAATCACTGATTTCTCTGGTGTTGATATTAATTACGATGTCCTCACTCAAGACATTTATAAAAGGGAAAACCAGCATGTTACTAGGTGGAATAAAGACGGGGCTCAATGCACCGGCACAACGATAATGATGATTTTTAATGCCAATTTCTTCCCAGGTTTCCCTCTCGGCGCATTCGATTTGCGATTCGTTTTCTTCGATCTTACCACCTGGAAAAGCCAGTTGGCTGCCATGAATGCCGAAGTCACTTCTCAAAATAAATCCAATGTGGTAGTTATTTTCCTCCTGTCTAACAAGAACATTTACCGCGCAATGACGGGGCGGAGGATCAGCTTTGATCGCATCTTCAAATGAATTTCTAGGGTACGACCAAATCGTTGCATGCGCTTGCTCTCCGGGAAGAGGATTGGATAAACGAGATTTTAACCAGTCAGGAAATGTCATCATTTTGCTTTATGCAATTTTATGCGAATTTATATGCAGTTTATGCGCATAATTCGGCATAATTTATACCAATTGTGAAGAGGTATTCCTTTTTAGTTTTGACCATGTCTTTGTGGGTTTTGGATAAAGAGGAAATATGGTTTCCATATCGCAATGAGATGGACGGAGATATTGTTGCGGTTGGTGGAGATCTTCATTGGCAGCGCGTGATGAAAGGATTTGAAAAATCTTGTTTCCCTTTATTTTCAGAATCTGAAGAAATCAAATGGTGGAGCCCGGAAATGAGAGCTGTTTTTTTTCCTCATTTGCACCCTGGTTTTGATAAGGAACTCAGTAAAGTCAGAAATCAAGGTGTTACTTTTCATTGGGATCTTGATTTTAATCGAACTATGAAGCATTGCTCAAGGCATGGTATTTCGACCAATCCTTGGTTACATCCGTCTACAATTTCGATGTTCAATGAGTTACATGCGCAAGGTTTCGCGCACTCATTAGAGGTTTATCAAGATGGTAAACTCATTGGAGGATTGATGGGCGTGGCATTGGGTCGGGTTTTTTATGGATTGAGCATGTTTCGCATTAAAAGCAATGGTTCAAAATGGGCATTGATGTTTTTGATTCAATTTTTGAAGCAAAAAAAATGGAAGCTTTTGGACGCTCAGCAAATGACACCCTTCTTATCTAAAATGGGTGCTCAGGAAATCCATCGAGAAAAGTTCTTGGACAAGATGTTGGAAATGTACCGCTTTAGAACACCACGCGGCAATTGGTCGGATTCAATTTCTTGGCGCTGTAAAGATGCATTTCCTAAGAATTTGGAAATGCCTGTTTCGAGATAACGTACTATTCAGCCATTCCACGATCCATCTCTCTTTTGAGATCTTTGGTTTTGGCATCTTCTCTTTTGTCACTCATGTTTTTTCCACGGGCGACAGCGATTTCCAATTTGGCCCAACCTTTTTCATTGATGAACATCCTAACGGGTACCAATGTGGTTCCTGTGTCCTTTAATTTTCTTTCGATTTTCAAGAGTTCCGTTTTATTCAACAAAAGCTTACGCTCTCGTCGCTCTGCTATTTTGATATAACCCGCATTGGCATAGGCTGAGATATTCATGTTGATAATGAATAACTCACCTTTGTGCATCTTGCAATACGCTTCTGCAATGTTGGCTTTTCCGGCTCTAATGCTTTTGATTTCTGGACCAAACAAAACAATCCCTGTCGTGAAATGATCAGTAAGGAAATACCTGAAATGGGCTTTTTTGTTTTGAATGTTCACAGACATGATGCAAAGATAAGCTTTGGCTTATTTGCTCGCAGGAAAGATTTTCTTGATTTCGATGTTTCTAAAATCAAAGATGTGTTGAAGCTGGCGATCCACATAAACCCAAGAAGCTATTTTTCCGAGAATACCCCATCCCACCGCGTAGTGAACGATATCGGTCATTTCTACTCCGCCTTCCACGGCCTTAAAATGATGTTGATGATGCCAGAAAGCGTAGGGACCAAATCGCTGCTCGTCCACAAAAAATTGATGATCGTGGCAATGTGTGATCTCTGTTGTCCAAGACATAGGGATATTCATCAAAGGACGTATGTTGTATCGAATGATCATACCACTGTGCATTTCTTTGTTTTCAATATCACTAAGAATCTCGAATTTCAATTCAGGAGGAGTGATGGCATTCAAGTTTGCGGGATTGCTAAAAAATGTCCAAACTGTCGTTAGCTCTGCGGGAATAAAACAGGTGGTTTCAATTACTTTGATCTTCATACTCTGTGAACAATTCAATACAAGGAAAGTTCTCATGGTGGTTATATTTGTCCAATGCGCAAAATTTTACTTACAGTTTTTGTTGTGTGCTGTTGTCCTGTGCTGTTTTTTGCTCAGGCCAAGGATTGTTGGGTTTTTGTGGCCCCGTCTGTAAGTAAAATGGAAGTCACCAACTTTTGGGGACCTCAGGTGCAAGGGTATAGCGAGTGGTTCAATGCTTTTGCGGTTCAAGACATACAATATGATTGGAATAAATACGAAGCACCATTTGAAATAGATTCAATGCGTTGTTATTCAAGCGATGTTATTGTGGCCAGTAACGTTGCTGCTCGTTTGTTATCGGATTCTTTACCACTGGATACCACGACATGGATTTCTGAGTATGCCCAGATTAGTATTCTTCAGGGCGAACTTTTTACTCAACGTGGTTGGACGGGTAAGGGTATCACAATCGGTGTTCTGGATGCGGGATTTTTAGGTTTGAAAGAAGATTCTACTTTGCAACACTTAATTAAAAACAATCAGATTAAGGATACATGGGATTTTGTTAGAAAGAACAACGATGTGTACAGGGCCAGTAAACATGGCACACAAGTGTTATCCTGTATGGCGGGATTGGACCATCACAATCAGTTTGGCTTGGCCACGGATGCCAATTTTTTATTGGCACGTGCTGAACAAAATTATTCGGCATATTTGATTAGAGAGTCAAGGTGGATAGAGGCACTGGAGTGGGCGGTTAAACATGGTGCGCAGATCGTAACATCTTCGCTTATCTTCAGTGATCAATTGTTTAAGAGGGCAGAGATGAATGGCAAAAGCCTCTTGTCTCAAGCAGCGGAGAGAGCTTGGGAGAAAGGAGTGCTGGTCTTGAATAGTGCAGGAAATTCAGGAGAAGGTTATTGGGAAATTATCGGAGCGCCAGGGGATGCTGAACATGTATTGACCGTTGGGGCTTGCGGATACAATGGATTGAAAAGCGATTTTTCTTCCATTGGACCTACCGCGGACTACAGGATGAAGCCCAATGTCGTTGCTTTGGGAGATGTATTTGTCAGTGCTGGAAATGAAGTAGAAATGGTTTCCGGAACTTCTTTTGCCTGTCCAATGGTTGCAGGTTTTGCGGCATGCGTGCTAGAGGGACACCCTGATAAGAGACCCTCTGATTTGTGGTCGGAAATTCAGCAAAGTGCAACTTTGTACCCTTACTACGATTATTCACATGGTTATGGAGTTCCACAAGCCAGCTATTTTATTCAATCGGATAAATTGGTCAGCGACAGCGTAATCGGTGATCAAAATATTGAAATTAAATTCGATCGAATTTCTCAAAATTTGGTTGAAATAGAATTGTACGACAATGAATTTCCTGATCATCAATTGGATTCATCCGTTGCGTCTTTTACCCTGGTAGATACCCTGGCAATAGATGCTGTAACGACAGGTACAGATTCTCTGTATTTACACGAGCCTCCTGAGAATGTGGTGTGGTTGGAGAATCCAAATTTGATGTATGTGCACATCGAGAATGAAAAAGGTCAACTAGAGGAATATTGGGTTGTTCAGCCAGAAGGAAGTAACGGCGGTATGTATGATGTTTTTAAGTATTCGGGTCATTTCCTAAGGGTGTTTTACCGTCAGAGAATTGTAACTTATTTGATTGAATAGATGAAGCTTTTAATTGTGATATTGGCCATTGTTTCTTCCTCATTGTCGATGGGGCAGGTTACGTTGTTGCATAGGAAAATGAGACCGTTGTTGCAACGAAATATATCCAATGGAGAACTTTTTGGTAAACGTGATATTTTTGTTCACCGATCATTTTCGATGGGCGGTTTTGTTCCGCGAAACATAGATGATGAATTTAAAATGAAATATTCGGATTCGTATTTTTTTAATTCAAGTGTTAGGATGGTTTTTAATCGATCACAATGGATTTCCCCCGTGATCAATTACGGCATACATTATAACCAGATGGCGGTTGCCCAGAATGAGACACAGCCATTGGGTTTTGGAAGGATTCATAGTAAACAGCAATTTCGTCAGTGGAGTTTTCCTATTGGTTTTGCATTTCGTTACAACTGGCATTCTCGTGGATTTGGCCCAGGAATATTTACAGAGTTTGGTGCGTTTTTGCAATGGAATTTTGTCAACCAATTGTTCGAGATGGATAAAAACGCCGAAGGTGAAGATATTATTTCCGGTAAAAAGAGGAGTTACTATGGTAACCCATCTTTTTTGCAAAGAACAGGATACGGCCTTGAAGGACGAATAGGCATGGGGCATCTGTCTTTGTGTTTGAAATACAGAACGAGTCAAATGTTCAAATCAGTGAGCAACATCAATAGTGGAGATGTGTTGCCCGAAATGCCTCCTTTGCAAGTGGGCATTGAAATTAATACATGGAACAGAAAGAAAGTAAATGAAAATGAAAATGAGAATTAGTTTTTTGCTTGCTGCATTGTTTATAGCAGCATGGGGACATGCGCAAGAGGGCATGTGGATTCCATCCAATTTGGATGATGTAATTGGTGACATGAAAGCCAAGGGGTTAAAATTGGATGCCAATGATTTGTATTCAGCAGAAGGGTCTAGTTTGAAAGATGCCATTGTATGGTTTGACATGGGCTGCACCGGTGAATTCGTTTCAAATCAGGGGCTATTGTTTACCAACCACCATTGTGGATTTGATTACATTCAATCGCATAGTACGGTTGAGAACGATTATCTGACACACGGATTTTGGGCCAAGAGTATGAGCGATGAAAAACCTTGTCCCGGTTTAACAATCTCTATGGTTGAGTCGATTGTTGATGTTAGCAATGAGATCAATGCCAAACTCAAGGGAAGCCTACCAGAGGAAAGAGCTGCCAAGCTTGCCGCATTGAAAATGGAGTACGCCAAGCTGGCGGCTCTGCCTGAAGGCAAGACTTGGGCGGTAGAAGGAAGAGGCGCTTTTGGTAAAGAGTGGCAAACGGCTGATGGGGCATATGCTTCTTTCATCCGAGATTACAATTACGGAACACAGTTTTATAGAATTGTCTTAAAAACCTACCGTGATGTGCGTTGGGTTGGAGCTCCACCTTCGGACATTGGTAAATTTGGTGGTGATACAGATAACTGGGTTTGGCCCCGCCACACAGGAGATTTTTCTGTATTCAGAGTTTACGCGGACAAGAACAATGAGCCCGCTGATTACAATTCGGGTAATCAACCCTATCAACCCAAACAGTTTCTAACCATCAATGCCAAGGGGGTAAACGAAGGAGATTACACCATGGTTTATGGTTTCCCAGGTCGTACAGAACATTTCTTGCCATCTCCTGCAGTTGAGTTTATGGTGAATGATCAATTGCCTTTGCGCATTGGGTTCAGAGATGTGGCCATGCGTGTATTGAAGGAGCGCATGGAATCTTCAGATAAAATCAGGATTCAATACGCGGCCAAGCAAAGTTCTGTGGCCAATGCTTATATCAAATGGAAAGGTCAGCTTTTAGGTTTGAAAAAGTTTGATGTGGTGAATATGAAAAAGGAGCAGGAGAGTGATTTGGCAAAAAGTACAAATATTCAACCGGTCAAAGATATCGATTCATTGTACCGTGAATATGGTGCGTATATTCTTGCGACCTCGGCATATTCCGAATTTATGGGGGTAGGACCTGAGTTGTTTAGATTCTCTATGCGCGCCAAAGAATGGTCTGAGATGGCCAAAAAGGAAAATTGGACAAAGGGTTTGGCTGAGGAAAAGTGGTCGGAAGTAGCTGCGTTTTACAAAGATTTTGATCCCATGACAGAAAGAGATATGTTCTTTGAAATGGCTCCGCTTTTGGTTTCAAAGGTAAGCGGAAGATTAGAAGGGCAGGCATTGAGAGACGCATTGGTAGAGGCGGAAGATGATTGGGGAGGTGTGCTTTACAATTTGTACGAGGAAAGCGTTTTTATGAGTGAAGAGAAGTTCAAGGAGGCTTTCTTGAAGGGCGATTTTAAAACTATTTTGAATGATCCCGTTTACAAAATGGCCATTGCCTTAGATGAGCAGCATGCAACGGTTGTTGCTCCTAAATACAAAATGTTTTCACAAGAATTGGAGAAAGCTTTGCAAGCATGGGTGAGTATTCAAGCAATACAAAAGACTTCTGCTTCCAAATGGTGCGATGCCAACAGCACCCTTCGTGTAACCTACGGAAAAGTAGGAGGTAGCCATCCCAAGGATGGTGTAACATATGATTTCAAAACCACAACAGATGGAATTCTCCAAAAGAATGCCAGTGGTAATCCTGATTTTTATATTCATCCACAATTGGACTCATTGTACCGCAATCACATTTTTGGGGATTATGCGAGCAACGGGACATTGCCAGTGTGCTATACCGGAAGCAACCATACAACAGGCGGAAACAGTGGTTCGCCAGCGTTGAATGACAAAGGCGAATTGGTGGGAATCAATTTCGATCGATCTTGGGAAAGTACCATGAGTGATGTTTATTTCAACCCAACCATTTGCCGAAACATAATGGTTGATATTCGGTATGTTCTTTGGGTGATTGATGTTTATGCCAATGCAGATAGGTTGTTAGATGAAATGAAAATTGTTAGATAGATCAACAAGTGAAAAAGGGAGTTAAGCTCCCTTTTTTTATGTAACTTCTGTTACATACTTAATAGTTGACCATTTATAGTTTTGCCGATAAGATTATTCAATACAAGGAAGAGATGATAATATTTGGTTTTCTATTGTCCGTGCTAATCGGAATTTCATTGGGATTAATTGGTGGAGGCGGAAGTATATTGACCGTGCCCGTATTGGTCTATGTTTTTAGTGTAGATCCAGTTGTTGCAACAGGTTACTCCCTATTTATTGTAGGAGCCACGAGTGCTGTTGGATCAGTCAACTTTTTTAGATCCAAATTGGTAAATATTAAAACGGCCATAGTATTCGGAATTCCCTCTATAGCGGCTGTTTATTTTACCAGAGCCTTTATCGTTCCTCTTATTCCAAATACTCTTTTTACAATTGGGCAATTTGAAATGACTAAGTCTATTTTCTTAATGGTCCTTTTCGCAATATTGATGATTGCGGCATCTTATTCAATGATTAGAAAATCAAAAGGTAATTTGGAAGAATCGACTACCCAAGTTTTTAATTATCCATTGATTTTTATAGAGGGGTCAGTTGTTGGAGTTCTTACGGGATTGGTTGGTGCTGGCGGTGGTTTTTTAATTATCCCAGCTTTGGTAGTTTTATCTAAATTGCCGATGAAGGAGGCTGTTGGAACTTCTTTGGTAATCATTGCTGCAAAATCACTGATAGGTTTCACAGGGGAATTAGGTCATGTGAATTTAGATTGGCAATTACTACTTTCTGTTACTTCGGCTGCAATAATTGGAATTTTTATTGGATCCACATTGTCGAAACGAATAGATGGAGCCAAATTGAAACCAGCTTTTGGTTGGTTTGTCCTGGTAATGGGCATTTACATTATAATCAAGGAGACATTATTAAAATAATAAATAATAAATAGAAAATATGAATATTGAACAGATTTACACAGGGTGTTTGGCGCAGGGCGCTTACTACATCACCTCAAATGGAGAGGCTGCTATTATAGATCCATTGCGCGAAATACAGCCATATTTGGATAGATTGGCCAAGGATGGTGTAGCGTTGAAGTTCATTTTTGAGACTCACTTTCATGCGGATTTCGTATCGGGACATGTCGATTTGAGTCAAAAGACAGGCGCTTCTATAGTTTATGGTCCCAATGCCAATCCTGAATTTGAATGTATCGTGGCAAGTGATTATCAAGAATTCAAAGTCGGTGATGTCAGTATCATTGTTTTGCATACACCAGGCCATACGATGGAAAGTTCAACGTTTTTGTTGAGGGATGAGTCAGGAAAAGATATCGCGATATTCTCTGGGGATACTTTGTTTTTGGGTGATGTAGGCCGTCCAGATTTGGCACAAAAGGCAGCCAATCTTACACAAGAAGAGCTTGCTGGTCATTTGTATGACAGCTTGATGAACAAGATTATGCCTTTGGCTGATGATGTTACAGTTTATCCTGCACATGGAGCTGGAAGTGCATGCGGTAAGAACATGATGAAGGAAACTGTTGACACACTGGGTAATCAGAAGAAAATGAATTACGCATTAAATCAACCTAACAAGGATGCTTTCATTGCTGCCGTTTTGGACGGGTTAACGCCACCTCCCGCTTATTTTGGTATGAACGTGGCCATGAATAAAAAAGGTATAGAGACTTTTGAAAATGTTAAGAACAGCGGAATGCGTGGGTTGTCTGTTACAGAGTTTGAGATGGCTGCTGAAACAGAAGGTGCTTTGATTTTAGATACCCGTTCTAGTTCAGATTTTTGGAAAGGCTTTGTCCCTCAATCCATCAATATTGGATTGAATGGTGATTTTGCACCTTGGGTGGGCGCTCTTATTGCTAATGTAAATCAACCATTATTATTGGTTACTGAGATTGGTCAGGAAGAAGAGACCGTTACCCGCTTGGCGAGAGTTGGTTTTGATAGACAATTGGGACATCTTGCTGGTGGTTTTGAAGCATGGAATAATGCCGGAAAGGAAGTTGATTCAGTAGATCGTATTTCTGCCAAGGAATTTGAGAGCCGATTCAATGCGGAGGCAAAAGTTTTTGATGTAAGAAAAGATAGTGAGTATGCAGCAGAGCACGTTGCTGAGGCGTTTAATCGACCTCTGGCACAGATTAATGATTGGACCAAGGACATAAATCCAGAGGAACACTTTTTTCTGCATTGCGCCGGTGGTTATAGAAGTATGATTGCATCATCTATTTTACAAGCAAGAGGATTCAGAAATTTCACGGAAGTGGAAGGTGGGTTTAAATCAATAGCTGAAACTTCAGTTCCTAAAACAGATTTTGTTTGTCAAAGTAAATTAATGAAATAATGAAAAATTTAATTGAAAACGGTGCATTTTTAGTTGATGTGAGAACACCTGAAGAATTTGCAGAGGGGCATGTTAATGCATCTGTAAACATCCCATTGGATCAAATTGCCTCTCGACTAGAAGAGTTCAAAGGGAAATCCCATGTTATTGTTTTTTGCAGAAGTGGTGCTCGAAGCGGAATGGCCAAGTCAATCCTTAATCAAGCTGGAATTGACAATGTGACCAATGGCGGAACCTGGGGCGATTTAAAAGCTTTAATTGATTAAAATGCGAATCTTAATACCAACAGATTTTTCCGTACTGTCTGAATACGCTTTTGTATTGATCCAGCGCATGATGAAGGAAAAGGATCATGAAGTAACATTCTTGCATGTTTTACAAGTTCCTGAAACTGTATCTCTCGATGCAGACAGGAACTTTGTTACATGTGGTGAAGTGGATACAGATTTTTTGAATGCCCAAAAAAAAGTGATTGAAAAAAAACTTTCAGGAATATTGGACCAATATCAAGGTAATATTCAAGTTGATTGGGTAGTGGGTAAGTTGACCGATGCCATTTGCAATTATGCCGAAACAGGCAAGTATGAATTAATTGCAATGGGAACTAGTGGCGCCTTTGGCGTTTCGCAGTGGTTGTCGGGGTCCAATACACAGATGGTTTCCCGGAAAACAAAAATTCCTGTTTTATCGCTCATGTGCGACAGAGCCGATTGGGAATTAAATAACGTTTTATTTGTACAGGATTTCTCTGAACCATTTTTACAAGATTTACATTGGTTAGAGCATATGGTGGATAGTGAGAATAGTACAATGCATTTTTTGCATGTTGAAAGTTCAAACCATGATATGGGAATTGTTCAAAAAAACATGCAGGATTATGCAAATAAGATGGGGTGGAATTCAACTCAATTTCATACCATCATTGACACTCACATAGAAGATGGTGTAATCCATTTTAATCAAATGAATGACATGGATTTGGTGGTGCTAAGCAATAGCGGACGGAAAAATTTATTTGGTCACACTGATGCTGAGAAGTTGATTAATCACATGTTTAAGCCGATTATTACATTTCACTAATACAAGAATATAAAATGATAGAATTTTTCTTACAACCCTGGAGCTGGTGGTTTTCAGGAGTGATGATTTCAGTAGTTATGTTCACCTTATTGTACTTTGGAAAGTCCTTTGGATTTTCGAGTAATCTAAGAACCTTATGCTCTGTGGCAGGCGCGGGTAAAGCCGTTAAGTTTTTTGATTTTGATTGGAAAACTCAGTCTTGGAATTTGGTTTTTCTAGTAGGTGCAATTATCGGTGGTTGGATTGCCAAAAATGTTTTAAGTGATGGTCAAGTGCTTGCACTTTCTCAATCTACGATAGAGTCATTGGCGCAATTGGGATTTGATTCGCCCACAAGTGCTCAACCGGATGAGATATTCAGTTGGGAGGCTGTGCTGACTTTAAAAGGCTTTTTAATCCTATCAATTGGTGGACTGATGGTGGGTTTTGGATCTCGCTATGCAGGGGGGTGCACATCGGGACATGCCATTAGCGGCCTTTCAGACTTGCAAGTTCCTTCGTTAATAGCCGTTATAGGGTTTTTTATCGGGGGATTGTTTATGACTCATGTATTATTTCCAATGATCTTTTAAATATGAAATTTTTTAAGTTTTTAGTAGTAGGTATAGTTTTTGGCATCATCATGGCCAAATCGGAAGCGATGTCTTGGTACCGAATCCAAGAAATGTTTCGTTTCCAGGCATTTCACATGTATGGCATTATAGGAACTGCCGTTACTCTTGGTGTGTTAGGTGTAGCATTAATCAAGAGATTCCAATTGAGAGATTTTTCGAGCAATCCGATTATGTTTCATCCAAAGGATAAGTCCTACAAGAAATACTTGATTGGGGGAATCATTTTTGGTTTGGGTTGGGCCCTCAGCGGAGCTTGTCCTGGTCCAATGGTTGTAAATATTGGTTATGGATATTCTTCTATGATTATCGTGTTCGTTTTCGCCATGTTTGGAACTTTTCTTTATGGTTTATTCAAGGATAAATTACCACATTAATTCATAGATATGGGAGACTTTAGTCCATTGGAAAAAAGGTTGCTCAATTCCGTTTCTTTGATGACGAAATTGACAATTTGGTTGTTCTTTATCGTTGTTGGTTTATTGGTTTACATCATTACCCTAACAGAAAATACCTATTGGGGTACAAAACCTGATCAAGATCAAACGTCAGCGAGCATTGTAAAAGTTAAGGATCCAAATGGTTTTTGGGAGGCGCCATCTATTTATTCTGTAAAGGATCAAACTGAAAAAGATTTGATTTTGTACGGAAAGGATTTGATTGTCAACACCGCGATTTATTTCGGCCCTAAAGGCTCCGTAAAGCCAATGACTACGAATGGAATGAATTGCCAAAATTGTCATCTAGAAGCGGGGACAAAAGTGTTTGGAAATAATTACGGGGCGGTTGCTGCCAATTATCCCAAGTATCGCGCAAGGTCTGGTAGTATTGAGAATTTGTATAAGCGAGTAAATGATTGTTTTGAAAGATCTTTGAATGGTTCAGCATTAGATTCGAACTCAAAGGAGATGACTGCGATAGTAGCTTACATAGAGTTCTTGGGAAAGGAAGTTGATAAGGGAGTTAAGCCCAAAGGTTCAGGTTTTCAAGATTTGGCTTTACTAGATCGTGCTTGTGACCCTGTGGCTGGAGCTAGCATATACAAATCCAAATGTGCATCTTGTCATCAACCTAATGGGGATGGTCAACTTGCTGGGGATAAAACAAAATATATCTACCCACCATTATGGGGACAAAATAGTTATAATGATGGAGCAGGTTTGTACAGGATAACAAACTTTGCAAAGTTTGTAAAAACCAATATGCCACTTGGTGCAGCCCATGACAATTCGATTCTTTCTGATGAAGAAGCTTGGGATGTGGCCGCTTTTGTAAATAGCCAACCACGCCCAAAGAAGGATATTTCCAACGACTGGCCAAAAATTGAAGAAAAACCTATGGATCACCCGTTTGGTCCCTATGCGGATGGTTTTTCTGAGACACAACATAAATATGGACCTTGGACGTCAATGAAAAAAAATAAAAAATAATGAGCGAGAATCCAGAGTCATCAAGAAGAAAGTTTTTAAAGCAAATCCCTGTTTTAGGGGCTGTCCCATTACTCACGCCTTTTCTGGGTTCTGAAATCGCTTTCTATAATGAAACTGAATTGAGAGAAAATCCTGATCAAGAAGACTTGGTATGTTTGAGTATTTTTCAGACAACAGATGTCCATTGCCAGGTCCATCCGCATGATGAGATGTTCTGGGAAAACAACCAAAGTGTTTTTAGAAAGACCGGCGGATATGCAGAGTTGGCGTCATATTTTAAGAGATTGAGAAAGGAAAATGAAAACTCTTTTTTTATTGATACTGGTGATATGTTTCAGGGTAGTGAGTTGTCTGTAAAGACAACAGGTAAAGCGCTGGTGCCAATTTTGAATGCGTTAAATTATGATTTGTTTCTCCCGGGCAATTGGGAAGTTATTTATTACAAGGAGGCCATGCAAAAACTTTTAGGTTCATTGAATGCTCCTAAGGTTTGTGCGAATATGTACCATGATTTAGGAGATAATAAAAAGGGGGAGTTGATATTTCCCCCATATCATATTTGGTATAACCAAGGGATTAAAGTTGGATTCATAGGATATACCGACCCATTGGTTCCTCTGCGACAATCTCCTAATTATAGCAAAGGCATTATTTATTCAGCGCCTGAAGAAAATTTAGCTCATTACGTTAAAGTATTGCGTGAGCAAGAGCAATGTCAAGCCGTTATTATTCTAGCTCATTTAGGGTTGTCACAACAAATTCATTTGTCAAATCTTGAGCAATGTCGGGGTGTGGATTATATTCTTGGCGGCGACACGCATGAACGAGTTCGTGTTCCAATTCAAGGGAAATTTGCTAAGGTTGTTGAGCCGGGAGCTTTTGGAAGTTTTATTGGTCAGTTAGATTTACATTTTGCAAATGGTAAGTTGATTCAAGATGATTACAAATTGTTGGAAGTAGAATCGGACAGTGTTAAACCAGACAAAAAAGTAATGGAAATTATAGAAAAGAATGAATTTTCTTTTCATGAAGATATAACGAAAATCGTTGGTTACAGTTCTATCCCTTTGTATCGATATTTTGTAATTGAGAATACTATCGATACATTGATTTTGGATGCGTTGGCTTGGCAAATGAAGGAGGTGGATATAGTTTTAAGCAATGGTTTTAGGTTCTGCCCTCCCCGTGTATCACGTGATCATACTGGTAATATTCCAATTACCAATGGATTTATATTTGACATGCTCCCCGTTGATTCTACAGTAAGAACAGCAACGGTTTCAGGCGATCAAATATTAAAATGGCTTGAGAAAGAATTGAATAATGTTTTTGCCAAAGAAGCATCAGAAAGATTTGGTGGTTGGGTAGTTAAGTTCAATGGAATGAAAGTTGAATTTTATGCCTATGCAGAGAAAGGTAAACGTGTAAAGAATGTTTGGGTGAAGAATGAGCCGTTGGTTGCAGATAAACTCTATCAAGTATGTGCCTGTGAAAGGGACGGAGATCCTGCGGATATGCTTTGTCGAATCAAAGGAGTTAAAAATGCATTGAATACACCCTTTACCCTGCACCAAGTAATGCGTGATTATCTTTCAAATCATGAACTTGTTAGTCCGGTTCCCAAGAGATCAGCGGTGGCATTAGATGCCCCTGAAAATTTGCTAACCCAAGTTACTGGGGTTATTTATGAATTTAAATAAAGTATGATGAGAAATTTTTTATTTGTTGTATTGGCTTTCGTATCTATTTCGTCATTTGGACAATCACAAAATATTGGCGGACATAAGATTGTTTTTCAAATGACATCTAACGACACATTGTCTCACAAAGCACTCATGAAGCAATTGGGTAATCTATTGACGCTTTCCCCTGGCTCGCAATTGGAAGTTGTTTGTCATGGCCCGGGATTAAATATGCTGGTTGAAAGATCTTCTGTAGTTTCTAAAAAGGTAAGTGATTACAGTGCCAAGGGGGTTGTATTTATGGCCTGTCAATTCTCGATGAATGAGAGAAAAGTTGTCCCAGAGGATTTGCATGTTAAAGCTCAAATTATCCCTGGTGGAATTATTGAAATTGTGGAAAAACAAGAGCAGGGATGGAGTTATATCAAAGCTGGAAATTGATGCGCAAGATTTTATTTTCCCTTTCTTTCTTGCTTGTTCAATCCCATTTCTTTGGTCAGGAACACTTTGATTCTGCTATGGCACAGAATGGCAAATCAGGTGATTCGGTATCTACCGTTAAAGGGTTGTTCGATGCTTCTGCTTGGCATTTCCATTCGCGTTCATTTTTTATGAATACACTAAATCAGGGATTACTAAAAGATGATTTTGCATTGGCGCAAGGCGCTGGAATCGGATTGGTCACAAAACCTTTTAAAGGATTTCAAATGGGCTTGAGTGGTTATTTCATTTTTAATGTTTGGTCTTCAAACCTAAATGAGAAAGACCCAACCACTCAATCCTTAAACAGATACGAAATTGGACAATTTGATGTTTTGGATAGAACCAATCGTCACAATTTAGACCGTCTTGAAGACTTGTATTTTAGATACACTCACAAGTTTTTAACCATTACATTGGGCCGAATGACACTTGAGACTCCTTTTGTTAATATGCAAGATGGAAGAATGCGTCCGACACTAGAAGAAGGTGTGTGGTTTCATCAAAACGGTATTAATAAAAAATGGAAATTTCAAGGAGGAGTTATTTGGGGTATTTCACCAAGATCTACGGTTGATTGGTTTAAATTAAGAGAATCTATTGGACCTTATGGATGGGGTGTAAATACAGAAGGCAATCGCGTACATGTAGAAATAGAAGATCCTGCACGTGTTTTGGTGATGGTAAATCCAGAAATAGAGATAACACCTCACTTCAAATTAAGTTATTGGAATGCATTTTTTGAGAATGTCATGAATACATCTTTAATTGAAGGTCGATATACCAAGGATTTTGGCCGTCATGAGTTGTATTTCAATTCAATGTGGGTTCATCAAAATGCTGTGGGTAATGGGGGGAATGAAAATCAGGCAATATCCTACATTCAAAAGGGTGCACAAAGCAATGTCCTTAGTACTCAACTTGGTTTAAAGGATATTAAATACAATTGGAATTTGAACTACACACATATTTTAAATGGAGATCGATACCTTATGCCAAGAGAGTGGGGCCGAGATCCATTTTATACGTTCATGTCTCGGGAACGAAATGAGGGAATGGCCAATGTCCATGCCTTTACATCTCAAGTAACTTTGACCAATTCTAATGGTCTGAAATGGGGAGGTGGTTTGGGATATTACCGTCTTCCTTCTATTACAAATTTTGTTCAGAATAAATATGGAATGCCGAGCTATGGACAAATGAATCTTTTTGCATCGTATTCATTCAAAGGGGCCTGGGAAGGATTGAATTTAAGATTTTTAGTGTCAGGAAAAACAGAAATGACCAAGGAGAAAATTCCTTTGAAGAATCAGATTAATAAAGTGAATATGATCAATACGAATTTCGTGCTTGATTTTCATATTTAACTTGAACGTTTACCGATTGCGCATGTACTCATTATAAATTTGTCGCATGCGAAATTTTGCATTTCTTTCTTTGTCTTTGTTTTTTCTTGTTTTGAACAAGAAAGCTGAATCTCAGCATTGCCAGTTCGATACCTACAACAAAAAAGGGAGCTTGTATTTCTTCTCAACTTATTTTGAGCGTGTTTCCGTTCCCCGAAATGGCGAATGCTTATTGTCTGATCATTTGGGTAGAGTGTATGCCAAACG